>NZ_CP028940.1:789701-1114887 GCF_013307205.1 Polynucleobacter arcticus | reverse complement strand
TGGCAACATGTTGTTCAGCGAGCAATGTGGTTGGGGCTAATATGGCTACCTGTTTGCCGCCCATGACTGCAACGAAGCTGGCACGTAGAGCAACTTCAGTTTTCCCAAAGCCTACGTCACCACACACCAAACGATCCATGGGGGTGCCACTCGTCATGTCACCAATGACTGCAGCAATCGCATTGGCTTGATCTGGCGTCTCTTCAAAGCCAAAGCTTTCTGCAAAAGCAGCGTAATCATGAGCTGAGAATTCAAAAGCGTGACCCTTGCGAATCGCTCTGGCTGCATAGAGGCTTAATAGTTCTGCAGCGGTATCTCGAATTTGTTGTGCAGCTTTGCGTCTTGCTTTATCCCACTGCCCACTACCGAGTTGATGTAATGGTGCTGAGTCAGGATCAGAACCTGCATAGCGCGTGACCATCTGTAGTTGCTGCACAGGCACGTACAGGGTAGCCTCTTTGGCATAGACTAGGTGCAAGAACTCTTCAAAAATAGGCTCTTCCTTGGGGGGCGCTAAATTCAGCAGCACTAAACCCTGGTAACGGCCAATACCATGGTCGGAATGTACTACGGGATCACCGATTTTGAGTTCAGATAAATCCTTGAACAACATATCGGGATCAGCACTCTCGCTTACCTTGCCCTTACGTCGCTGGCGCGCTGTTGTAGTAAACAGCTCGGCCTCTGTAACGATGATGAGGTTCTCAGAAGGCCAAGTAAAACCATTAAATAGTTGGGCGGTAACCAGCCCAAACAAAGCATCGCTCTTGATGAAATCAGCAACACCCTCGAAGCTTTCAGGTTTTAGCGAGTAAAGAGGTCGTCCATTTTGACCGGCGATCGCATTACTCTCTTCAAATAGCTGGCGAATAGATTCTTTGCGGCCATTGCTATCGCTACAAATCAGTATGCGCACTTTTTCTTGAGAAACTAAAGCTCGCAGTCGATTTATTGGATCAGTATCTCTCCGATGTACTGCTAAATCTGGTACCGCTAAAAATTGTGGCGGTTCTTTTGTTTCTTTTTCTAGCCCTAATCTTGCGTTGGATTTAGTTGCAGTAAAGAATTGATCTACATCCAGAAATAATTCAGAGGGATGAAGAATAGGGCGATCAAGATCGTGTTTTAAAAATTCATATCTAGAAAGTGTATCTTTCCAAAAACTCTTAATCGCTTCTTCGACATCACCAGTACTCACAATCCATACTGGATCACCTGAGCGCGGGAAGTAATCAAACACGCTGGAGGACTCTTCAAAGAAGAGGGGAAGATAAGACTCAATGCCGGCACTCGGAATACCCAAGTTGGCATCTTTGTAGATGGAGCAACGCGTCGGATCACCCTCGAATACTTCACGCCAGCGGCCACGGAAGGCGGTGCGTGACGCATCGTCAAACGGAAATTCATGGCCCGGTAAGAGGCGCACTTCCTTAACTGGATACAAGCTACGCTGGGTATCGGGATCGAAAGCTCGTATTTGCTCTATCTCATCACCAAAGAGATCGAGGCGATACGGCAAGCTGGAGCCCATGGGGAATAGATCAATCAAGCCTCCGCGAATACTGTATTCACCAGGGCGCATAACTGCGCTCACCGGATCATATCCGGCTTGTTGTAGCTGTAGCTTTAGTGCTGCCTCATTGAGCTTGTCGCCTTGCCTAAAGAAAAAAGTATGACCTGATAAAAAGTTGGGAGGACCCAGTCTTTGTAGGGCTGTAGTGATTGGTACTAAGACAATGTCGCAGCTACCATTTAATAATTCATATAGCGTCGCTAGGCGCTCAGATACCAAATCTTGATGCGGAGAAAAATGGTCATACGGCAGAATCTCCCAATCGGGGAGTAGGCGTGTCTTAAGCTGTGGCGCAAAGGCAGGAATTTCCTCTAAAAGTCGCTGAGCTTCTTGCGCCTGAGCGCAAAAAATCACCATGACTGAGAATTTTGAGCGGTAGCGGAGGGCGGATTGGGCAATGAGGGCAGCATCTGCAGAGCCAACTAGGCCTGAAAAGGTAAAGCGCTGCCCAGCCCGCGGCGCAGGTATAGGGGGTGCTAGTTTTAATCCATCAGACATCTAGGCTCATTATAGAATCAGGTATGGATTCAGGAATTCAATCTTCGTCATCTTTGCGCCAATGTCACGCCTTGCTCCCGACAGCTGGAACGGGTTCAAGACTTGGCGGACTTTTGCCTAAGCAGTTTCAGGAGCTTGCAGGCAAGCCGATGCTGGCTTATGCTCTGGAAGCCTTTATCAATACCCCTAAGATTGAATCCATTTGGGTAGGTGTGAGTCCAAGTTTTATGGATAACCCGATTTTCAGCACCCTCACCAATAATCTCTCTTGCGTGAAATTCATTGCAAGCGGCGGGCCCACACGCCAAGAAACTGTCAGAAATACCCTTGCGGCAATGCTCAAGGCGGGTATTCCTGAGGATGATTGGGTGCTGGTCCACGATGCCGCTCGCCCAGGAATCTCGCCCGCACTGATTCAAAAACTCATTGGCGTGGTCACCCAGTCGGGTGAGGGTGGTTTATTGGCAATGCCTTTAGCCGATACGCTCAAAATGGCTGATAGCAACTTAGCCATTGCAGGCAATACACCTCGCGCATTGAAAACAATTTCTCGAGTGCATCTATGGCAGGCTCAAACACCCCAAATGTTTAATTTAAAACGTTTACATGATGCGATTGAGGAGGGCATTCGTTTGGAGGCTGACATTACTGACGAAGCCAGCGCCATGGAGTTGGCGGGCTCAAGCCCACTGCTCGTTGAAGGGGCGACAAGCAACTTTAAAGTAACCCATCCTGCAGACTGGCAACTAATGCAGACCCTATTGCAAGCTTCAGCACAGTAAATTCCTTGCCAATACTTCAGGCTAATAAATGACCACAAGCACCCTTCACATCCCACAATTTAGAATTGGTCAAGGTTATGACGTTCATGCCTTGGTAGCTGACCGTAAGTTAATTTTGGGCGGCATTCATATTCCGAATGAAAAAGGTCTATTAGGTCACTCTGACGCAGATGCTCTGCTTCATGCTTTGACAGATGCAATCTTAGGGGCCGCAGGCTTGAATGATATTGGCCAACTTTTTCCGGATACTGATCCCCAGTTTAAGGATATGGATAGCCGTATTTTGCTCAGAGCCGCATTGCAAAAAGTGCAGGCTGTGGGCTTTCAAATAGGTAATGTAGATGCAACCATTATTTGCCAAAAGCCCAAATTGGCTGCTTTCTTGCCTGATATGGTCCGAAATATTGCAGCAGATTTAGCCGTTACGCCCAGCCACGTGAACCTCAAAGCCAAAACAAATGAATCCCTGGGGCACCTTGGTCGAGGTGAGGGCATTGCTGTCCATGCTGTAGCGTTGCTGTACAAGGCCTAAATATCCTCCAAAACCGCCAAGCATTGTAGAATTACGGTCTTTAGAGTGAAGCTTGAGCTTAGTAGTGTTTGCGGAATTCGCGCGAGGATGGCGAAATTGGTAGACGCACCAGGTTTAGGTCCTGACGCCAGCAATGGTGTGGGGGTTCGAGTCCCCCTCCTCGCACCACAAGATAGCTACTTGGCTTGGGCTTCATATATTCAGATTTTCAATTGAGAGACGAGAATGGCTGTGCAGATAGAAAATTTAGGTCAATTAGACCGCAAAGTAACCTTAGAGTTCGCTCGTGCCGATTTGGCTAAGGCAAGAGAAGCCCGTTTGGCTCAATTGGGTAAGTCCATGAAAGCCCCAGGCTTTCGTCCAGGCAAAGTGCCTAAGAATATGGTCGAAAAGCAATACGGCATGCAAGTGGATTTCGAACTTCAGTTCGATAAAGCTTCCGAACTGTTCTATGACTTAGCTCAAAATGAAAAACTCTTGTTGGCTGGTCAGCCACGCTTGGACCCTAAGAGCGAATTAGATGCAGATAAAGTTGTATTTGATGCCTACTTTGAAGTATTGCCAGAAGTAAAAATCGGCGACTTCAGCAAAGCCGAAGTGACCAGATACACAACGGCTATCTCTGATGCAGAAATCGATCGTGCCTTAGATGTGTTACGCAAGCAACAGGTTCACTATCACCCACGTGGCGAATCCGGAGCCCATGGTGATGGCGGTACTAGTACAGCTGCACAAGCTGGCGATCAAGTGGTCATCGACTTTGTAGGCAAAATTGATGGCGTTGAATTTGATGGTGGTAAGGCGGAAAACTTTGAGTACGTGCTCGGCGAAGGCCGCATGCTCCCCGAGTTTGAGGCAGCTACCCTTGGCCTCAAAGCAGGTGAGAGCAAAACCTTTCCATTAAGTTTCCCAGCTGATTACCATGGTAAAGATGTCGCTGGCAAAACTGCTGATTTCACGATTACTGTTAAGTCAGTGAACTGGGCTCACTTACCTGCTATCGATGATGCATTTGCATTGTCTTTGGGTGTTACAGAGGGTGGCGTTGCAAAAATGCGTGAAGAGGTTAAGGAAAATCTTGATCGTGAAACAAAGCGTCGCATTACTTCTTTGCTCAAAAGCGAAGTAATGGATAAGTTAGATAGCATTTGCGAGCTTGATGTACCAAAGTCTTTGGTTGCTCAAGAGCAAGAGCGTCTAGCTGAGTCCGCCCGTCAAGATTTGATTCAACGTGGCATCCCGAATGCTAAAGATGCGCCTATACCTGCTGAGATGTTTGCTGAACGAGCCCTCAAGCGCGTTCGTCTTGGTCTTATTTTGAGTGATCTAGTCAAGCAGCAGAATTTAGCTGCAACTGCAGATCAGATCAAAGCAGAGATCGATGAGCAGGCTGCGACTTACGAAGATCCAAAAGAAGTCGTTCGATGGTTCTATAGCAATCCAAGTCGCCTCAAAGACGTTGAGAACATGGTGCTGGAGGATAACGTGATCAAGTATTTCACTTCGCAAGCTAAAGTGATTGACAAAGCGATTACTTTCGAAGAACTCAGTAAACTCAATTAAGTTTTAGAATTCATTAAATAAAGGTACGATCACATGAACCAGAATCATTTCCAGTCTGAGAATTTAGAGCCCAAAGGTTTGGGTTTAGTTCCCATGGTGATTGAAACCTCTGGTCGAGGTGAGAGGGCCTATGACATTTACTCTCGCTTACTAAGAGAGCGCGTAGTTTTCTTAGTTGGTGAAGTTAATGATCAGACTGCAAATCTGGTCATTGCCCAGCTTTTATTCCTAGAGAGTGAAAATCCAGATAAAGAGATCTCTCTCTATATCAACTCTCCTGGTGGTTCTGTATCAGCAGGTTTAGCAATCTACGACACAATGCAATTTATCAAGCCACATGTCAGTACTTTATGTATGGGCATGGCTGCTAGTATGGGCGCCTTCTTGTTGTGCGCCGGTGAGAAGGGCAAGCGCTATGCATTGCCAAATTCTCGTGTAATGATTCATCAGCCATTAGGCGGTGCACGTGGACAAGCTTCTGATATTGAAATTCAAGCTCGTGAAATTCTTTACTTACGTGAGCGCTTGAATAAAATTTTGGCTGACCGCACAGGCCAATCGATTGAAACGATCGCTAAAGATACCGACCGTGATAATTTCATGTCTGCTGATCAAGCCCAAGAGTACGGCTTGATTGACAAAGTGATCGATAAGCGTCCTTAATACAGCACCCATTTCTATAATCTACCTTGAGCGATACAAACACTCCCAGCAGTACAGACAAGATTCTTTATTGCTCTTTTTGTGGCAAGAGTCAGCATGAGGTTAAGAAGCTCATCGCTGGGCCTTCCGTTTTTATTTGCGATGAGTGCATCGAACTTTGTACCGACATCATTCAAGAAGAGCTAGCAAAGCTTCCTAAAGTAGATGGCGATGACTCTTTGCCAACGCCTCATCAGATTCGTGAAAACTTAGATCAATACGTTATCGGACAAGATCATGCTAAGAAGACTCTGGCTGTAGCCGTTTACAACCATTACAAGCGTTTGAAGTATTTGCCCAAGCCAAAGCAGGTGAAGTTGGATAAAGACGGCAAGGCTATTGAGGCTAGCGATAAAGCTGTCGATAAAAAAGAAACTAAAGTTCCCGCTAAAGCAATGGTAGACGGGGTCGAGCTCGCTAAGAGTAATATCCTGCTCATCGGCCCAACGGGTTCTGGCAAAACATTGTTAGCGCAGACTTTGGCGCGCATGCTCGATGTGCCTTTTGTTATGGCTGACGCAACAACGCTAACTGAAGCGGGTTACGTTGGCGAAGATGTTGAAAATATTATTCAAAAGCTGTTGCAAGCCTGCGATTACAACGTAGAAAAAGCACAGCGCGGTATCGTCTACATTGATGAGATCGATAAGATTTCTCGTAAGTCAGATAACCCTTCAATTACCCGCGATGTATCGGGTGAGGGTGTCCAACAAGCTTTGTTAAAACTGGTTGAAGGTACGATGGCTTCGGTTCCGCCACAAGGTGGACGTAAGCATCCCAATCAAGATTTCTTGCAGGTAGACACTACCAATATTCTTTTTATCTGCGGCGGTGCATTTGATGGTCTAGAGAAGGTCATTCAGCAGCGTACTGCCAAGACGGGAATCGGGTTTAATGCAACCGTACCAGGTAAAGATGATCGTGGCGTAAGTGACCTCTTGGTCGAGGTTGAGCCTGAAGATTTAATTAAGTTTGGTCTCATTCCTGAGTTAATTGGTCGTCTACCGGTGGTGGCTACTCTAGCGCAGCTCGATGAGCCGGCCCTGATTCAGATTTTGACTGAACCTAAGAATGCCTTAGTAAAGCAATACCAAGCCCTGTTGACAATGGAGGGCTCTGAGCTCGAAGTTCGCCCTGTAGCTTTATCTGCCATTGCTAAAAAGGCAATTGCACGCAAGACTGGTGCTCGAGGTTTGCGTTCGATTCTGGAGGGCTCCTTGATGGATGTCATGTATGACTTGCCATCGCTGAAAAATGTCCAAAAGGTTGTTATCGACGAAAGCACGATTGCCGAGGGCGGTAAGCCGATTTTGGTCTACAAGCAAGGTGACCAAACCCCTGAATTGAGTAAAAAAGCCTAATTTTTAGGTTTTTTCAGTAGTTTTTCTTAGTTTTTTGCTCTTTTTTCGCATATTTACCCCTTGTTTTACATGAGCTGGCATCCATATAGGTAGTATCCTAGTCATTAACAGTGTCCGTATGTAGTAGTGCGGCATTTTTAGAGACTTTTACGGAACGACTATTTTGGAGGAATTGCCCCATGCCTGGCCACTTGTTACTACCCTCTGAACCCATTCAACTACCGCTTCTCCCATTAAGAGATGTTGTGGTGTTCCCACATATGGTGATCCCTTTGTTTGTGGGTCGACCAAAATCGATTAAAGCTCTTGAAGCTGCCATGGAGAGTGGCAAAAACGTCCTTTTAGTAGCCCAAAAGACGGCTGCTAAGGATGAACCAGGTATTGATGACCTCTATGAGGTTGGTTGTATTGCCAATATTCTGCAAATGCTCAAACTTCCTGATGGCACCGTGAAGGTCCTGGTAGAGGGCATCCAACGTGCTGAGGTAAGTCAAGTTGAAGATAGTCAAGGCTACTTCGGTTGTGAGGCTACTCCAACTGCAATGTCCTCATTAGACGCACATGAAACGGAAGCCTTGCGGCGCGCCATCATGGCGCAGTTTGATCAGTACGTCAAACTCAACAAAAAAGTTCCTCAAGAAATTCTGTCCTCACTAGGCGGTATTGATGATCCTAGTCGTTTAGCAGATACGATCTGCGCACATTTGCCAGTCAAGCTTGAGCAAAAGCAGCGCTTACTAGAAATGACTGATGTTGTTCAGCGCTTAGAAAGTCTACTAGCTGATCTCGAAAGTGAGATTGATATATTGCAAGTAGAAAAGCGCATTCGTGGACGTGTAAAGCGTCAGATGGAAAAGAGTCAGCGTGAGTATTACTTGAATGAACAGGTTAAAGCGATTCAAAAAGAGTTGGGCGAAGGTGAGGAGGGTGCTGATCTTGAGGAGCTAGAAAAACGAATCAAGGCTGCTCGCATGCCTAAGGAAGCCTTAAAGAAGGCAGAGTCTGAACTGAAAAAACTCAAGCTTATGTCACCTATGTCTGCTGAAGCCACCGTGATTCGGAATTTCATTGATACCTTGGTCAATCTTCCTTGGAAGAAAAAAACCAAGATCAATAACGATTTGACTAATGCTGAAAAAGTATTGGATGAAGATCATTACGGTTTGGATAAGGTAAAAGAGCGCATCTTAGAGTACCTCGCGGTTCAGCAACGTGTCGATCGTGTGAAGGCTCCAATTCTTTGTTTGGTTGGTCCCCCAGGTGTTGGCAAAACTTCCTTGGGTCAATCTATTGCTCGTGCAACCAATCGTAAGTTTGTTCGCATGGCTTTGGGCGGTGTACGCGACGAGTCTGAAATTCGTGGGCATCGTCGTACCTATATTGGCTCGATGCCTGGAAAGATCCTTTCCAGCTTAACTAAGGTTGGTGTCCGCAATCCTTTATTCCTCTTGGATGAGGTTGACAAGATGGGTATGGATTTCCGTGGCGATCCTGCGAGTGCGTTGCTGGAGGTGTTAGATCCTGAGCAAAACCATACATTCCAAGATCACTATGTTGAAGTCGACTTTGATCTGTCGGATGTGATGTTTGTTGCCACCTCCAATTCTTTGAATATTCCTGGCCCACTGTTGGACCGTCTAGAGATTATTCGCTTGGCTGGCTACACAGAAGATGAAAAGACTAGCATTGCTACCAATTATTTAATCCCTAAGCAGATTAAAAATAATGGCCTCAAAAAGGATGAGCTGAAGATTGAGGAAAGTGCTGTGCGCAGCATGATTCGTTACTACACGCGTGAGGCTGGCGTTCGTTCTTTAGAGCGAGAAATCAGCAAGATTTGCCGTAAGGTCGTCAAGTTACTTCTGCTCAAAAAGGAAGCTGCTCCAGTTACTGTGAATGCTGGCAACCTAGAGAAATTCTTATCTGTGAAGATGTATGACTTTGGTCTCGCCGCAAAAGAGAATCAAGTGGGTCAGGTAACTGGTTTGGCGTGGACAGAGGTGGGTGGTGATCTTCTCACGATTGAAGCAGCTGTTATGCCTGGTAAGGGTGTAATTACTCGTACGGGTTCGATTGGCGATGTCATGAAAGAGTCTGTCGAGGCGGCAAAAACAGTGGTTCGTTCCAGAGCAAGATCACTTGGCATTCTTGATGAAGCCTTCGAGAAGAAAGATATTCACATTCACTTCCCGGATGGTGCAACACCAAAAGATGGTCCATCGGCTGGTATTGCGATTACCACTGCTTTGGTGTCTGTATTTACAGGCATTCCAATTCGCTCAGATGTCGCCATGACGGGTGAGATCACCTTACGCGGTGAAGTTTTACCGATTGGTGGACTGAAAGAGAAGTTGTTGGCAGCACATCGGGGCGGCATAAAGCTGGCTTTAATTCCAGAGGAAAACGTCAAAGATTTGATTGATATTCCTGATAACGTCAAGAATGCAATCGAAATCGTGCCAGTTCGCTGGATTGATAAAGTACTGGAGCTTGCTTTAGAGCGTAAGCCTGTAGCTTTGCTAGACCCCACCCCAGAAGAGCTTGCTAAAAAGGCTGCTGAAGCTAGCAAAGCCAGTGAGAAAATTTCTTCTGGAGAGGCCTTGAAACATTAATGTTTAGGGATGCTGAGAGATTTTGAGTCAATTTGGACCGTAAATTAATCTCCATCTTGATAAAGAATCCCTCCGTTATTCCGACACTAGGTTACAATCTCGTCTGTATTAATTTGGGGCGCTTAGCTCAGATGGTAGAGCGTCTGCCTTACACGCAGAATGTCGGCGGTTCGATCCCGTCAGCGCCCACCAGTTTCCCAAAACGCAGTTTTCCTCCTTCATTAGGCTTTCTAGCTCCTCTAGACCTCGCGCCTTGTACACTCGCATCATTGACTTTATTTTCGAGCGATTAATTCATGTTTGATTCCGTACGTAAGCATCAAAAAATTCTTCAGTTTGTGCTGTTGCTGTTTATTGTTCCGTCCTTTGCTTTGTTTGGCGTCTCCAGTTACACCGAATTTATGGATAAAGAGACCGACATCGTTAAGGTGAATGGCAAGCCTATTACCGCTCAAGAGGTGGACATGGCGGCTAAACATCAGGCTGAGCGTGTTGGTGGGAATTTGCAGATTGCTCAGAGCCTGCCTTTTCGTCAAGCTATTCTGAATGAGTTACTCCAGCAGCGTGTCTTAGGATTTGCAGTCAGCGATTTACGCTTACAAGTAGGTAAGCAGGAGCTCGTCAATAGCTTGCAAAAGATTCCACAAATTCGTGCTTTGTATCGCCAAGATGGCTCATTTGATGATGCACGCTTTAAACAATTGCTAGCAAGCAATGGCATGAATGAAGAGCAGTTCTATGCTGGTCAAAGCTTTGATCTGAAGATCCAACAGTTGGTGAACTCTGTTGCTCGAACCGAACTGTCCAGCCCCAAGCTGTCTGAAATCATTTCCTCCCTGTATGAAACAGAGAGACAGGTTCAGACTCTGCAATTTAATGCCAAAGACTACTTGGCTAAAGTAAATCCCAGCCTGCAAGAGCTGCAGGCTTTTTATGAAGCTAATTCTAAGCTTTTTGAGCGTCCTGAATATATTGATGTTGAGTATATTGTTCTGAGAGCCGATCCAAAAGAAGACTCCAAAGTCTTTAACGAGAAGGCGGATCAGTTTGCCAACATCACTTATGATCAAGCGGACAGCTTGAAGCCGGCTGCGGACAAACTGAAGCTCAGCATCCAATCTCAGAAAGGTGTTACACGCGGTGGCGCTACCGGCGTAACTAAGGATCACCCTTTGGCTAATCCCAAGTTGGTACAGTCTCTGTATGGTGATGAAGCTTTGAGGAATAAACGTAATACTGAAGCCATGCAATTATCTCCAGGTGTATTTGTATCTGCACGTGTTGTAACATTGCATCCGGCGCAAATCTTGCCTTATCCAGATGTTGCTGCTGAGGTAAAACGTCAAGTTACTCAGCGCGCTGCTGAGAAATTAGCAATTGCCACAGCCGATGAAAAATTGGCCGCTCTAGAGAAGGATCCCAAGAACTCCGCTGGATTTAGCAGTGCCAATTGGATCTCTCGGAATAAGCCGGGCAATCTCGTCGGTTCATCCATGGATGAGATCATGTCAATTAGCCCGGATAAATTACCAGCCCTGGTTTCTGTTGCCAACCCTGGTGTTGGTACTACGATTTATCGTATCGATCAAGTTCGTCAGCCTCCTGCAGCAGATGCGAAAGTTCACAAGGCTCAAGCGCAACAGATTCAGTCACTAGCAGCACAATCTGAATTTGCCGGCTTTATGAGCTACTGGCGTAATGGTGCTAACGTAAAGGTGATTAACTCCCTTAAGCAAGCCAATTCCGGTAGTGCGGGTAGTTAATTACCAAGTAATTACTAAGGCGATTTCTTTAGAAGATTACTGTATGGGGCCATTGAGCCCCATACGTTTTTAAAGAGGATGGGCTGTGCCTCTTCATTGGGGTGTAAACGATCTGCTTGAAAATACTGTGCTTTAGTAGCAACGCCTTCTAAAAAAAATGGCAGCAATTCAATACGCTCTTCAGATTGCAATTTAGGATAAATCTCCTTAAATTGGGTGGTGTAATTCTGACCGTAATTTGAGGGGATTTGAATTCCAAACAGCAATACCCGTGCACCTATTTTTTTGCTCATTTGAATCATCTTGCGCAGATTGGCTTCGGTTTGGGCTGGTGGGAGTCCGCGCAAAGCATCATTTGCTCCCAGCTCGATCATGACAATTCCTGGCTTCTTTTGGTTTAGAAGTTGCTGTAATCGCGTCAGTCCGCCTGAACTAGTTTCTCCGCTGATGCTGGCATTAAAAACGGTCCAAGGGCTTTTTTCATTCTGAAGCTGCCTCTCCAATAGAGTGACCCAACCTGTGCCGCGGGGAAGGCCATACTCAGCAGAGAGGCTATCCCCCAAAACCAGGATCACTGGATTTGTTTGAGCCCAAGAGCAAAAACTCATTAAGAGGCAAAATAGGGCTGTAATGAATTTATTGGCTAATAAAGGCTGAATTTGCATTTTTCAATTCTAGAAAATTTTCAACATGAACAAGCAGTCTAAATCTATAGTTGCCAATCAAGTAGGCAGGCTAGTCAATACGACCGATGGTGATCTTGCTATTTTGCACGACATTAGCTTCGAGATTGAGCGGGGAGAGAGTGTAGCGATCATCGGCGCCTCTGGCTCTGGCAAAAGCACTTTGTTAAGCTTATTGGCTGGTTTAGATCTTCCAACGCATGGACAAATTGATTTAATGGGGCAAAACCTCAATCTCCTGGATGAGGATGGAAGGGCACGTTTGCGGGGTCAGTTCGTTGGTTTTGTATTCCAATCCTTTCAATTATTGCCTCATTTAACGGCGCTGGAAAATGTGATGCTTCCTCTAGAAATTGCGGGAGATGGCCAATTGGAGGCAAAACAATCAGCTGAGAAATGGCTTGAAAAGGTTGGACTAGCCGAAAGAGCAAATCATTTTCCTAGAACTCTCTCTGGTGGCGAGCAACAACGTGTGGCTCTGGCTCGGGCATTTATTAATAAACCAGCCATCCTTTTTGCCGATGAGCCAACTGGAAGTCTTGATGAGGCCAGTGGAAATAAGGTGATTGAGCTTCTTTTTGAGTTAAATCGAGAGAATTCCTCAACACTAGTTTTGGTCACCCATGATCCAGCCTTGGCTGCACGGTGTGGTCGTCAATTAAGTCTACAAGGCGGGCGCTTGGCTTAATCAAAACCTTATAATCTAGGGATGCCATCATTCTGTTGCTTGCCCGGGGCAAATGCCCTTTCAGCCTTTCGCCAACAGCGACTTTTAGCTTCGCTCGCCGCCCAAGGAATTCAACTTGAGTCTATTGAGGCTCAATACCTTCATTTCATTTGGACAGAGTCTGAACTCAACCCTAAAGATCAAGGTGTTCTCGAAAGTCTGCTGACTTATGGGCAGCCCTTCGAATCGCGAATGAAGGTAGCGAGCTCCTTATTTAGTAAATCTTCTGAGAGACAGTCCGCCATTGCGATCCCTCGCTTTGGTACTGTTTCGCCATGGTCCAGCAAAGCAACTGATATTGCTCGTCAATGCGGACTCGATGTTTTGCGGATTGAGCGTGGCATTCAGTACGGATGGCAAAGCAAAAAACTGCTCAGCCCAGTACAAGAGCAACTAGTACTAGCAGAGCTGCATGATCGGATGACTGAAGCAGTCATTACTGATTCTTCGCATGCAAGTGATCTATATCAGTCACTTCCCGATCGACCATTTGTACGTATTCCGGTTCTTACTGAAGGCAGGGCAGCCTTAGATAAAGCCAATCAAGAATTAGGATTGGCGCTTTCAGAAGATGAGGTGCTGTATCTCGTTGAAAATTTCCTCCGTTTAGAGCGCAACCCGAGCGACGTCGAGCTGATTATGTTTGCTCAAGCCAACAGCGAGCATTGCCGTCATAAGATTTTTAACTCTACTTGGTCAATTGATGGTGATGATCAAGAAAAATCCTTGTTTGCAATGATTCGCAATACCCATCAGCTTCAACCTGAAGGCACCATCGTTGCCTATTCTGATAACTCTGCTGTCATGGTAGGTTGTGAGTCAGAGACTTGGGCTCCAAAAGGTCCAAATCACCTCTATGAAAAAGATACGCGTTTAGTACATACCTTAATGAAGGTAGAGACACACAATCATCCGACTGCAATTGCTCCCTTTCCTGGGGCATCTACTGGAGCGGGTGGCGAAATTCGCGATGAGGGTGCTACTGGAGTTGGAGGTCGACCAAAGGCTGGTCTTACTGGCTTCACGGTTTCTAATCTCAATATCCCGGGCACCGATCTGCCTTGGGAGTCCGAGAAATATGGCAAGCCTGAGCGTATTGCTACGCCTCTACAGATCATGATTGACGGTCCTTTGGGTGGCGCCGCTTTTAATAATGAATTCGGTCGTCCAATTCTGGGTGGTTATTTCCGCGTATTTGAGCAAACCTTAGATGGCGTTCGTCGCGGGTATCACAAGCCCATCATGATTGCGGGCGGTATCGGTAGTATTGATTCCATTCATACCGCCAAGGGGCAGATTAAAGCCGGGCATTTATTTATTCAATTAGGTGGTCCCGGCATGCGTATTGGTATGGGCGGCGCCACTGGTAGTTCGGTTGCAACAGGGACCAACACAGCTGACTTGGATTTTGACTCTGTACAACGTGGTAACCCTGAAATGGAACGCCGTGCACAAGAAGTAATTAATTCTTGCATTGCTATGGGTCACAAGAACCCAATTGTCTCGATTCATGATGTTGGAGCCGGCGGCATATCTAATGCATTCCCAGAGCTTGCAGATGGTGCCGGCCTGGGTGCACAATTTCAACTTCGTAAAGTACCACTGGAAGAAAGTGGTATGAGTCCAGCAGAGATCTGGTGTAACGAGTCTCAAGAGCGTTATGTATTGGCTATCGACGCTCATGACTTAGATTTATTCCAGTCCCTCTGTGAACGTGAGCGTTGTCCGTTTGCGGTAGTGGGCGAGGCGACTACAGAGCGCCAACTCCAGCTTTCGGATAGTAAAGAGATTGCTGATAGCGATGCTTCATTGCCAATTGATATGCCAATGGAAGTGTTGCTCGGCAAACCACCACGGATGCATCGTGATGTCGAACGCGTTACTCAAAATTTTGATGAACTCAATGTTACTGATGCCGAGTTAGCTCAATGTATCGCTTGGGTTTTGCAGCAACCCACCGTTGCTAGTAAGTCTTTTTTGATCACCATTTGTGATCGTACCGTTGGCGGTCTCAATGCTCGTGATCCATTCGTAGGTCCTTGGCAGGTTCCGGTAGCTGACTGCGCAGTCACGCTGATGGATTACCAGGGTTATCGTGGTGAAGCAATGAGTATGGGCGAGCGGACTCCACTGGCTGTTATCGATGCACCTGCTGCAGCCAAAATGGCGGTTGGTGAAGCGCTTACTAATTTGCTGGCTGCCGATATTCGTCGCCTGGAAGATGTCAAGCTCTCTGCCAACTGGATGGCAGCCTGCGGTGCTCCAGGTGAGGATGCAAAGCTCTATGACTCGGTTAAAGCTATCGGCATGGATTTATGCCCAGCTTTAGGGATTTCGATTCCGGTTGGCAAGGATTCTTTATCTATGGCTACCGCGTGGCAAGAAGGTAACCAGGATAAGAAGGTGATATCCCCAGTTTCATTGATCATTTCTGCCTTTGCAGCAGTTCAAGATGTTCGTAAAACGACAACGCCCTTGCTCAAACTTCAAGACGAGTCTGGTGCTCCACTAGAAACCGAATTGATTCTGATTGATTTGGGTCGTGGTAAGAATCGTATGGCCGGAAGCATCTTGGCTCAAGTTCTCAATCAATCTGGAAAATCGACACCTAATGTCGACCATCCGGAAGATCTCAAAGCCCTCGCTTCGGCCATCATTGAGCTGCGTAAGGAAGATTGTTTACTGGCGTATCACGATCGCTCAGATGGCGGGCTATTTGCCTGCATCGTCGAAATGGCTTTTGCATCCCACGTTGGCATTTCTATGAATGTTGACATGATTGCAGTTGACGTTGGACAGGAGCCCGATTGGGGTGATGCAAAAAACTGGGCTGATCAAGTCTCTGGTCTACGTCACGAGCAAACTTTACGCGCATTGTTTAATGAAGAGCTCGGTGCAGTTATTCAGATTCGCAAGGCGGATCGTGATGTGGTATTTACAGTGCTTCGCAAGCTTGGTCTTAGCGCCTATAGCCACGTCATTGCCAAACCAAACACCACTGGTCGTATTGAAATTTGGCGTGATGCAAAAAATATTTTTGCAGAGCCCCGTGAAGTCCTGCAAAAGATGTGGGCCAACACTAGCTACCAAATTGCTCGTCTACGCGACAACCCAGACTGTGCCGATAGCGAATTTTCTTTGCTAGATCAGGTTGCTGATGCTGGTATGTCTCCAAAACTTACTTTTGATATTGCAGATGATATTTCTGCGCCATTCATTAATCAAAATGCTCGTCCGAAGATTGCCATCTTGCGCGAGCAGGGTGTTAATTCTCATGTAGAGATGGCTTATGCCATGAACTGGGCTGGTTTTGATAGCTACGATGTACATATGTCCGATTTACTCTCAGGTAAAGCAAGCTTAGCTGATTTCCGGGGCCTAGTTGCTTGTGGTGGTTTTAGTTACGGAGATGTATTAGGTGCTGGCGAGGGTTGGGCAAAGACCATCCTCTTTAATACCCAATTGCGTGATCAGTTCTCTGCATTCTTTCATCGCCAAGAAAGTTTTGCGCTAGGCGTATGTAATGGCTGCCAAATGATGAGTAATTTGGCCGGAATTATTCCGGGTGCTGAAGCTTGGCCTAAATTTACTCGTAACCAGTCTGAGCAATATGAAGCGCGTTTAGTGATGGCTGAAGTGATGGCCTCACCTTCAATTTTTACGCAAGGCATGGTGGGTAGTCAGTTACCGATTGCCATTGCCCACGGCGAAGGCTTTGCCAACTTTAGTCAGCAAGGCAATTTAACTGCACTTCAAAACCAAGGTTTAGCGACTCTACGGTTTGTGGACCACCAAGGCACCCCTACAGAAATCTATCCTTTGAATCCCAATGGCTCACCAGGTGGCTTAACAGGCGTTACTACGCCTGATGGACGATTCACCGTCATGATGCCCCACCCAGAGCGTGTATTCAGGTCCGTGCAGATGAGTTGGGCGCCAAAGGAATGGTTGAGCACGCCTGACGGTGCTAGCCCTTGGATGCGTCTATTCCGTAACGCTAGAGTCTGGGCAAAGTAATTCATGCCAGATGCATCATTGGTCATGGAGCCAGTCACATTTTCTGAGAGTGGGGGTATTCGCTACCTTCATTTTGGTAGTGAGCTGATTCAAGGCGCTATGCGCATTCGGGATCCCGATGAGATTTATCTTGAATACAACCAACAGATGATGGCATGGCTCCTATTTCTAGAAACTAAGCCAGGGATGTGCATTGCGCAACTGGGTCTCGGAACTGGTGCCTTAACGAAGTTTACCCATCGCTATTGCCCAGCAGTAAAAACGACAGTAGTTGAACTCAATCCCGCTGTGATTGTTTCTGCTCGGAGCATGTTCTCTACTCCAAATGATGATCGTCGTCTGAAGACTCTGCAGATAGATGCTAAGACGTTTGTTCAAAACGCTCAGTATCAAAATCATTTTGACGCCATCCAAGTCGATTTGTACGACGCTATTTGTGATGGCCCTGCCGCAAGCTCGCTAGACTTTTACAAAGGCTGCCGGGATGTTTTGAAGTCGCCTGGCGTATTGACGGTGAATCTGTTTTCGCGGCACAAGAGCTTTGATCTCAATTTGAATAATATTTGCGAGGCTTTTGATAATCGAGTGCTCTTGTTCCCGGAGTCTCATGATTGCAATGTTGTAGCGATGGCTTTCAAAGGTCCGCAATTAGATGTGGAGTGGAAAGAAGTGTCTAAACGCGCTAAGCTCATTCAAGAGAAGACGGGTTTGCCCACCAATTCGTGGGCTTCTGGCCTAAATCGCGAAAACGCCAATCAAGAAAATAAATTGTTCATTTAATAAAAATAAAGATAAGAAAAAGGCGATCAACTGATCGCCTTTTTGCTTCCCAATATTTTGGGTTGATTGAGACTTAGATTGTTACGGTATCAGCAACATCACTGAATGACTTAATCTTGTCGAAGTTCATATATTTATAAACTTCACCAGCTTTAGCATTCAATGACTCCACTTGTTCGAAGTATTCCTTCGGGGTAGGTAAGCGACCTAAGAGTGCTGCAACCGCAGAAAGTTCAGCAGAAGCCAAATAAACTCGTGTATCAATACCTAAGCGGTTGGGGAAATTGCGTGTGGATGTTGAAACGGCAGTAGAGCCTTTGCGGATCTGCGCCTGATTACCCATACAAAGTGAGCAACCTGGGGTTTCCATGCGGGCGCCCGTACGACCTAAGATGCCGTAGTAACCCTCTTCAGTCAAAATCATTTGATCCATTTTGGTTGGAGGGGCAATCCACAAACGCGTCGGCATATCTGTTTTGCCTTCAAGAACCTTGCCGGCAGCACGGAAGTGGCCAATATTGGTCATGCAAGAGCCAATAAATACTTCATCAATTTTCTCACCAGAAACTTCGGACAAGAATTTCACATCATCTGGATCGTTAGGACAAGCCAAAATCGGCTCCTTAATATCATCCATATCAATTTCGATGATTTCAGCATAGTCAGCATTGGCGTCAGCCTTGAGTAATTCAGGCTTAGCAATCCATGCTTCCATTGCCTTGATGCGGCGACCTAAAGTACGCCTATCTTCGTAGCCATTAGCGATCATCCACTTCATTAAAGTAATGTTAGAGCGCATATATTCAATGATTGGCTCCTTGCTTAGTTGCACTGCGCAACCACCGGCAGAGCGTTCAGCAGAGGCATCAGACAATTCAAATGCTTGCTCAACTTTTAGATCAGGCAAACCTTCGATCTCTAAAATGCGGCCAGAGAAAATATTTTTCTTGCCCTGTTTCTCAACAGTCAATAAACCTTTTTTGATTGCGTACAGGGGAATTGCATTAACCATATCGCGCAAAGTAATGCCAGGTTGCATCTTGCCTTTAAAGCGAATCAATACGGACTCTGGCATATCCAATGGCATCACACCGGTAGCGGCTGCGAAGGCAACTAAGCCTGAACCCGCAGGGAATGAGATTCCGATTGGAAAACGGGTGTGGCTATCTCCACCAGTGCCGCAAGTATCAGGCATTAGCAAGCGATTTAGCCAACTATGAATCACGCCATCACCTGGGCGCAATGAAACGCCACCACGGTTGGTCATAAAGGCTGGTAATTCATGGTGTGTGCGAATGTCTACCGGCTTTGGATAAGCAGAGGTATGACAGAAGGACTGCATTACTAAATCAGCGGAGAAGCCTAGGCAAGCGAGGTCTTTTAATTCATCGCGCGTCATTGGGCCGGTAGTATCTTGCGAGCCTACAGTTGTCATGTGTGGCTCACAGTAAGTGCCCGGGCGAACGCCTTGACCCTCTGGTAGACCACAAGCGCGACCCACCATTTTCTGAGCCAAGCTGAAACCTTTTTTATTATCTGGAGGGCTGACCGGAATTCTGAATACTGTTGATGCAGGTAAACCCAGTGCAGCGCGTGCTTTTGCAGTGAGTCCTCGACCTACGATCAAAGGAATACGTCCACCAGCTTGCACTTCATCGAGAATGACTGGAGACTTCAGGGAAAAGGATGCAATTTCTTTACCATTTTTAAAGGCCTTGCCTTCGAATGGGCGCAACTCAATTTCATCGCCCATATTCATATCGGAGACATCTAGCTCAATAGGCAGTGCGCCAGCATCTTCCATGGTGTTAAAGAAAATTGGGGCAATTTTCGTACCTAAGCAAACACCACCAAAACGCTTGTTTGGAACGAAGGGAATATCTTGACCGGTCCACCAGAGTACTGAATTCGTCGCAGACTTGCGTGAAGATCCGGTTCCAACTACGTCACCTACGTAAGCAATTTGATTGCCTTTTTTCTGCAGTACTTCAATTTGTTTCATTGGGCCACGAATACCTACCTCGTCTGGTTCTATACCTGGACGGGGATTTTTCAACATGATGGTCGCATGTAATGGAATATCTGGACGGCTCCAAGCATCAGGGGCTGGAGACAGATCGTCAGTATTGGTTTCGCCAGTAACTTTGAAAACAGTGAGCTTCATGCTTTCTGGAACGGCAGGGCGACTGGTAAACCACTCAGCATCAGCCCAGCTTTGTAGAACGCCCTTAGCTTCAGCATTTCCTTTTTCTGCCAATTCTTGAACATCATGGAAATAATCAAACATCAGCAGGGTTTTCTTGAGAGCTGCAGCGGCAGCCGCAGCACACTCAGCATCGGTCAATAACTCAACCAAAGGCTTAATGTTGTAACCACCAAGCATGGTTCCTAGGAGCTCAGTTGCTTTGATGCGTGAAATCAGAGGGGATTTCTCAAGCCCTTTGGCAACGGCATCTAAAAATTCCGCCTTTACTTTAGCTGCCTCATCAACGCCAGCAGGTACGCGATTTGTTATGAGCTCAACTAGCTCCGCCTCTTTACCTTTTGGAGGATTTTTGAGCAAACCAACCAACTCGGCAGTTTGATCTTTTGTCAGGGGCAGGGCTGGAATTCCTAGGGCTGCGCGTTCAGCAACTTGGGCGTTGTAAGCTTCTAGCATCGTGTTTCCTATTGGGTAAGAGTTATCAACAGTAAGGCTAAGCAGGGTGTTGTCCCCTAGATTCCTATTGTAATTCCTAATTCATGTCTTATATAAGACTTAATTATCAAAATACTCCAAAATGCTTAAAATTTAAGCATTTACAAGTTATTTAGTTGATTCTAATGTCAATTTTTCGATTTATTGTGTTCTGTAAGCAGGGGAAAGAGAGCCTTACTTTTGAGTGAGCTCTTCTGGGAAAGGTCTTCCATAATTACAAAAGATAAAAAATAGGGTCTCACAATCAAGAACAACCCAGCGCAGCCTTTGTGTCATTGAGAGGGCGGAAGATTTTTTGATTACACAGTCGCTATCGTTATAATTACTTTTTCCAACAGAGCTTAAGCGATGACCAAATACGTTTTTGTCACTGGTGGTGTGGTTTCTTCTTTAGGGAAAGGAATCGCAGCTGCCTCGCTTGCCGCGATTCTCGAATCCCGCGGCCTGAAAGTCACCCTCCTAAAATTAGACCCCTATATTAACGTTGACCCTGGGACCATGAGCCCGCTTCAACATGGTGAAGTCTTTGTTACTGAAGATGGCGCTGAAACGGATCTTGATCTGGGTCATTACGAGCGCTTTGTATCGGCAAAGATGCGTAAAAGTAATAATTTCACTACTGGTCAGATCTATGAATCAGTAATCAGTAAAGAACGTCGCGGTGAGTACCTTGGTAAAACTGTTCAGGTTATTCCACACATTACCAATGAGATTCAGGCGTTTGTAGAGCGGGGCGCTAAAGCAAGTCATGATGGCAATGCTGACATTGCTATTTGCGAAATTGGTGGCACGGTAGGGGATATCGAATCTTTGCCTTTCCTTGAAGCGGCGCGCCAGATGAGTATTCGCCTACCAAAGCATAGTTGCGCGTTTGTGCACCTCACTTTAGTTCCTTATATTGCCAGTGCCGGAGAACTAAAAACAAAACCGACGCAGCACTCTGTACAAAAGCTTCGTGAAATTGGCATCATGCCTACAGTCTTGTTGTGCCGAGCTGATCGCCCAATTCCTGAAGACGAGCGGTCAAAGATATCTCTCTTTTCAAACGTGCGCGAAGAAGCAGTGATTTCAGTTTGGGATGTAGATACTATTTACAAGATTCCCGAGATGCTCCAGGCCCAGGGCATGGATGATTTGATTTGTCGTGAACTCGATATTCAAGCAAAGCCAGCAGATTTATCTGTTTGGGCCAAGTTAGTTTATGAATTAGCTAACCCACAGCATGAAGTCACCATCGGTATGGTCGGCAAGTATGTTGAGTTGATAGAGTCTTACAAGTCACTCATTGAAGCTTTGCGTCATGCGGGTATTCACAATCACACGCGCGTCAATATCAATTACATTGATTCTGAGGTAATTGAGAAAGATGGCATCGATTGCCTTACGGGTTTAGATGCCATTTTGGTGCCAGGCGGCTTTGGTAAGCGTGGCACTGAGGGCAAAATTGCCGCTATTCGTTATGCCCGCGAAAACAACATTCCCTATCTAGGTATTTGCTTAGGCATGCAACTGGCAGTCATCGAATTTGCCCGTCATGTTGCTAATATTGCTCAGGCCAACAGTACCGAGTTTGACCCCGAGACCGAGAGTCCAGTTGTTGCTCTCATTACAGAATGGGTTGATCGCGAAGGTCGTGTTGAGAAGCGCACTAATGAATCCGATCTGGGTGGAACGATGCGATTAGGTTCACAGCGCTGCCCAGTAAAAGCAGGCACTTTAGCTCATGAAATCTACGGAGCTGAAGTAAACGAGCGTCATCGCCATCGTTATGAAGTCAATAATATTTATGTCCCTCGTCTTGAGCACTCTGGCTTAATTATTTCTGCTAGAACACCCAATGAGTCTCTGCCTGAAATGATGGAGCTGCCTAGCTCAATGCATCCCTGGTTCTTTGGTGTGCAGTTTCATCCTGAGTTCACCTCAACACCGCGGGATGGCCACCCATTATTTTCCGCATTCATCAAAGCGTCATTGGTCCATCAAAATGCCACTATTCAGCAAGCAGCCTAGGAGATTGATATGAGTGCATTTAAGCTGTGTGGTTTTGATGTCGGATTAAATCACCGTTTCTTTTTGATTGCGGGACCTTGCGTTATTGAGTCTGAGCAATCTGCCTTGGATATTGCAGGCGAGCTTAAAGAAATGACTAGCTCACTAGGCATCCCGTTTATCTACAAATCATCTTTTGATAAAGCCAATCGTTCATCAGGGACTTCTTTTCGTGGTCTAGGCATGGAAAAAGGGCTGGAAATTCTGGCACGCGTTAAACGCGATATTGGTGTACCCGTGTTGACTGATATTCACGACATTAGTGAAATTGCACCAGTCTCTAAAGTAGTAGATGTACTTCAAACGCCAGCATTCTTATGTAGACAAACTGATTTCATCAGGGCTTGCGCACAAAGTGGTAAGCCAGTGAATTTCAAAAAAGGTCAGTTTTTATCCCCATATGAAATGCTCAATGTAATCGACAAAGCACGTGCAGCCGCTGCCGAAGCCCATATTCCGGATCAATTCATGGTTTGCGAGCGTGGCGCTTCATTTGGGTACAACAACTTAGTTTCAGATATGCGTAGCCTAGCAATTTTGCGAGAAGCTAAGGCCCCCGTCGTTTTTGATGCCACCCACTCCGTTCAGCTTCCTGGCGGCCAAGGTATTGCGAGTGGGGGACAGCGAGAGTTTGTCCCGGTTCTGGCCCGTGCTGCTGTGGCAGTAGGAATTAGTGGCTTGTTTATGGAGACGCACCCAGATCCTTCCAAGGCACTTTCAGATGGTCCTAATGCGGTGCCATTGAATCGCATGAAAGAACTACTTGAATCTTTGGTGGCAATTGATTCAGTTGTTAAAAAATCAGGATCATTTTTAGAAGACAGTTTTAAGTAACACCTCAAATTCAAATCATTTAGGAGAAGGTGCATGAGCGCCATTGTTGACATCATCGGTAGAGAAATTTTAGATTCCCGCGGCAATCCCACTGTGGAGTGCGATGTATTGCTGGAGTCTGGCGTCATGGGACGCGCAGCTGTGCCTTCGGGTGCATCGACTGGTTCACGCGAAGCCATTGAACTCCGAGATGGCGATAAAGATCGCTATCTGGGTAAAGGTGTTCTGAAAGCCGTACAAAATATCAATATTGAGATCGCTGAATCCATCTTAGGGCTTGATGCTAGTGAGCAAGCTTTTTTAGATCACACCTTAAATGATCTGGATGGAACGCATAACAAAGCCCGCTTAGGCGCCAATGCAACGCTGGCTGTTTCTATGGCAGTGGCGCGCGCTGCAGCTGAAGAAGCTGGCCTACCTTTGTATCGTTATTTTGGCGGCTCCGGCGGTATGCAATTACCTGTTCCTATGATGAATATTGTGAACGGCGGCGCTCACGCCAATAACAGCTTGGATATTCAGGAATTTATGGTGATGCCCGTTGGTGCCCAAAGCTTTCGTGAAGCCCTGCGATGTGGCGCTGAGATCTTTCATGAGCTCAAGAAAATTTTAGGTGCGCAAGGCATGCCAACAACTGTTGGCGATGAGGGTGGCTTTGCCCCTAACTTCAAGAGTAATCAAGAGTGTTTGCAGACCATCATGAAGGCGATTGAGGGTGCAGGCTACCAAGCTGGCGAAGATGTCTTGTTAGCACTAGATTGCGCTGCTAGCGAGTTTTACAAGGACGGCAAGTATCACTTATCCGGTGAAGGCTTACAACTCACCTCCAGTGAGTTTTCAGATTACCTTGGTAATTTGGCCGACCAATTCCCTATCGTGTCGATTGAAGATGGCATGCATGAAAGCGATTGGGATGGATGGGCTGACATCACACAAAAGCTGGGCAAGAAAATCCAGCTGGTTGGAGACGATCTCTTTGTAACCAATACTCGCATTCTTAGAGAAGGTATCGAGAAGGGTGTTGCTAATTCCATTCTGATTAAGATTAATCAAATCGGTACTCTGACTGAAACCTTTGCTGCAATTGAAATGGCTAAACGAGCCAATTACACGGCTGTGATTTCTCATCGCTCTGGTGAGACTGAAGATAGTACGATTGCTGATATTGCCGTGGGCACCAATGCTGGTCAAATCAAGACAGGGTCTTTGTCTCGGTCGGATCGCATTGCAAAGTACAACCAATTACTGCGCATCGAAGAAGACTTGGGTGATATTGCCACCTATCCAGGGAAGTCGGTTTTTTACAACTTAAAACGTTAACTGATCGCCATCTTTTAGATTATGCGTATCGTTATCTACTCTATGCTGCTATTGCTCATCGCGATACAGTATCCATTGTGGTTGGGCAAGGGTGGCTGGCTTAAAGTCTACGAGATGGAGAAACAACTTGAGTTACAGCAGGCTAAAAATAGCCTGCTGAGCTTGCGCAACGCAAAGTTAACCGGCGATGTCAAAGATCTGAAAGATGGTACCCGAGCAATAGAAGAGCGTGCTCGCATCGAGCATGGCATGATCAAAGAAGGTGAATTCTTTGTGCAGATATTACCAAGTGAAAAGCCGACCACAAATACATCTGACGGCGTTAAGCCTGAAACTACTAAGCAATAATAAGTACTATTTAATGCCCGCTAGATGGTGGTCTAGTTGCATCTGCTAAAAGATCCGTTTTGAATACTTGTCTGCAATCCACAGCATCGAAGCGGTAGGCTTTTGAACAGAAATCACATTCAGTCTCAACAACACCCTGCTCAGCAAGAATACTTTCTACCTCTTCTTCGCCTAGCATCCTCAATACATCAGCAACCTTGGTCCGTGAACAACGGCATGAAAATTGGATAGGACGGGCAGGGAAGCTGCGTACGCCATTTTCAGCGGATTCCTCCAAAAAGAGGCGGCGCAAGATGGTTTCCGGGGAAAGCGTGAGTAACTCTTCATTGGTGATGGTTTCACCAAGCGTCTGAATACGCGACCAACCCTCGGCGGCAAGTTGAGGGTCCAGATGGGCATGGCCACCAGAATCCGGTAGGCGTTGCAAAAGAAGGCCGCCCACATGCGTATCGTTCGAGGCAAGCCAAATTCGGGTATCGAGTTGTTCGGAGTTTTGCATATAAAGCGCAATTGCTTCCGCAGCACTAGTAACCGGCCTGACTATCGTGCCATGATGCTCCTGAAGGGCTACTATGCCCTGGTAAGGGGGTTGGCCTGGCTCGCGGTTAGAAGGGTCAAGAGTGATCACGAGACGGCCCGTGTTGTCTGCATCTAACAATTCGCCTAAGGTAGCATCCGGTTGAATTGTAGAGGCATCAACCGATAGCTTTACTGTAGCCCGCATGGTGAGGTCAGATTTACATTCGACCACGAGGAGCTGAATGGGGCCCTTACTTTGAGCTTGAATAATCAAGGTTCCATCAAATTTGAGGCTAGCGCTCAACAGAGTGGCGGCGCCAACGAAGTCACCAAGAATTCGTTTAACTGCAGGTGGATCATTACGGCGCTCTAAAACAGCCTGCCAGGCACTACTAATGGAAACAATTTCCCCTCGAACCGGGGCGCCATCACAGATAAATACAAGTAATTCATTCATAAGTGAAAGTATCCACTTTTTTGAGGGCGAGGGTGCTAAATGGCAAAATTCAGAGCCAACCTGAGATAATGTGATTTATGCATATACGTACACGTTTCGCCCCCAGTCCAACGGGCTTTATTCACTTGGGCAACCTCCGCAGCGCCTTATACCCCTGGGCGTTTGCCCGTCACAATCAGGGCGACTTCATCCTACGAATTGAAGATACTGATGTAGAGCGTTCCACTCAAGAAGCAGTAGATGTCATTATTGAAGGCATGGCTTGGCTTGGCTTGGATTTAGACGAAGGCCCAATCTACCAAATGCAGCGTATCGATCGTTATCGTGAAGTTGTAAAGCAAATGTTGGATGCTGGCCTAGCCTATCCCTGCTATATGAGTGAAGAGGAGCTTAACAAGCTACGTGATCAGCAGATGGCTAATAAAGAAAAGCCGCGCTACAACGGTTTATGGCGTCCCGAGCCTGGCAAAATGCTGCCGACAGTTCCCGAGGGTGTTTTACCAGTCATTCGCTTTAAGAACCCGATCGGTGGTTCTGTTATTTGGGAAGATGCCGTTAAAGGCAAAATTGAAATTAGTAATGATGAGCTAGATGATCTAGTCATCGCTCGCCCTGATGGCACCCCAACTTATAACTTTTGTGTCGTAGTTGATGATTTGGATATGACCATCACCCATGTGATCCGTGGTGATGATCATGTAAACAATACGCCCCGTCAGATCAACATCATGAAGGCGCTTGGTGGCACACCACCGGTATATGCACACCTACCCACTGTGCTCAATGATTCTGGTGAAAAAATGAGTAAGCGTAATGGTGCCATGAGTGTGCGCGATTATCAAAAGGCGGGGTACTTGCCAGAGGCAATCTTGAATTACCTTGCAAGATTAGGTTGGTCACATGGTGATGCTGAGATATTTACTAAAGATCAGTTTGTAGGGTGGTTTGACTTAGCTAGTCTTGGAAGATCTCCGGCACAGCACAACCCTGAAAAATTGCTGTGGTTAAACCACCAATATATTCAGAATGCAGATTCTGTGGTTTTGGCCGAAGCCGCTAAACCATTTGCCCATGAACTAGGCATTGATACAGAGAAGGGTCCTAACTTTGTCGAGGTCGTTGCACTCCTCAAAGATCGTGCCAATACCTTAATTGAAATCGCAGAAGGCGCAAAACTTTTCTACCTACCAGCGCCTACACATAGCGCTGAAAATATCGCCGCCAATATTCCATCGGAAATTGTTCCTGCATTAAAAGATTTGATAGTTGCAATCCAATCATCGGATCATGCAAAGTCGGCTTATGGCGCAGTTTTTAAAGAAGTATTAGCAAAGCATCAGATCAAAATGCCGGCATTAGCTATGCCTGTTCGCTACGCTTTATTTGCCACTACCCAGACGCCAGCGATTGATTCTGTCTTGGTTGTTTTGGGTAAGGAAGAGGTTATACAAAGGCTTTCCAAGGTCGTCTGATGCAGAATTTGCGCTTCGGTACAAAAATAGGATAAAATCTTGGATTGTTTTGAGTGTCTTGTAGTTGTTTTATGAGATTACGGGGGTATAGCTCAGCTGGGAGAGCGCTTGCATGGCATGCAAGAGGTCAGCGGTTCGATCCCGCTTATCTCCACCAAGCATTTAAGATAGCTGCATTAGTTTTAGTAGTAGTCCAAGTCCCCATCGTCTAGAGGCCTAGGACATCACCCTTTCACGGTGAGTACGGGGGTTCGAATCCCCCTGGGGACGCCAAAATTTTGGCTAGTTGTGAGAAGTAGTAGTTGTGACACAAGTAGCAATCGATGTACTTGGAGCGGTAGTTCAGTTGGTTAGAATATCGGCCTGTCACGCCGAGGGTCGCGGGTTCGAGTCCCGTCCGCTCCGCCAGTAGTGTTTAAAAAGCCCCTTCTTTGAGGGGCTTTTTTTATTCCTGCAGATTCTCTTTACAGCTTCTTAGTGGGTGGTGGTTTTGGGGCCGCCTTGTACAGTGGCTCTACTGCCGGCATGAGTGCAGACAATTGCTCAATTCGGGTTTCACCAGAAGGGTGGGTTGATAAGAACTCTGGGGAGCTCTTACCTTTGGTAGCCTTGATCATTTTTTCCCAAACGGTAATAGCACCCATGGGGTTGTACCCCGCTCTTGCTGCTAGTTCCAAACCAATGGCGTCTGCCTCTGATTCATTCTCTCTTGAGTTGGGTAATACGAGAACATAGTGAGCAACTTGATTTGCTGCACCAACTACCGAACCGAAACTACCTGCTGCGGCCATGGCAACATTTACCACCAGGTTCTGAGCCATCGCCTGTGAAACCCGTTCTCGACCATGCTCTCGCAAGGCATGAGCAATTTCATGACCCATAATGGCGGCAATCTCATCATCACTGAGATTCAGTTGCTCAATGATTCCTGTGTAGAAGGTAATCTTTCCGCCAGGCGCACAAGTCGCGTTCAGAACAGGTGCATCTATTAAGGTGAGACGCCAGTCCCATTGCTTTGTATCGTCACGAAACGCTTCAGTTTGAGGAATTAAGCGATTAGCAATAGTCTTAAGTCGATCAAAAGTCGGCCCCGATGTTACCAAGACATTTTTCTCTTTTGCTTTTTGATTTTGTTCGTTATAGCTAACGGTAGAGAGACGATCAACTTCAGCGGAAGAGATCATCATGAATTGAGAGCGATTGACACCAACTGCCCCAGGGCGAGTAGTGTTAGCACAAGCCGAGAGGAGAGTAGAAAATGCAAGAAGCAATAATAGCTTGGTATTGAAGAAGCTTATATTGAGCCCTTGCATTTACAGCACATTTCTTTTGATGCTACTTCTTCTTCGGAGTGGTGATCGATGCAGCCATGGCATCAAAGTAAATCACCTTAACCTGCTCGCCAACATTTGCGTCGGCTAAAAGCTGTGGGTTTTTCACGGTTACTACAGTGACCTTACCGCTCGGACCCTTAACTGAAACCAGCTTCTTAGCGCGATCCACGGCAACGATATCGGCGATGATAGTGGTGGTATTGCTAATTGTGCGTGTTGGCTTTTCACCGGCTTTTGAAGTCGCTTCTGATGATGTTTCAACTTTACTGCGAATACCATCGCTCTTGGTTTTGATCAACTCAATTGCAACAGCAAGCTCATAGGTCACATTGAGGCGATCACCTTTTTTAATCTGATCAAAGTTTTTGATCTCAGGGCCGGCAATAAACTTAGATTCACCATCATTGTTTTGAAAGAAAATCGTACGTGTTTTCTTATCAATCTTAGTAACAGTGCCCTCATAAAGCTGGAAAACAGTGTCCGTCATTGCTGCATCAACCACAACAGCATTTGCCGCAACGGGGGTCTGAGCCATTACTAATGCTGGGCCTGCAAACAAGGCGGCAACGACGAGGGTAATTGGGGCGAATTTCATTTTCATGGCTTTCCTTAGTATTGAGTAGTTCTATATCAATATTAGCGTATTTTCAGCCCCAAATTTGCATTAAGTAGCAGTGTTTGACAGCTAAGGAAACTTATGGGCTTCTTTGATAACATCAACACCTTACATAGAGCAATAAACCAAAGGAATCAAATGCCCCGTTTTGCCGCCAATCTCACTATGCTTTTTAATGAAGTCCCATTCTTAGAGCGCTTTGCGCTAGCGAAAACTGGAGGCTTTACCGCAGTTGAGTTCCTTTTTCCGTATGCCTATGATGTGCAAGAGATTAAATCTGCTCTAGATAACAACGCTTTAAAGTTGGTTTTGCACAATTTACCTGCGGGTGACTGGGATGCAGGAGAGCGTGGTATTGCCTGCTTGCCAGATCGTATTGAAGAGTTTCGCTCTGGAGTGACTAAGGCCATTGAGTACGCTTCTGTCCTTGGCGCCCCCCAATTAAACTGCCTTGCTGGGAAAGCCCCAGCAGGAGTTGATTCAAAAGTGTTACATGACACCTTGGTGGGTAATCTTCAATATGCAGCCAGTGAGCTTAAAAAAGCTGGCCTCAAACTTCTCATTGAGCCGATTAATACTTTTGATATCCCTGGCTTTTACCTCTCTAAAACAGAGCGGGGTATTGCCATTCTGGACGCTGTTGGTTCAGATAATGCTTACTTACAGTACGACATCTACCATGCCCAGCGCATGGAAGGGGAGCTGGCTAATACGATTCAGAAGCACTTAAGTCGTATTGCACACATCCAGCTGGCTGATAATCCGGGCCGCAATGAACCTGGTACCGGTGAAATTAATTACGCCTACTTATTTGATCTCTTAGATCGTTTAGGCTATTCAGGTTATATCGGCTGTGAATACAAGCCCCTTAAAACTACTGCAGCAGGTCTAGGATGGATGGGTCAATACGAGCAACATTGATCATGTAATACAGCTGACATCAATTCACATTAAAAATTAATACATTAGGAATGCAGTCATGAGTAAATTAAAAATCGGTTTTGTTGGTCTAGGTATTATGGGTGCCCCAATGGCAGGCCATTTGGTTGCTGCAGGCCATGAAGTGTTTGTCAACACCCGCAGCCAGGTTCCTGCAGAACTTGCCAATAGCGCAGCAATTATTTGCGCTAGCCCTACAGAGGTGGCGCAAAAAGCAGACATCATTATCACGATGGTGCCCGATACCCCCGATGTAGAAAAAGTTCTGTTTGGCGAGCACGGTATTGCTGCTGGTTTAACCCAGGGCAAGATTGTGGTGGATATGAGCTCAATTTCTCCAATTGCCACAAAAGTATTTGCCCAAAAAATTAATGCTCTTGGGTGTGAATATGTAGATGCTCCCGTTTCCGGTGGTCAGCTTGGTGCTAAAGGTGCAACTCTCACTATTATGGTGGGTGGTAGCGAAGAAACCTTTACTAAGGTAAAGCCTGTCTTTGAGTTAATGGGTAAGAACATTACTTTGGTAGGCGGCAACGGTACTGGTCAAATCACTAAGGTAGCCAATCAAATCATTGTGGCCTTAAATATTGAAGCCGTTGCTGAAGCGCTGGTATTCGCTTCTAAGGCAGGTGCTGACCCAGCCAAGGTTCGTGAAGCATTGATGGGCGGCTTTGCTAGCTCCAAGATATTAGAAGTGCATGGTGAGCGCATGATCAAAAGAACCTTTGATCCGGGCTTTAGGATTGAATTGCATCAAAAGGATCTTAATCTTGCACTGAGCAGTGCTAAGGCTTTGGGCGTCTCTTTGCCTAATACCGCAACTGCCCAAGAGCTATTGAACTCCTGCAGCGCACATGGTGGTAAGGCTTGGGATCACTCTGCTATGGTGAAAGCCCTTGAGAAGATGGCCAACTTTGAAATTGGTCAGAAAGTTTAAGAGATTTCATGCGCAAAACTCTACTCGTTTATCTTCATGGCTTTCGTTCATCACCGAATTCAAGCAAGGCGGTCATGACTGGGAAGGCGGTGCAGGCACTGTCGACGGCCAGTGATCTATATGAATGGTATTGCCCGCAATTACTCGCTTCGCCGAAAGAGAGTATGAAAATGGTAGTCAAGCATATTGATCAATCGAGCGCTGACCGTGTAGTGATTATTGGGTCCTCCTTGGGTGGCTTTTATACCAACTACCTTGCCGAGAAATACCAATGCAAGGGTGTTGCTCTCAATCCTGCAGTGTATGCCCCAAGAGAATTGGAGCCTCATGTCGGTATGATGACCGCTTACGATAGCGAGGAGCCGTTCGACTTTAAGGCCGAGTACATTGAAGAGCTTCGAGACTTACAAGTACATGCAATTTCAAATCCAGTACGTTATTTCTTAATCGCAGCTAAGGGCGACGAGTTACTCGACTGGAAGGAAATGGTGGCTTTTTATTCAGGAGCCAAGCAACTTGTTTTAGAGGGTAGCGATCATGGTATTGCTGACTATGCAAACCACTTGCCAGCAGTAATTAAATTTATCGAGCATTGATTTTGTAATGGATGCATCTGGCAAGTTCATTCAATTTATTCGCAGAAGATCGCTGTGGATATTGGTGGCTGCCATCGTCATTTCAGTTTTTGGGCATTTGATTGTATTTTTTGGCTTGCCATTTTTCTCGCTCGGTAGTGCGCCTCCTATTCCTGAAGATTTGATTATCAAAACAGAGCTTCGAGTAGAGCCCCTTAAAAAGATTCTGCTCACGAGTGCGCCAAAAAAGAAAGCGCAGCCCAAAACCTCATCATCAATCTCTGCTGATCCTCTACCAGATTCAAATGGTGAGGGGGTAGGGAAGTCTGGCGCCTTAGGCAATCAATCTGGACAAGCTTTTCGCCTTCCTGAATCTGGAACGTTTTATTTTGATGCTTATCTTGATGGGCAAATACTTCAAACGGCACAACTTGATTGGATCACCGAGGGCAACAACTATCGCCTCTACATCAATATCCCTTATGCGGTAGTTGGGCCATTTGTATTCGAATCTCGCGGCTCTGTTGATGCATATGGCATAGCGCCATCGATTTACTGGACACAGCGGGGTACAAAACCACCACGGTTCTCTCGCTTCGATCGAGATCAAAATGGGGCAGGGAAGATGTATTTCTCAGAGAAGCCTGAATTTACCCCTGATTTACTTCCAGGCACCCAAGACCGATTTAGTCTGATGTTTCAACTTGCCTCTCTACTCAATGGCAGCGATCAGATTGACGAGGCTGGAAGTATTCGAGGTATACCAGTTGTCGACTATGACACCTTAGAGATGTGGCAGTTTAAAAGTTATGGTGAGAAGGATTCGGAAGATATTCCGAGCCTCGGTAAGTCAGTTAACCGCCATTACGCCTTAATGCAACGTGAAAGCAGTCCTTATAAGCGCCAGGTAGATATTTGGCTGGCTAAGGATCTGGATTGGCTACCAGGAAGAATGCGCTCTCTAGAGTCCAATGGACGTGTTCTAGAGCTAGTATTCAAGCAGAGAGCACCTGTTGATAAAGCAAAGCTCTTCAACTAACGCTCAGAAGTAGACAGGCCTAGAATCCAGTGCCTGATTTTGGGCTCTTATTGGATCTGCCAAGTAAAGCGCCCATCATTGAGTAAAGCGCTGCACCAGACATGGAGACGGCAAAAATACCCGTGAAGGAGATGATGATGGGCAAGATTCTCCATTGTTCAGATAAGTTGTAGGTGCCAAATCCAACCGTGGTGTACATCTCGCCGGCGAAATAAAAAGTTTGGGGATTAGTGGGAAACACTTGCAAAGCAACGCAGACATAAGCCCACGCAACGATTTCTGACAAATGACTGGCAATAATTAACAAAATAGCCATGAAGTACGAGAGGAAATTAGCTCCATAAACGCGCTTGTTTTCAAGCTTACTATCAAGCCAATGGAATGCACCTGCAATCATCAATACAGCTAAACCATGAAATGTCAGCATCAAACAGGCCAAAACCAACACGAACCAGATCTCACTATTACCCATATCTGTATTAATTTCAGCAAACAGCGTGCTGAAACTGGGTAAATTGTTCAGGCCGGGAAGATTTGTTATGTGTTCAAATATGGACATGAATTACTAGAGATTAGGGCCGGCGTATTGGTGTAATTTCTTATTTGACATAATAATGATTATACGCAGGTATAGCATATGATATTTATGTAGGAGACTTCTTTGGACCGCCTGGATATGGCTCTTTGTAAAGCTTCTGCCAGCGTGACATTAAGCCCTCACGAATATCGTCTTTACTGAATAATGTTGCAACATCAATCGCTGAATAACCTTCATGATTGCGCATCCGTAAATCAGCGCCGTTGTCCAATAAGAATTTTATTAATTGATCATTACCTGAGCCAACAGCCATCATTAGAGGCGTTGTTTCGCTCTGACTCAATGCATTTACTTTCGCACCTTTAGATACTAGGAACTCGGCAACACTCAATTTTCCGGTAGTACAGGCGTAATGCAATGGAGTCCAACCAGTCTTATTGATCTCAGCTTTGTTTTTAAGTACCAAAGTCTCCACTAGAGGCAATTGACCTTCAATAGACGCCATCATGAGTGGGTTTTCGCCATTCTGGTTGGTTAAATTGACGTCAATTGTTTTATTAGTAAGAAGTAAATCTGTCACCTTAAGCGACTGATCACGTATAGCTAGGATCAACATTGGGTTACCCTTAGGATCCAGGGTATTTGGACTAACTCCCGCTTTAATGAGAGCTTGTACCTCAGAAACATCATCAAACTTAGCCGCTTTTGTGAAATCGGTAATTTGAGCTGCAGTTTGGGCAAAAGCTGCACTAGAGATACTCAGCAAGCTAGCATTAATTAGCTGATTTAATTTAAACGGAATTCTCATGATAATGCTCTATTTAATTGAAAACATTGGAAAAAATTACTTGAAGTTTGCTCAGCCAATCTTTCTACAGTCACACCTTTGAGATCGGCTACAAATTCACCCACCTTAGAAACCCAAGCAGGCTCATTAGTTTTACCGCGATATGGAATTGGCGCCAAGTAAGGAGAATCTGTTTCGATCAACATGCGCTCTAAAGGCACCTGCCTGCAGGTTTCTTGCAAGTCTTTGGCGCTCTTAAAGGTCACGATGCCTGAAAAGGAAATAAAAAATCCCATATCAATCGCCGCTTTGGCCATTTCAGTGGTTTCTGTGAAGCAGTGCATTACCCCACCAATGCGATCTGCACCCTCCTCTTTTAGTATCCTCAGAGTATCCTCAGAGGATGACCGAGTATGAATAATCAAGGGCTTACCAGAAGCAATAGATGCTCGAATATGGGTCCGAAACCGCTCTCTTTGCCACTCCATGGACTCGTAACTGCGATCACCCATGCGGTAGTAATCAAGCCCTGTTTCACCAATGGCGATTATTTTCGGATGCTTGGCTTCCTCGACCAAAAACTCAAAAGTAGGCTCTGGTGTGTCTTCATAATCAGGATGGACCCCAACAGAGGCAAACAAATGATGATGATCCTCAGCTAATTTGCGAACCTTTGGAAAGTCAGGAATATCAACCGATACGCAAAGGGCATGACTCACTTTGCTTGCGGCCATATTCTCCAAAACCTCAGGTAAACGGGATTGAAATTCAGGGAAATCGAGGTGGCAATGGGAGTCTATGAACATTGCTGACCATTTTAGTCTTCAAATACCTGTTGGTATTGAGAAAGTAGGGCCTCCAATTGAATACGGGTAGCCAGAGGGTGATTTTCATGGCGGCGCGCCTGAATGAGAGACTTCCAAAAACGCAGTAGCTTGGATAGGCGCGCTTGTTTTGCAAGGGCAACTAGAGAGGCTTGGTGTTTAGGATAATAACGAGGGTTGCCCATTTGCACGCAACTTTGTAAGTCAGAAATCCAGCGTTGCATAGTCGCCAATAAAACTGCATAACGCGCTTTTTGAATCTTATCAGCGGTATCCAACCAATTCATGCGAGCGCCCTGCGACATTGCTTGCAATAAATATTTTGAAGCTTGGATACTAATAGTGAGCTCGTCTTTATCATCCTGAAGATGACGGGCAATTAAAGAATCTAAAACTGCATATGGCGCCCCACCCTGCTCGTCATAAATAGATTCAACATCCGTATCACTTATTTTTAACCCGGGCACATTATTCAATTGAGCGCGTAACCAATGTAATCCACTGACACGATCTGGTCTTGGTGCTGATAGCAAACGACAACGAGAGCGAATGGTTGGCAAAACTCGATCAAGGCGGTCAGCCAACAAAATAAAGATTGTATTTTTGGGCGGCTCTTCAAGAGACTTCAGTAAGGTATTTGCTGAGTCAGACCTTAGCATTTCGAGTGGATAAACCAATATCACTCGATTGCCTCCGCGATGTGAGCCAATCGAAAGACCTTCAATTGCGCTACGAGCATCCTCAATAGAAATACTTTTCTTTTCCTTTTTCTCTGGTGAATCACCATCGGCATCACTTTGGCTAGCCTTCGATTTTTTAGGCGTATCGACATCGGTATCAAAGTCACCATGAGGCAATAGTTTGCGATGTGTTTCTGGTACCAGCGCAATAAAGTCGGGATGATTACCGGAGTCAAACCAGCGACAGCCCTCACATTGATTGCAGGGTTTGGCTGAAGCCGAAGCCTCACACAATAGTGCCTTAGCTAACTCGATTGAAAATTCAAACTTACCAATACCTGATTGACCATGAATCAATACTGCACTTGGAAATGCGGATAGGTCGATACCATTCCAAATGGGTTCAAGCCAGGGTGCTATTTTCTTATCAGAGATTTCTGAAAACATTGCATCACCCATTTAGAGCTTGATCTCTAATGACTTAAGCTCATTCCAGATCGCTTCTGGGTTTTGAGTAGCATCGACTAAGTGAAAGCGCTGAGGGTCTGCTTTTGCTCTGCGTAAATATTCTTGACGTACTTTTTCAAAGAAATCTAAATCCATCTGCTCAAACTTATCTGGGACACGGACTTTAGATCTTCTGGCTTCAGCAATCGAGCCTGGCAAATCAAATAAAAAAGTGAGATTGGGTTGAAGCAAAGTGCCATCTGAACGCCCTTGAACCCATTTTTCTAAACTATTTAACTTTTCTAGACTTAAGCCACGTCCACCACCCTGATAGGCAAAGCTGGCGTCTGTAAAGCGATCGGATATCACGATGCTACCGGCCATCAATGCCGGCTCTATTACTTGTGCAATGTGCTCACGACGTGCGGCAAACATTAATAATGCTTCAGTTTCTAAATTCATAGGAGCATCTAGCAATAAGGCGCGTAATTGCTCACCTAATTGAGTGCCTCCTGGCTCTCTAGTCACAACAATATTGCGCTCTGGATAACGCTCTTTCATCAGCTTAGCGAAGGATTCAATATGCGTGCTCTTACCAGCACCATCGATGCCTTCAAAGGTAATAAAGTAACCTAAAAATTGATCTGTCATAACTAGGGTTTTGAGTATGTTTTGGTAGGACTGCGTTTTCGTTGGAATTGATCAACTGCCTTTTCATGCTCTTGCAAGGTTTTGGAAAAATGACTACTGCCATCGCCTCGAGCCACGAAATAAATAGCATCGCTTTTTGCTGGATGAATAACCGCGAGGAGGGACTCCTTACTCGGCATTGCGATAGGGGTTGGTGGCAAACCTTTGTTCATATAAGTATTGTAGGGACTGTCTTTGCGAAGGTTAGCTTTTCGAAGGTTGCCATCAAAGTTCGGGCCAATGCCATAAATGACTGTTGGATCTGTCTGTAGCGGCATTTTTAAGTTGAGGCGGTTGATAAATACTGCGGCTACTTGGGATCGATCGCTTGACCGCCCAGTCTCTTTTTCGACAATCGAGGCCAAAATGAGTAATTCGTAAGGGTTTTTTAAGGGGCTAGTCGCCTCTTTTTGCTCCCAAGCTGTATTCAATTGCTTTTGCATAGCTTGAGAAGCGCGTCTATAAATGGAAAGATCGGAGTCATCTGGGTCAAAAATATAGGTATCTGGATAGAAAAGCCCCTCATCACCGGGATAAGAAAGGTTTAAGGCCTGCAATAGCTCCTGAGAACCCATACCTTTAGTTTGATGGATTAGCGCTGGATGTGCGTCAATTATTTTCCTGAGTTGCCAAATAGTCATGCCGGGAATAATCGCAATACTTTCCCGAACACGGTCACCCCGAGCTATTTGCAATAGGATGATCCCTAGGCTCGCGTGGGTTGGCAGCAGATAAGTCCCCGGCTTCAGTTTTGAGCCCACGAAAAGCCCTCTTGCAGCCAACTGAAAAATCAGAGCATTCGATGGAATACCTTGGTCAGATAACTGTTGCGAAATCGCGCTTAAGCCTGATTGAGGGGCTATTTTTACCCTGTAAACGCTATCTGCTGAGCTATTACTTGCAATAGGAACAACGGGAATTAAAAAAATTGCTCCGTAGAAAACGCTGATAAGACCCAGCAGATAAATCAAGTAAGTTCGCCAAGACCCTCTACCATTGGTCCTTTTTAAAAAGAGACTTTTTCTCTGAAATTTTCCGCTCATCAAGCTATGATAAAAGCTCATGACGCTCAGCTCGAAAAATCACACTATGCCCAATACCCACCTGAACTCCGGAATTACCGCACTTTCTGATTGGGGTTTGATCTTGGTGGAAGGCCCAGATGCTGCTGCTCTACTTCAAAATCAACTGAGTAATTCTGTTTTGGGCCTGAAGCGAACCATTCCCGGTGAAACTGCTGAGGGTTCTGATGCGGTCCGCCTGATCGGCTACTGCAACCCAAAAGGCCGTCTTTTGGCTAGCGCTTGGCTAGCTCTCTGTCCTGAATCGATAGAATCAGATGATCGTTTTGCCCTCTTTATTTCTAAAGATATCGCGGCTAGTACGGCAAAACGGCTATCGATGTACGTCCTGCGATCAAAAGTAAAAGTACTTGATGCTTCAAATGATTGGGAGGTTTGCGGCGCCTATCAAGAAAATCAAGTGGAAGACCTCATTTCTACACCTAAACACTCACTCGCATTACAGATGCCCGATGTATTGAGTGGCAATCAGTTATTCAAGCGTGTACTGATTGCTCAAAAGAAAACCGAATCTGATTCACTAAAAACCGATGAATCTGCTCTAGCGCACTGGAACTCATTGGAGGTACTAAGCGCAATCCCCCGCATTGTTTCAGCTACCCAAGAACAATTTGTTCCCCAGATGGTGAACTTTGAATCTGTTGCAGGTGTGGATTTCAAGAAAGGTTGCTATCCGGGTCAAGAAATCGTTGCCCGCAGCCAATATCGTGGCGCTGTAAAGAGAAGGCTACAGCTCGCACACAATGCATCAAGCCTGTCCTCAAAGGAATTAGCTAAACCGGGTATAGAGTTGTTTCATGAGGCTGATGCTGCCCAGCCTTGCGGTATGGTAGTACTTGCAGCATTAAACCCGGACCACCCTGATCGCATAGACTTTCAGATCGAATGCAAGCTCGATGCCTTAGTTGCTGGAGAAATTCATCTAGGTAGTAGTGATGGCCCCGTGTTAAAAATGGAATCACTACCCTACCCTTTGATAGAAATTTAACTCGATCTCATCAACTTTTATTTTTTATGTGCCTCATTCTCTTTGCTTGGAAATCACATCCAGACTATCCATTAGTGGTAGCTGCGAATCGAGATGAATTCTACGAGCGCAAAACTGAGCCCATGGGATGGTGGCCGGAACACCCGCACGTCTTAGCGGGGAAGGATCGGGCAGATGTCTTAGGTAGCCCGGGCACTTGGCTTGGTTTTACAAAGACAGGTCGCTTCGCAGCGCTTACTAATGTAAGGGCGCCTAGTGAAAAAAAACCTGATGCACGCACTCGTGGGGAGTTGAGTTTGCGCTACCTGACGGGGCAACATAAACCCCATGCCTACATTCAAGAAAATGCCAAACAGTTTGAGCAATACAACGGCTTTAATCTCTTAATGGCGGATCTTAGCGATCCAGAAAATGCAGAAATGCATTGGGTTAGCAATCGCCTGATGATGGGGCAAAATATTCGCCCAAGAAAAGTTTTTCCTGAGCAGGCCTTAAGTCCTGGGGTATATGGTCTATCGAATGCCATGCTCGACACACCCTGGCCCAAAGTCAATCACCGGGTTGCAGCTTTTGCTCAGACGCTAGCAATGGATAGTGGTCAACTCAAGAACTCCGATCACTATTTACGCCTCTTGGCCGACACGCATGAGGCAAGTCCGCAAGAGTTGCCTAGTACCGGCGTCAATCCAGATTGGGAGAGGGCTTTATCTGCTGCATTTATTAAGACACCCTCTTACGGAACACGTTCAAGTACCATTTTGCGGGTACGCAAAGATGGTCAATTTGAAATGGTAGAAAGGCGCTTTGATGTCAATGGCACAGTAGGCCATGACGTTGTTACTGGAGAACTGAGCGCAGTACCAGGATCAAACCTTTCAGTCTAGACATTCAATACCCGCCAAATCGTTACTTCTGGCGTGAGTCCGCATTGACGACCCGTTCCCCACTCGCATTTTTGCTAGCTAATCGCTTTAAAAATTGAAAAGTTCCTGTTGACATACAGCAGACCTCACCCTGATCGTTGTAAAGCTTAGCCTCACAAAAAGCCATTGTGGCAGTACGACGGACAGTATCTGCTTTGACGCGCAAAACACCATTGGCGGCTTGCATGAAATTATTTTTCATCTCGACTGTCACAACACTGCGATCATCGGGATCACTAGACCTAGCGGCAACAGCCATAGCAACGTCCATTAGGGTGAGCAATACGCCACCATGGGCCACATCCCAAGTGTTTGTGTGTTCTGGCTTTAAGGCGAGGAGTATTTCGCCCTTACCCATTTCAGCGCTAATTAGACGCACCCCTAGTAACTTTAAAAAGGGGACATTAAGCTCTTCGCCCAGATTGGCAAGCTGAGTTGCCGCATTCAGTTGTACTTTATTTGTCATAGGGTCATTCTAGAGGCTTCTGCGATGCTTGTGAATTACCCATAGAATACAAATATGCCTTTTACCCTTCATGGCGATGATGTTTGCCAACCCACCAATCCCACCTCCCTTCCCAATCCCTATTGGGTCGCATTTTCGTCTTCTGCAGCTAAGCTCATACAAATGGAGCTTGGAGCCAACGGCTTACCTAGAGATCCGGAGTGGCTCCAGGTTTTGGCAGGCAATCAATTGAATGTAGGAAAGCTCTCATTTTCGAACCCAATTTCAACAGCCTACAGCGGTCATCAGTTTGGTGTGTGGGCGGGGCAATTGGGTGATGGGCGCGCCATCCTCTTAGGAGATATTGATGAATTAGAACTTCAGCTAAAAGGCGCAGGCAAGACGCATTATTCCAGAATGGGGGATGGTAGAGCAGTCTTAAGATCCTCTATTCGTGAGTTTCTATGCAGCGAAGCAATGTATGCACTCGGGATACCCACAAGTCGTGCTCTTGCTGTAGTTGGATCGAAGCAAGCTATTAGACGAGAAACAATGGAAACTGCAGCAGTGTGTTCTCGTCTCGCCCCCAGCTTCATTCGTGTTGGCCACTTTGAACACTTTGCATCGCTACAAAATACTGCTCGACTGAAAGAGTTAGCAGACCTCCTGATTGCGAAATTCTATCCAGAGTGCGGTACTGGTAAAGATTCCTATTTGAATCTATTTAAAGAGATTTCCACTCGGAATGCCAAATTAGTTGCCGGATGGCAAGCTGTAGGGTTTTGTCATGGCGTTCTAAATAGCGACAACATTAGTGCTCTAGGTCTCACTATTGACTATGGCCCTTTTGGATTTTTAGACCAATTTGAAATTGATCATGCCTGCAATCACAGTGATCATAGCGGCAGATACGCTTATCATCGCCAGCCACAAGTCATGCACTGGAATATGGCCTGCCTTGCTAGCGCAATGCTACCTTTGCTGGAATTAGAGCGCTCCAGTGATGAATCCCAGGCACTCTTGCGCACAGCCCTTGAGGCATTTCCTGTGACCTACGCTAAAGAATGGCAGCAGGCTTTTCGGCAGAAACTGGGCTTGCAATCCGAGCAGGATGGCGACATTACTTTAATTGAACGTCTAATGCAGGCAATGCACGACTCAAGCGTAGATTTTACAAACTTCTTCCGCAATCTCAGCAATATTCAAAAAGACTCTAAGACGACAGATATTATTCAGAGAAATGAGTTTATCGATCGTGACAATATTGATCAATGGTTCTCTGATTATCTCAGCAGACTTCAATCGGAAGACTTTAATGATGAGTCCAGGAAAGAGCTAATGAATCAAACAAACCCTAAATACATTCTCAGAAATCACCTTGCACAACTAGCAATTGAAAAAGCGCAGCAGGATGATTTTTCTGAGATAAATACACTTCTTCAAATACTCAGCAATCCTTTTGATGAGCAGGTAAAGTTTGATCATTATTCAAAACCACCTCCTGCAGATATGCAGCGTATTGAAGTCAGCTGTTCCTCATAATCCAATAACTTTATTAATATGACCAAAAAAACAGATCAGGAATATAAAAACACATTAAGCGATATTCAATATCGAGTAACGCGCGAGGCGGCAACAGAAAGACCATTTACTGGTGAGTTCTGGGATCATTGGACTGCTGGCCAATATCGGTGCATCTGCTGTGACACACCGCTTTTTGAATCATCCACCAAGTTTGATGCCGGTTGCGGTTGGCCAAGCTATAACGCGCCAGACAGCAATAAAGTGATTACCGAAATTCGGGATGTAACGCACGGCATGATTCGCACTGAAGTCCGCTGCACCCAGTGTGATGCACATCTAGGCCACGTATTTAATGATGGCCCTCAGCCCACGGGACTTCGCTATTGCATCAACTCTGCATCTTTAAAATTCGAACCCTCTGATAATGCAGTCCCTAAAAAAGCAGAGTAATTTATAAATAGCTGGATAATCTCTTTATGAAATTTTTATTTGACTTATTTCCCATCATTTTATTTTTTATCGCTTTTAAGTTTGGCGATATTTATACGGCGACTATCGTAGCGATGGTTGCTACTATCGGACAGATACTGTGGGTGTATTACCGTCACCGCAAGATTGATGCCATGCAATGGGTCAGTCTAGTGATGATCCTAGTGTTCGGCAGTCTGACCATTTTTTTGCACGATAAAACCTTCATTCAATTGAAGCCTACTGCCCTCTACTGGCTTTTTGCAGGTGCACTGTTTATAAGCGCTCAATTTTTCCAAAAAAACTGGATTCAAGTTTTAATGGGCAAGCAGATCACTCTGAAGGAGCACAATTCGAAGTCTATTTGGCATCAAGTCAACATGGCTTGGGCAACCTTCTTCTTTTTTATGGGCGCCCTTAATCTCTATATTGCCTTTGAGTACTCAGAAGAAACCTGGGTTAACTTTAAGCTGTTCGGTAGCACGGCATTACTGGTCATTTTTGTGGTCCTACAAGGTGTCTGGCTTACCCGCCATATGGAGGATCCCGCTAAATGAGCATTAACCAAGATCGAATTGCCCTTTTTGAGGCTGATTTAAGGTCGGCATTCCAGCTGACTCAGTTAACAATTGAGGATGAAAGTCATCTTCACGCAGGTCATGCTGGCGCAGCCACTGGTGGAGGGCACTTCAAACTTACCATCAGGGCTGCAGAATTTGAGGGAATGACGAAGGTAGCACGTCATAGGGCTATCTACGCCGCCTTAAATAGACACTTTCCTGTTGCAATCCATGCTCTCACCATCCTGGCATTCACGCCTAGTGAAAGCACTGATTAGGCACAGATTGCTTTAAGATCTCAAATACCTTTACTTATCATTCTCTAAATTATGTTGAACATACGCCAAATTTTGACCATCAGCGCCATTAGCACCACCCTACTCTCATCAGCGGTCTGCGCTCAAAATGCAGCCATCGTGAATGGAAAGGCAATTCCCAAGGCGCAGCTGGATAAATTAGTTCAAAAATCGAACCAATCAGACAACCCGCAAGTACGAGAGCAGGCTAGAGAAATGCTAGTAACGCGTGAGCTCATTTTGCAAGAAGCCAATAATCGTGGCATCACGCAAAAGGAATCTGTGCGTGAGCAGCTTGAGCAGTCCAAGATGGGTGTTTTGATTGCCGCTGTTTTTGAAGATTACTTAGAAAGAGAAGGCGTTGCCGAAGCTGAACTCAAGGCTGCTTATGAACAAGTGAAGGGTCAATACACCGGCAAGGAATATCACGTAGAACATATTTTGGTGGAAAAAGAAGCGGATGCCAAAGCAATCACAGCGCAAATTAAAGCCGGTGGTAACTTTGAGCAAATCGCTAAAGAAAAATCGAAAGATCCTGGCTCAGCACCAAATGGTGGCGATCTTGGTTGGGTAAGTGATAAAGCACTTGTTCCTGAATTCTCCAAGGCAATGGTGCAGCTAAAGAAAGGTCAAGTCACGGATAAACCGGTCAAAACTCAATTCGGTTGGCATATCATCAAGCTGGATGACGTGCGCGATGTCAAGGCGCCGAGTATGGAAGAAATCAAAGACCAATTAAAGCAGATGATCGCATCTGACCAGAATTGGCAAAAAGCCAAATTCTCTGAATTGATGCAAAAGCTACGGGCTAAAGCAAAAATCCAGTAAGGCTGAAGTAGTAGCTCTCTCCAGCCATTAGACCCAGGCGAATACCCTGGGTTTTTTATTGGCTGACGAAAAACACCATTTACCTTTATATTGGATTCATGATGATCCTGCATACCATGCTTAGAGTCGGTAATATGACTCGCTCAATTGATTTCTACACTACAGTTTTAGGGATGAACTTGCTTCGCACTACCGAACGTCCAGAGCAAAAATATTCCCTGGCCTTTGTCGGTTTTGGGAAAGGCAATCTTGACGGGCAATCAGAAATTGAACTCACCTATAACTATGGTACCGAGACTTACGACTTAGGCAATGCCTATGGGCATATTGCAATCCGGGTTAATGATGCCTATGCTGCGTGCGAGAAAATTAAGTCTGCTGGGGGCAATGTCACTCGGGAAGCTGGCCCCGTAATGGGTGGCGACACTATCATCGCCTTTGTTACAGATCCAGACGGATACAAAATTGAATTAATTCAACACTGAACTGCTCTGATTCAGGTGAAACAAAATGCTTTACAACTACGGGTAATTCAAAGGCTTTCAGAAATTGCTGAGGTGGATTGGAATACCCTGCTAGCACCTGACGCTGGACCCTTTTTAAGCTATGCCTTTCTGAATACGTTAGAAATTACGGGCTGTGTAGGTGGTAATACCGGCTGGCAAGTGGCTCACTTACTCGTTGAGGACTCAGAATCCAGGCTGTTGGGAGCAATGCCTCTTTATTTGAAGCAGCACTCCTACGGGGAGTTTGTATTTGATTGGGCTTGGGCTCAAGCGTATGAACAGAACAATCTGCCTTACTATCCAAAGGCGTTGTCTGCCATTCCCTTTACTCCGGTCCGTGGGCCTAGGCTACTCGTATCAACCATTGTAGACAAACAGATTATTCAAGAAACCTTAGTTGCCGGGTTAAAAACGCTAGTAACTCAAAACCAACTCTCCTCTGCGCATGTCCTTTTCCCAGAAAATGACGAACTGGAGGAGCTGAAGAAACAAGGATTTATGCTGCGTGATTCAGTTCAGTTTCACTGGCGCAATGCTCAATACCAAGATTTTGAGCAATTTCTTGCTGACTTAACGATGAAGCGTCGAAAAAATATTCGGCGAGAACGTGCTGCCGTCGCTAATCACGATATTCGATATCGACACATCCCTGGTTCAATAGCCACAGCAGATGATTGGGCATTCTTTTATCGCTGTTATGAAAATACCTATAAAGAGCATCGCTCTTCTCCATATTTAACGGAAGAATGCATTCAATTACTCGGAGCGGGCATGCCTGAGAATTTCCACCTCATCATTGCCATCCAAAATGAGCGACCCATTGCCTCATCACTGCTCGTGGTTGACCGGCATACATCAACAGCCTATGGACGCTATTGGGGCGCCATTGAGCACATCCCCTGCTTACATTTTGAGTTGGCGTATTACCAGGCAATTGAATATTGCATCAAAGAGCAAATTCAGATATTCGAGGGCGGCGCTCAAGGTGAGCACAAAATGGCTAGGGGATTTTTGCCCACCACATTGCATTCCGCACATTGGATTGCAGATGCCGGCTTTTCTAATGCGGTCAAGCGCTTCTTAGAACGTGAGCATGAAGGCATGGCGGCATACGTAGATGAGCTCGAGCAACACATTCCCTTGAAATCGTCTAAAGTACTGGCATGACCATATCGAATAACAACACGCCAGAGCAAGCTGGAGCCAATTCTTTAGCCGTTGGTGATGATGCCTCTGACTCTCCCTGCATTGGCGTCTGCACTACCCTCTATGACGAAATCTGCCAGGGCTGCGGTCGCACATTAGGTGAAGTGAGTAACTGGGTATTTTTTAGTCAAGAAGAAAAAGATTCTGTCTGGAAACGCATCCGTGCAGATGGCACTGCAATGCGCTTCCAACGTCAAGTCAAAAATACTTAGCCAGCCAGGGCTTGGCTGCGCAAATACTCTTCGTAGGTTCCAGAGTAGTCGGCAATGGTTCCATCCATCTTGACCTCAAGGATGCGATTGGCTAAAGCAGAAACAAATTCGCGGTCATGTGAAACGAAAATCAAAGTACCTTCGTATTTCTCAAGCGCAATCTGTAAGCTCTCAATAGATTCCATATCCATGTGGTTTGTTGGCTCATCCATGGCGAGTACGTTGTGTTTTTGCAGCATCAACTTACCCCAAATCATACGACCCTTCTCACCACCGGAAAGCACCTTTACAGACTTACCAATATCATCCCCAGAAAATAAGAGACGACCTAAGGTGCCGCGGATCACTTGATCGTCATCGCCAGTATTTCGCCACTCATTCATCCAGTCCATCAAGATTTCATCTTTTGCGAACAGTTCGGTATTGTCCTGTGGCATAACGCCGACATTGGCATTCTCCGCCCATTTCACATCACCACTGTCAGCTGGAATGCCACTGAAGCGTTTGCTGAGCAGTGTCTTGAGAAGCGTTGTCTTACCAGCGCCATTTTGACCAATAATTGCAATCTTTTCACCAGCACGAATGCCAATCTTAAAATTCTTGAAAATAGGTCGGTCATAGGCTTTAGTCAATGCATTGCACTCGACTGCCATATTGTGAAGTTTTTTCTCAGAGTCAAAACGAATAAATGGGTTTTGACGTGAAGAGGGTTTAATCTCAGTGATCTCAATTTTCTCCAGCTGTCTTTGACGCGATGTCGCTTGACGTGCCTTAGAAGCATTCGCAGAAAATCGACTGACGAAAGCCTGTAGTTCAGCAATCTTTTCCTTAGCCTTATCGTTTGAGCTTAACTGTTGCGCGCGCGCTTGAACAGAAGCCAACATATAAGAGTCATAGTTACCGGGATAGACCTTTAGTGTTCCAAAGTCCATATCAGCCATATGCGTACACACTTCATTTAAGAAGTGGCGATCATGAGAAATAATCACGATCGTACTTTTGATTTGATTCAGAATATCTTCAAGCCAATGAATCGAATGAATATCCAAGTTGTTGGTTGGCTCATCCAAAAGTAAGACATCTGGATCGGAAAACAAGGCTTGGGCTAAGAGTACGCGCAATTTCCATCCAGGAGCCACATTGCTCATTGGGCCATTGTGTTGCTCAATTGGAATACCGATACCTAACAGCAACTCCCCTGCTTTAGCTTCTGCTGTGTAGCCACCATACTCTGCATAACTTCCTTCGAGCTCAGCAGCCTTCATATAATCTTCATCAGTAGCATCTGGGTTGGCGTAGATGGCATCGCGCTCAGCGGCGGCTTTCCACATCTCTTCATGACCCATCATTACTACATCGAGTACACGTTGATCTTCATAGGCAAATTGATCCTGACGAAGCTTGCCTAAGCGAATCCCTGGGTCCAGACTCACATTGCCGCTGGTGGGTTCAAGCTCACCACCCAAAATCTTCATGAAAGTAGATTTACCGCAGCCATTGGCGCCAATCAAGCCATAGCGATTACCACCGCCAAATTTAACGGAAATATTCTCAAACAAGGGCTTTGCCCCAAACTGCATAGTGATATTGGATGCTGACAACACGGATGGGTTTTTACTTTCTGTTATTCAAATTCTTGGGGGCGGATGCAGCTTTTGCATCAAAGATCCATATTTTAACGGCTTCAGAGGAAAATGCCTCAAATTTGAGCTCGCCACCTAGCAAGACCCCACATATATCAGCAGTCAAGCGGTTTAACGGTGAAAAATGGATAATAGAGTCATTAAGAAACCCGATGACACAAACATGACGGGTTTATGCCTTTTATCAGAAATTTAGGAGTCGTAAAAAATGAGTAAAGCTAGTTTTAATTGGGCAGATCCCCTACTCTTAGATACACAACTGACTGAGGATGAGCGCATGGTGCGCGATGCCGCTGCAGAATATGCTCAGGGTCGCTTAATGCCCCGCATTCACGATGCATTTCGCAATGAAACTACCGACCCCGCCATCTTTCGCGAGATGGGTGAATTAGGCCTTTTAGGCATCACCATTCCCGAAGAATACGGTGGCGCAAACCTCAATTACGTTTCTTATGGGTTAATTGCCCGAGAAATTGAGCGCGTAGACTCTGGTTACCGATCCATGCTGAGTGTTCAATCCTCTCTCGTGATGGTTCCCATTAATGAATTTGGTAGTGAAGCCCAAAAACAGAAATACCTTCCTAAGCTGGCAACCGGCGAATGGATTGGCTGTTTTGGATTGACCGAGCCAAACTATGGTTCAGATGCGGGTGGCATGATCACTAGAGCTAAAAAAGTACCAGGTGGCTTTTCTTTAACTGGTTCGAAGATGTGGATTTCTAATTCCCCAATCGCAGACGTCTTTGTCGTGTGGGCTAAAAATGATGAGGGCTTGATCAGAGGCTTTATTTTAGAAAAAGGCATGAAGGGCTTATCTGCACCCAAGATCAGCGGCAAGATGGGTCTCAGAGCTTCCATCACTGGTGAAATCGTCATGGATGAGGTGTTTGTACCCGCTGAAAATGAATTCCCTGAAATTACTGGCCTCAAAGGTCCGTTTACTTGCTTAAATTCGGCCCGTTACGGTATAGCCTGGGGTACGCTTGGTGCTGCTGAATGGTGCTGGTATGCCGCGCGCCAATATACGATGGATCGCAAGCAATTTGATCGCCCACTGGCTGCAAACCAACTCATCCAGAAGAAATTGGCTGATATGCAAACAGAAATCACACTCGGCCTTCAAGGCGTCTTGCGTTTAGGTCGCATGAAGGATGAAGGTATTGCTGCTCCTGAGATTACCTCGATTATGAAGCGCAACTCCTGTGGCAAGTCTCTAGATGTTGCGCGTCTTGCAAGAGATATGCACGGTGGAAATGGAATCTCGGATGAGTATGGCGTGATCCGTCACATGCTTAATCTTGAAGTTGTTAATACCTATGAAGGAACGCACGATATCCACGCCCTGATTTTGGGTCGTGCTCAAACTGGTATTCAGGCTTTTAGTTAAGTATTTACCTTGGTGATGAGGTTCTTTGCTGCGAGTGCAAAGGCTTCATCGCTATCATCACGAAGTTCTACAAAGTGATCTTCGCGATAGCTGGGAAAATTACGAATAATTGAAGATTGATACGATGGGTCGTAATGCATCACCAGCAGCTCTTCGACCAAACTACCAAACTCACCTGCATCAATTGACGTATGCCATTTGGTAATTTGATCCTTGCCATATCGAGAGGTCAATAAGCCTAACTTTTCTTTAAAGCTTTCGGGATTGGACAAGAAGTGATGATATTCACGCAATAACCAAGCGACGCGTGTGTTGGTACTAGAGCGAAGTTCTATGGATTGGCCCTCACGAATTCGCTCCATTAAGGAATCGGGTATGTGCAATCCCCCCACCTTCTTACTTTCAGATTCAACATACACAATCTTAGAGGGATCGAGAGAATTCAGTGCATTCCAGAGATTGGTTTCAAACCCCTTTTGTGAGGGCTGTTCAATATTCGGCTCATTTCCAAGAACAGACCCACGATGAATTGCTAAACCTTCAAGATCCAAGATCTGCTCACCAAGGGCTCCAATCTCCTGAAGAATTCGAGTCTTTCCGCTACCAGTCATTCCAGCTACAACCTGAAAGGAAAATTGTTTGGCTGCCTGGTCAAGGCCATCAATCACAACACGCCGGAAGCCTTGATAACCACTTTGTAGCTGTAATGCTTTCCAGCCAATACGATTGAGGATATGAGTAAAGGCTCCACTGCGCTCTCCCCCACGCCAACAGTAAACCAGGGGGCGCCACTCTCTTGGAAAGTCGATGAGTGAATTTTCCAAGTGGTAAGCAATGTTGCGAGATACATAGGCAGCGCCCAATTTCTTAGCAGCAAATGGGGAGACTTGTTTATACAAGGTGCCAATCTCAATACGCTCTTCATTATTTAAAACGGGGAGGTTAATGGCGCCAGGAATGTGGTCTAAGGCAAACTCTGCAGGAGAACGAACATCAATGATCGCGCTAAATTCATGTAATGATGAAGACAGCTTCTCCAGGCTCAGTAGGTGTGGATTAATGGGCTGCAAATAGCATCCTAGCTAGAAAAGCGGAATACACAGAAGCATCAGCAACACTTTTCTTCATATCAATCTTTATCAGCCCCTGTTGTCAATCAAGGATTAGCGAACTTGCTGAGCCAGATGATATAGGTTGGTAGAGCGAGCACCCGAACGACAGAAAGCTAAAATTGGCCCAGGCATAGTTTTAAGTAAGTGCGCCATTTCAACGACTTGATCAGGTGTGAGTGCCCCAGAGACTACCGGCAAAAAGGCGTAGTTCAAGCCAAGTGCTAATGCTTGCGCCTGTATTTGAGCGCTAGTAGGCTGATCAGGGCCGCCTTCAAAATCAGGGCGATTATTAATTACGCTTTTATAACCTTGTTCGACAATCTCAGCTAAATGGCTTGGGCCAATCTGACCCAGGGTACCGAATTGATCGGTGTGGCAAGCAATAGGAAGACTCATCTGAACCTCAAAATGTAAAAAGAATTTAAAAGCTATGGCTGAGATTTTAAATCAGACTAAATTTTTGTGACCTGTAAAGAAGCGGTTGCATAAAGCCATACCAGCTAACATAGCCAATACAAAAATAAGCGCTTTCAGATGGCCGGCTCCAAGAGCAACAATTGCAGGGCCTGGGCAGAAACCAGCAATACCCCACCCAGCACCAAAAATCAGACTACCAATCACGAGGGGCCTAGAAACAGCTGTTCTTGTCGGAATATGGAGGGCGCCACCGAAGAAGGCTTTAGAGCGCTTAGAGACCAAATAAAAGCCGCCAAGACCAACAACAATCGCTCCGACCATGACAAATATCAAGGATGGATCCCAGGCGCCAGTGATATCCAAAAAACTCAGGACCTTCTCTGGATTGCTCATCCCGGAGATGATGAGGCCAAGTCCAAATAAGACGCCAATCAGATATTGACTATAAAACTGGAAATGTCTTCTCATGATTTAAAAACCCAATATATGGCGAGTCACAAACACCATTAAAAAACCAGCGCTCATGAAACATGCAGTTGCAACTAAAGATCTTGGGGATAGACGAGATAAGCCACATATACCATGACCACTAGTACAGCCTGAACCGTATTGCGCCCCAAATCCCACCAACAAGCCAGCAACAATAATGACCATCCAATCAGCATCAATAACAGTTACTGTATGAAGGTCAAATAACAAGCTTGCCCAAAACGGTGCACTTAGCAATCCCAATAAAATACTGAGGCGCCAATGGACATCACCCTCTTTTGGTGAAAGCAAGCCAGATACGATTCCGCTAATACCTAAAATACGGCCATGCAAAATGACAAATAATGCTGCCGCAATTCCCAGTAATATCCCGCCAAAAAATGCGGGGCCTGGAGTAAAAGCTAACCAATTAATCTGCATATTATTTGATCCATCCGAATAACTAACTACAGGGTTTTAGGGCAAGGCGTGCTTGAAGGTAATGCAATGCTAAATAGGCGCCAACAAAAAAGCCGATTATTGCCAAAAAGGAGCTGATAGCGAGGGTGGAGATACCACTTAAACCTTGACCAAAAGTACAGCCCAAAGCAGCTATACCTCCAAAGCCCATGAACGATGCGCCCACCAGGTGGTTGGCGGTATCCTCAACACTCGAAAAGGACTCCCATCGAAAAGTTCTAGCTTGGATTGCGTATAGCGCAGAACCCAAGGTCAAACCCAAAACAGCAACGATGCCGATGGTAAGAACTCTGGAAGCATCGCTATAAAACATCAACCAATCAATAGCATATGCATATGGACCAACAAAGGAAAGACTTTCCATCTTCCCGGAATTGGTTAGTAAGAAAGCTTCTTGTAGAGTGTTTGGATCTTCCTGAATATAGCCAAGATACCCAGAGATAAGCCACATCAAACTAATCGAAAAACCAACAGTTAAACCTGCCAAAAGGTTATTGAAAGTCCAGAATGATTTACTGAGCAATGCAAATAAGATGAGTCCGCCACCAATTAGCAAGCCTAAGGACAAGTGCATTACAGGACGACTCACTTCAAACGTAGAAGATAAAACACTCGGTAAGTCCTGCGGCCCTGATAAGGTAAAGAAGACTGAATCCAAGAAATCAACACGAATTACACCTAAAAATCCCCGCAGGGTCATATAGGCTACTAAGCTCATCACAATAAAAACTACCAAAGATTTTAGATTGCCCCCACCAATACGAATCAGTGTTTTTGCTCCGCAGCCTGATGCGAGAACCATGCCACATCCAAATAGAATACTACCCAACAATACAGACAGATACATCACCTTAGCGTTGGCATAGATAGACTTTGTGGAATCAATAATTCCTAAGCCAGAAAAAATTGACACGCTAATGATTGATATGCCAATTGCTAGAGCCCATTGCCTAATTCTGTCTAGGCGTGATATTAAAAAAATATCAGCTATCGCCCCCATGGTGCAAAAGCCAGTCCTTTGTAATACTGCACCCAGCAACATGGTGAGGCCAAGAGTAGCGAATAAAATAAAGTGCTCGGGGGTCATCTCGTTTAATCTCTCGGAATTAGTGCATTCAATCTAAATGCCTTAAGCAGCAGGAAACTCATCAGTCCGTTTATCACCGCGATTGTCGGTCCAGCTTACTGAGATTTTGTCACTCTTGCTGCCCTTGTACTTGAAGTTAAGAAAAGGATCTTTGGAAACTGCAGCGCCAAAGTTGGCAGAAAAAACCTCTTTACCTTGTGCCTTAACTATGACGGTATTAATGAACCATGGAGGTATATTTTTTCCATCAGTACCCTTTCTCTGGCCTGATTCCATATCATGCTTCATCAAAATTCGCACATCAACGATGCCATCAGTCTCGCTGATACGCATTTTAGATGGTTCACCCATAAATTATTCCGCTCCCTATCCGCAGCCGCCAAGAGTTACCTTAACTGCAGTGCTTGTCATAAACCACTTGTTTGATGATTGAGCCAAAAGAATGACATTTGATGACTGCGCCATCTTGACATTCATTCTTACGAATGGCTCGGTTCCTTGGGGTATGAAGAGTTGTGCTGCAAGAACACTTGGATTCTTATCCACCAGGATTGCAAATTGCTGCACTCTTATTTTTGACTGAGCAATAATTGGGACAACAGCACTTGTCTCAACCAAATCCGGCACTTTCAACACAATATCATTTGAGTTTTCGGGGGAAAGAACGCCGAGTGACTTCAACACTTCTTCAACTGTTTTGGCATTAAAGGCAGCGGTATTCCATTCTGCAGCTTGGGCGGGAGTAATCATACCAATCGATGCCAATGCACTAAATAACACTGAAGACTTGATAATATTTCGACGATTACGATCCATGGGATATTTTTCTGTAAAACGCTTTATTTGGTCACATGTAGATTATTCAATCTTGTATGATTTTACAGGTGTATTAAGATTACTGGGGCGTCAATTACCAGCATAATGTGCCAATAACTCAATAACTTACCTGAATAAATTTGCTAGATTACGGCCCCATCACCCTATCTTTAAAGCTGGCCTTTTGGACCGTTGCCCTCATTTTGCCCTTTGGAATTTGGGTTGCCCATAAGCTGATTAGCCTACATCGAAGCCGCCCATGGATTGAGGCAGCCTTGGCCTTACCCCTTGTTTTGCCGCCTACAGTTTTGGGCTATTATTTTTTGGTGGGCTTTGGGGGCGAGAGTTTCTTTGGTATTCCCTTGGTTTTCTCCTTCTACGGCATTCTGCTCGCGTCCTTAATAGTGAACCTTCCTTTTGCCATTCAGCCGATTCAGAGAGCATTTGAAGCAATCAATCCTGAAATTAGAGAAGCCGCCCAGGTGAGTGGCTTAAGTCATTGGCAAATATTTCGACTCATTGAGCTACCCTTAGCTTGGCGGGGAATTACTAGCGCTGCCGTTCTCACCTTTGCCCACACTCTTGGTGAATTTGGTGTGGTCCTCATGGTTGGAGGCGCGATACCTGGGGAGACAAAGACGGTTTCAATCTCCATTTATGACAAAGTACAAAGCTTTGATACAGCTGGCGCTGGCGCCCTCTCATTACTTTTACTGGGTACCTCATTAGTAGCCATCGCCATTTCTTATGGACTATTTGGGCGCTCTATTACCGCCAGTCCAAGAGGCAGGGCGTAATGCTAAAGGTAAAACTCAACCAAACTGCTCCAATGCCAATTCAAATAGATTTGGAATGCGCATCCGGCGAGTTACACGCCCTAGTGGGCCCCTCGGGGAGTGGAAAAACCACTGTACTAAGAACTATTGCCGGCCTACGACAGGCTAGCTCTGGAAAAATTGAGTGCGACTCGGAAATTTGGTTTGAGAATCAGGCCTTTAGTAGCTCTAAAAAATCTCTTTCAGCGGCTCAACGCTCTTGCGGATTCTTGTTTCAGCAATACGCCCTTTTCCCTCACCTCAATGCCATAGAAAATGTTTGTATCCCATTGCAAAATTCTGGTTCAAACTCAAACAAGCGAAAAAGTATTGCCCGCGAGTGGTTGGAGCAAATGGGGATCAGTGATTTAGCTGAACGTATGCCGCACCAGTTGTCGGGAGGACAACAGCAACGCGTTGCGCTTGCAAGAGCATTAGCAAGACAACCTAAGGTTCTTTTGCTCGATGAACCCTTCTCTGCTATTGATGCCCCAACAAGACAAAGTCTTTATAAAACATTAGCGGACTTACGTAAGGATTTGAATATTCCTATCCTGCTAGTAACCCATGACTTGAGAGAGGCTGATTTACTAGCTGATCGAATCACTGTGATTGATCAAGGGATTGGCCTACAAACAGCGCCACCAAAGATCCTATTCCAAAAACCACGAAACTCACGCGTGGCCGAGCTAGTTGGAATCAGCAATATGTTTCACGGAGTTTTTGATTCCGGAAAGCTCAGTTGGGATGATTGCGAACATGTATTTAGCGTAACGGATAAGGGGAAGATTCCTCCTAATTCGCGTGTTGCCTGGGTGGTGCCGCAAAGTGGTTTAAGTGTCCATATCAACCCTTCCACGATCAGCGTACAGGCCACAGTGGAAAAGATTAGCAGTCTTGGTCAAATTGCCGTCATACAGTTCAGCATAGCCAATAGTATCAACACCATCGAGTGGGAGGCCTCTTCTGCAGAAGTCAAACGTCTTCAGCTAAAACTTGACAGTCAAATGCATCTCGAGATTGACAGCAGTCAAATTCACATCATGCCGCTGAGGTTAATTAATGATCCTCGAAGATTTCAGGGGTCAACGCTTGCGGGCGCTTAAGCCCAGTAATGCAGACATGCCGGTATGTCTTGCACCTTCAGACAATTCTTTTTCGTAGCAACGTAGATCCAGAATTTCAAAGTCTTTGGTAAGTTCTCGGATCAGCTCTTCTGTATAGAGATGCTCAATCAGTGATGGTCCCCCAGTTTTGTATTCCAACTGCTTGGGTGTATAGCCTTGCAAAATAAATATGCCCTCAGGCTTTAAGACCTGATGTACCTGCTCAAATATTCTAGCCCGCATGGCTGGATCTGCAAACTGGATAAATATGCCGATCACCGCATCATATGTACTGGCTTGCCAATCAAAGCCGTCGGTATCACAAAGACTATATTGAACATTGACCTGGCTATCTCTAGCAAACTGCTTGGCCTTTTCTAAGGCGATATCGGATACATCAAAGCCAGTAACGTGCATTCCCTGCTTAGCAAGCCAAACGCCATTACGCCCTTCTCCATCAGCAATACATAAAACAGAATTTCCCGGCTTTAAATACTGAGAGGATTGTTCAACAAGGTACTCATTTGGTTCTTTGCCGAAGATAAACTCATCTTTATCAAAACGCGCATTCCAAAATTGAGTAGCGTCTGTAAAACTCATCTGATTAGCCTAAAGATAGCGATTCTGCTATTACTTCTTCAAACCACCAATGAGATCATTTTTTAAGTCATTGACATTCTCAAGTCCGACCGCAATACGAACTAAGCCGTCGGTAATACCAGCAGCCTTACGAGCCTCCGGGGTGACACGGCAATGGGTAGTGGTTGCTGGATGCGTAATGGTCGTACGAGTATCACCCAGATTTGCCGTAATCGAACAAAGCTGTGTTTGATTAATCAACTTGAATGCAGCCCGCTTTCCACCCTTAAGTGTGAAGGATAAAATGGCGCCACCGGCTTTTTGTTGGCGCTTGGCTAAGGCATGCTGTGGATGTGACTTGAGCCCAGGGTGATAAACACGCTCGACACCGGGTTGCTTTTCTAACCACTGAGCAATTTCTAAAGCATTCTGACTCTGCTGCTTCATCCGCAGCTCAAGGGTCTCTAACCCCTTGAGGAAAACCCAAGCATTGAATGCTGATAGTGTTGGGCCAGCAGTTCTCACGTAGGGAAAGACTTTGCCCATAATGAAATCATTGCTACCCACAATAGCGCCACCAACAACCCGACCCTGGCCATCTAAATATTTGGTTGCCGAATGAATAATTACATCAGCGCCTAATAGCAAAGGCCTTTGCAATGCGGGTGTGCAAAAGCAGTTGTCAACCGCAAAGAGTGCCTTAGCCTTTTTAGCAATTTTGGAGATCGCCTTAATATCCGCAATCTCAGTTAAGGGATTGGATGGCGTTTCTAAATAGAACAGCTTAGTGTTGTCTTGAGCAGCATTCTGCCAAGCCTTAGTATCAGCCAAATCGACATAGGTAGTAGTGATGCCGAAACGCCCTAAGATATTGCTAAACAGTTGGATAGTTGCACCAAAGACAGAGCGAGAACAAACCACGTGATCACCAGCCTGAAGGTGCGCCATCGCCATCGTCAAAATCGCCGCCATGCCTGAAGAAGTCGCAATACAAGCTTCACCGCCCTCTAGGGCAGCTAGTCGATCCTGAAACATGCTCACAGTAGGATTGGTGAAGCGAGAGTAAATGAAGCCTTGGTCCGCATGTGCAAAACCATCCGCCGCCAACTCCGCACTATCAAAGCAAAAGCTGGAGGTTAAAAACAGGGCTTCCGAGTGTTCTTGATATTCAGCAGTACGACGGGTTCCAGCTCGAACCGCAAGGGTTTCGAGAGCCAGCTTCGAGAAATCAGGTTTTTTGCGGGTTGTTTTACTCTTCATATCGCTATTTTGACACTGAATTGCACATTTGCCTCAGGCAGCAGCGCCTGAGGAAGCCCAACGTTGTTTTTAGTCTTCGGTAGCCAAATGCAAGTGCAACTGCGAACGGGCAAAGTCACTGGAGTCCCGCTGCCGGTCAGCTTTGGCTTCGGAGGTATTGCGGGCAGCCTCAAGGGCATCCAAATAGGATTCATTGATATCGCCGGTAACGTAATGACCATCAAAACAGGAGGCTTCAAAGTGCTGGATATTGGGGTTGATATCTTGTACTGCTTGTTTCATATCCTCGACACTTTGATAGATCAACTGATCTGCGCCAATCATCTTATTAATCTCTTCATCGGTACGGCCATAAGCAACCAGCTCGCTACGGGTTGGCATATCAATGCCATAAACGTTCGGGAATCGTACTGGGGGGGCTGCAGAAGCAAAAATAACCTTCTTGGCGCCAGACTCGCGTGCCATTTGCACGATCTCAAAGGAGGTAGTACCACGAACAATGGAGTCGTCTACGATCAATACAGTCTTGTCCTTGAACTCAATACGCATGGCATTGAGCTTTTGGCGCACGGATTTCTTTCGCACTGCCTGACCGGGCATGATGAATGTTCTACCGATATACCGATTTTTGAAGAAGCCTTCGCGATAATCAACACCTAAGCGTTTAGCGACCTGCATCGCTGCTGGACGACTAGAATCTGGAATCGGCATGACAACATCGATCTCACTAGGAATCGTTTCTTTGCGAATCTTTTCAGCAAGGTAGTCACCCATCCGCATGCGAACGTTATAAACCGTAACACCATCAATGGTGGAATCGGGACGAGCCATATAGACGTATTCAAAGATACAAGGTGTCAAGACAGCATCTGCAACACATTGACGTGAAAAGAAATTGCCATCCAAATCAATGTAGATTGCTTCGCCTGGATTAACGTCACGTACAAAAGTGAAGCCTAAACCATCAAGAGCAACCGACTCAGAGGCAATCATCCATTCTGGTCCTTTTGGCGTATCCATGCGACCAATACATAAAGGGCGAATTCCAAATGGATCGCGGAAGGCTAATAGGCCGTACCCAGCAATCAATGACACAACCGCATAAGAGCCCTTAACACGCTTGGTTACCTGCGTAACGGCGTTAAACATCGCACCTTCGTCTAAGGCAGCGCTATTAGTTTCTTTTTGTAACTCATCTGCCAATACGTTGAGTAAGACTTCAGTATCGGAGCTGGTGTTGATGTGGCGACGATCACGGTAGGCCATTTCTACACGCAAGCTGGGAGCATTGGTGAGGTTGCCATTGTGAGCCAGGATAATTCCGTAAGGAGCGCTCACGTAAAACGGTTGAGCTTCTTCTTCGCTGCTTGCAGAACCAGCAGTCGGGTAGCGAACCTGGCCAATACCAGCACTGCCTACCAAGCTACGCATATTCCGCGTTCTAAACACGTCTCTCACCAAACCATTGGCTTTGTGCATCGTGAATGAATTGCCATTCATCGTAGCCATACCGGCAGCGTCTTGCCCGCGATGTTGCAAGAGCAACAATGCGTCATATATCAGTTGATTCACTGGAGAATGGGAAACTGTTCCAACAACGCCGCACATAAGCTTAGATCCCTATTGTTAATGAAGGTGTTACTTTGGGTGTAATTTTAGGCATTGCATCGCCCAACTGTTTCGCCCAATCCGTTGGCAACCAATCCTTGATTAAACCCGTAGCCATGTCGACTGCAGGTCTTGTGATTGCTTTTTGCCAAGCAACACTCTGAGGAATGGGAGTTAATGCTGCTAAGGTGGCCATGACTACTATTACTAAGGCACCGCGCGCTAAACCAAAAACCAGTCCCAGAAAACGGTCTGTCATGCTCAAACCGGCGGATAGAATAATTTTTTGAATGACGTTACCAACAAGACCGCAAACTATTAATGTCAAGATAAACAAAATAAGGAAGCTGACACCTAAACTCAGAAGTTCATCCATTTGAAAGGTGGATAACCATTCAACGGAAAGATAGCTCGTGTAATGGTAGGCGACCCAAGCGGCAACAAACCAAGATGCAAGCGCTAAAACTTCTTTAAATAGCCCCCTTGAAATACCGACTAAGGCAGATACAAGTAGCACTACTAGGGTGAAGTAATCCACCGTGGTTAACTTCAGGGTGGATAGATATTCCATTAAGGCGCTCCGACCTCAACTAGTCTTGGCGATAGACCCATCGCTTTGACTTTTTTCTCAGCCGCTTCAGCCGCATCCTTATCTGCAAAAGGACCTGCTCTGAGAACAAAGAGCTTTGTGCCATCGGTACCGGTTTTATTGAGCACATAGTTCGGGATCTTTTGATCCTTCATTTTGGCAATCCAACCCTTAGCCCGCTCTTCTGATGCAAATGCACCAATTTGGATGACATATTTACCAGAGGCAGCCTTTTTGGATGGTTCTTCTGACTTTGCAGTAGAACCTGCAATCGCAACAACTTCTTCGCCAGCAGCCAAGCCAAAGGTGCTTGCCTTATTCACTCCAGATGGAATCGATTTGGGATCAATCTTTGTTTCAGACTTTGTTTCGGGAGTAGAGCTCGGGGAAGCAACTGATGACTTCGGCGAGTTAGCCTCTTTATCTATCTGTGGTGCATCGGCAGAAGATTTCGGCTTTTCATCAATTGCAGGTAGTGCACCATTAGGCGCTGGAAGGCTGGTAACAATGTTGATGGCGATATCGTTATTAATAGACTTAGGCTTGTTATCCAAAATTCTTGGAAGTCCAACCACTGCAATCAAAACCAATACTGCTGCACCAATGAGACGATGACGTGCTCGCTGCTGCTCGGGATCTTCAGTCAGGGCAAGCTCTTCATTTTCTTGAGCGCGTTGAAAGCTCCGGGGGGCTGATTGATTTACAGTGCGACGACTCCTCACTGAACCTCGATCAAGGTCTTCAGTCTCAGGGTTTCGCTTAAAAAGCTTCGGTAAACGAATCATGGATCAATGGGCCTGGTTGTTTCGATACGCCATTACGCCGGCAACGGTATAAAAAGAACCGAAAACGACAATTCTATCACCCTCGCCTGCCTTAGAAAGCGCTTTTTGATAGGCGGCAGCAGGATCTGGGAAGCATTCGATACCACCATCCAGCCCATTTTTAATAGATACGCCAAGCTCAACTAGCTTTTCAGATAACGATGCAGCGCTGGCTGCCCGAGGAGTCGGTAAATCAGCACAAAACCAAAAATCGACGCTATCTAGCATGGGCTTTAGGACACCTGCAATATCCTTATCTGCCATTGCGCCAAATACAGCGTAGGTATAGGGGTGATAACCCATTTTTTCTAGGCCTTGGCCAAGCGTAGCTGCTGCATGAGGGTTATGAGCAACATCCAAAACTACCGTTGGTTGGCCTGGGAGTACCTGGAAGCGTCCTGGCAACTCTACCCAAGCAAAACCATTACGAATATCCTGCGCACTCACAGGCAAGCGCTGATGAAGTGCCATTAAGGCAGCAATCACTGCGGAAGCATTAAGAATCTGGTTGGCACCACGTAATGCTGGATAACCTAAGCCGCTGAAACGTTTTTGCCGGCCTGCCCAACCCCATTGCTGCTTATCACCCTGAAAGTTGTAGTCTCGACCTTGAAGCCACAAATCACAACCGAGCTCTTCGGCATGGTCAATTAAGGATTGGGGCGGCACGGGATCGCCACAAATTGCAATCCCAACAGCACGGAAAATTCCGGCTTTTTCACGTCCAATAGCTTCACGCGTACCACCCAAGAAATCTGCATGATCAATATCAATGCTAGTGACGATAGCGCAATCGGTATCGACAATATTGACAGCATCCAAACGACCGCCCATACCTACTTCCAATACAACAGCATCTAAGTTCGCCTTAGAAAACAGATGCATGATAGCCAGAGTAGTGAACTCAAAATAGGTTAAGGTGGGTGCATCTACAAGACTGACTCGTGCATTTTCAACGGCGGCAAAATGCTCTAACAAGAGATGATCTTTCACCTCTTCACCATTAACTCGAGCACGCTCATTGAAGTTGAGTAAATGGGGCGACATATGGCAGCCAACCCTGTAACCCGAGGCTAACAAAATACTCTCGAGGTAGGCACAAGTTGAGCCTTTGCCATTGGTTCCAGCTACTGTAATTACAGGGCAGTCAAAATGAAGACCTAGAGCTTCTTTGACACGGTTAATACGGTCAAGCCCCATATCAATGCCCACAGGGTGAGCAGTTTCAAGGTGACTAAGCCAGGCCGTGAGGCTAGAGAAAAGAATGGGGGGTTGGTGGGCTGAACTCAAGCGCTTTAGACGGCTGCGCTACCCGCAATCGCAGGCTCAGGAAGCTGTTGGAGTAAAGCCAACAGACGGGCTATCTCACCACGCATTTGACGACGATCAACAATCATATCGATACCACCCTTTTGCATCAGAAATTCAGAGCGCTGAAAGCCTTCAGGTAATTTCTCACGAACAGTTTGCTCAATTACCCTTGGACCTGCAAATCCAATTAAGGCTTTTGGCTCAGCCATCACCACATCGCCCATAAAGGCAAAGCTAGCAGAAATTCCGCCCATCGTTGGATCAGTTAAAACGCTGATGTAAGGCAAACCTTTTTTGGAGAGCAAGGTCAACATCGAATTGGTTTTTGCCATCTGAAAAAGAGATAGTAAGCTTTCTTGCATACGTGCACCGCCAGTGGCAGTCACACAAATAAAGGCACATTTTTTAGCAATTGCTTCCTGCACACCACGGGCAAAACGCTCTCCAACAACAGAGCCCATAGAGCCACCCATAAATTGAAACTCAAAACAAGCCGTGACAACTGGAATACTTTCAATTTTGCCGCCAAGAACAATTAATGCCTCAGATTCGCCTGAAGCATCATTTGCTTCCTTAAGACGATCAGGATACTTTTTTGAGTCTTTAAACTTGAGTGGATCAATAGGAAAAATGTCTGCGCCAACTTCATAACGACCCTTAGGATCCAGTAGGCTATCTAGTCGCTGACGCGCACCAATGCGCATGTGGTGGTTGCATTTTGGGCAAACAGAAAGATTGGCCTCGATATCAGTACTGTAAAGAACAGTTTCACAGCTAGGGCACTTAACCCATAGACCTTCAGGAACGGATTTGCGATTTGCGGGATCCGTGTGTTGGATTTGCGGGGGTAGTAATTTGTCGATCCAGCTCATCAGTTTTTAACTATCCAGTGCATTAACTATCTAAAGCGACGCGTATTTCTCGTATGAAGTCTTCAAGCGATTGTACTGCCTGGGCAGGTGGTGCATCCTCTAAAAGACGAATAATTCGACTGCCAATAACAACTGCGTCAGCTGTTTTAGATACTGCACGAGCACTTTCTGCGTCATTAATGCCAAAACCTACTGCAATCGGAATTGCGCTCGCTTCACGGATTTTTGGAATATTACTAGCAACATCCTGAGTATTGAGATGGGAGGCTCCCGTAACTCCTCGCATCGAGACGTAGTAAATATAACCAGAGGCGATTTTGGCAGCCTCGTTAATACGTTCTGATGATGATGTTGGAGCCAATAAAAAGATTGGATCTACACCAGCCAAACGCATCTGGGACGCAAAATCAACACACTCTTCGGGTGGGTAATCTACGATTAATACACCGTCCACACCAGCAGCCTTAGCTTCAGTTGCAAAGCGCTCTGCCCCCATCTGTTCAACTGGATTGGCATAGCCCATCAACACTACGGGAGTATCAGCATTTGTCTTGCGAAACTCTTTCACCATATCCAAACAGCCACGCAATGTAACGCCTTGAGTTAATGCTCTTTCAGATGAGCGCTGAATGACAGGTCCATCGGCCATCGGATCTGAAAAAGGAACGCCAAGCTCAATCACGTTAGCGCCACCGCGCACTAATGCATGCATTAAATCAACAGTGAGTGATGGTGACGGATCACCTGCAGTAATAAAGGGAATCAGCCCTTTTTTACCTGAAGCTTTTAAATCATTAAAGAGTGCAGTAATTTTTGACATAACAATTCAGAATTAATTTTTCTTATAGTTAGCTGGGCGTTAGTTACAAATTAGCCTTCAGAACCTGTAGCCTGGGCAACGGTATGCATATCCTTATCACCGCGACCAGATAAGTTCACCAAGATCGTTTTATCTTTAGGTAAGGTCTTAGCTAGCTTGCACGCATAAGCAATGGCATGTGCTGACTCAAGCGCAGGAATGATGCCTTCGATTTGACAGCAATCGTGGAATGCTTTGAGAGCCTCTTCATCAGTAATGGCAACATAGTCAGCACGACCAGAATCCTTTAACCAAGCATGCTCTGGACCAACACCGGGATAATCCATACCAGCAGAAACCGAATGCGTTTCAGAAATCTGACCATTTTCATCTTGTAAAAGATAGGTGCGATTGCCATGCAAAACACCAGGCTTGCCAACACACAATGCCGCTGAATGAAGCCCGCTATTGAGACCATGGCCCGCTGCTTCTACGCCAATGAGTTTTACTTGGGGATAATTAATATAAGGATAAAAGATTCCCATGGCATTAGAGCCACCGCCAACACAAGCCAAAACATAATCAGGCTGACGACCGGTAAGCTCAGGCATCTGCACTTTGCACTCTTCACCAATCACACTCTGAAAATCTCTGACCATCATTGGATAAGGATGAGGACCGGCAACGGTGCCGATAATGTAAAAAGTATCCTCTACATTAGTAACCCAATCACGCATCGCCTCGTTGAGCGCGTCTTTTAGGGTCTTGGTACCTGACTCCACAGGGACTACTTTAGCGCCGAGTAACTTCATGCGGTACACATTTTGCGCTTGGCGAGCAACGTCAACAGAGCCCTGATACACAGTGCAATCCAAACCAAATCGCGCGCAGATCGTTGCCGTCGCAACGCCATGCTGTCCGGCTCCTGTCTCAGCAATAATGCGTGGCTTACCCATACGCTTAGCCAACATAGCTTGACCGATGACATTATTGATTTTGTGGGCGCCGGTATGATTTAAATCTTCGCGCTTGAGATAAATCTGCGCACCACCAACCATCTCACTCCAACGCTTAGCGTGGTAAACGGGAGATGGACGACCTACAAAGTGCTTAAGCTCGTAATGAAACTCTTCTAGGAATTCTGGATCATATTGATATTTGGCATAAGCCGCTTTGAGTTCATCCAAAGCAAACATCAGCGTCTCAGAAACAAATACGCCACCGTAAGGACCAAAGTGTCCTCGTGCATCTGGCTTATCGTACATAAATACCTCTTTTAATTAGTTGCGGCAAATGATGAAGGCAATGTGTGTGCATCTGCTGCACGCACCGCCTCGATAAACTCTTTCATTAAGGCGTGATCTTTAACACCCTTGCTGATTTCAACGCCGCTTGAGACGTCAACTGCACAAGGGTGTAGACGTGCAATAGCTTCGCCCACGTTGTGCACGTTCAATCCACCACTCAAAACGACCCGAGGCGCGTTTGCGCTTATCCATGCTTGTGGAATTCCTGACCAATCAAAAGGAACGCCCCCTCCCCCATAGCCCTCAACTAGGGCATCGAGCAAAAAGGCATTTGCTTGGCTATATTGTAGGGAAAAATCGTCAAATGCGAAGTCTGGCCCTACACGTGCAGCCTTCATCCAGGGCTGGCCTGCTGCCAAACGCTGACAATCTGCAGGGGATTCATCCCCATGAAACTGCCATAAAGTGATCGAAGCAGCGGCTCTAATAGCCTCAAATTCAGCATCAGTGGCGTTTACGACCAGGCCTACGGCATCAACCCCTGCAGGTAACCTAGATATCAGCGAGGCCGCAATATTGGGACTCACAGACCTAGGGCTCGGCGGATAAAAGACAAAACCGATCGCGTCAGCACCAGCGGCAACAGCAGCATCGGTATCTGCAGGCGACTTTAAGCCACAAATTTTGACCCTAGTATGGCCTGGGGAGTTAGTAAGTAAGCTCATACAGAAATGATAAGGCCTAGAGCAGATAAAAAGCTCGCTTAGGCAAAAATCTCCTTAGGTAGCCAGGAATTCGTAAGCCAAGGCTTAGGGATTAAAAAATGCTCTGGATAGGCAATTTGAGCTAAATAAAGACCGTCTGGGGAAAAGGTAGGCGCCGCAATACTGCGATCTTTTGCAGCCAGGACTTCTGCCATCCATTCTAATTTTTGCTTCCCAACGCCAATTTGAATGAAGCTTCCCACTAGATTACGCACCATATGATGCAGGAAAGCATTTCCTTTAATCTTAAAGTAGAGCCATGGCTCACTGGAGAAAATCTCAATGGAATAGATTGTTTTCACCGGAGTCTTGCTTTGACATTCTGAAGAGCGAAATGAGGTGAAGTCGTGCTCACCAATTAAACATTCCGCAGCCTGCTGCATCGCCTTAACATCAAACCAACGATCTGAAGGCAACATGACATAACCCGCGCGATTTGTCGTCATGGGAGAGCGGCACGGTCCGGCATGTAAGGCATAGATATAAGTGCGTTCATGAGCGGAATACCTGGCGCTAAACTCCGGCGGGACTGGTTGAGCCCAGTTCACCACAATGGACTCTGGCAAAAAAGAGTTTACCCCTCTAACCCAGGACCAATTTTCTCGCTCAACATCCACATCAAAATGAATAACCTGACCTAAAGCGTGAACTCCTGTATCCGTCCTACCAGCCGTAATTACCCGTATCGGATTTGACTTAAGTGCACCAACACCAACAAATGCAGAGAGGGCTTTTTCTAATTCATCTTGAATAGTGTTCTGATTTACCTGTGTCTGCCAACCAGAATATGGACTGCCATCATATTGAAGACCCAAGGCGATGCGCATAAAAAGTATTTAACTATTACGGTGCGACAACTCAACTAACAGGCCTTGAGCTTCCACTGTAATTGCAGGATCAATTGAAGTACCAATTTGCACGATTTCCTGTAGTGATTTCTTGGCTGACGCAAAATCCTCGATCGTAATATAGGCACGTGCTAGATTTAACTTTACCCGAAGCGTATCAGCAAGTGGATTAACAGCTGTCACAGAGGCTGGATTAGATTTTTTAATCGGCGGTAATTCTAAATCGATTCCAGCAAACAACGCCTTAGCACGATCAGGCATTACGCCATGAGAAGTAGTGTGCTCTTTGGGTGTTGCAATAACCTTGGGTGCTTCGACAGAAAAATCACGTGCCTCAGATTTACGGGCATTCTTTGCCAATAGCCAGAGTAGTAAACCTGTTAACACCATGAACCCAAGAGCAAAGATTGCAGGAGTAAATCCACCAAAGCCAATGGCACCAGCAGGCTTTGCCAATTCCGATGACTTACCTTTGGCCTGATCCAGTATGCGCTGTAAATCTGCAATATTCTTCTCAAGCTCAGCTACACGAACACGCGTTTGTTCAAGCGCTTTTTCTTGTGCTACCAGGTCTTCTGTATACCTTCGCTCTTCAGATACGCTATCCGCACTCGACCCAATTTTGAGTCGATCTTTCGCAGGTGCATCCTGACCATTTTTTTGGTTGATAGGGTTTTGTGAGCCACCCTTTCCCTCGCGCTCGGATAGCCACTGGGCATTGGCCTCAGCTACAAACTGTTGGGCCTCTGCAGGACTTATCGATCGCAATAAAGCTTGATTAGGTAAATTAAGCTCAACACCTGCATCCAACCGGTTGATACTACCGCTGGCAAATGCATCAGGATTGACTTTAAATAGCGCCATCATTGTTTGATCTAGCGTGGCTCCCTGTAACTGAGGCGCTAGTTGCGCCGCAATTTCAGAGAGAGTTTGGCCAGGTCTCACTAGTATTTTCTGTGCATCACCCAGTAGCAATGTATACGCCTTAGTAAGGCTACCTGCCGACCATTTCAGCGTTACTAAGACATCCCAGAATGGATCATCTGATACAGGCACAGACTCAACTGTTTCAAGCAACACCATTACTTGCTGTTGTTGATTGCGATAAATCATTGCTTGAGGATTAAGAGCTAGTAGCTTTTGGGAAATACCCAAACGATCATAAGCCGCTTTATTAGCGATTCCAACATTGAGACTAGAGAGAGCGGCCTGCTCATCAACTCCAAGCCGAATCGGAAACTCCACTTTCAGTGGCTCACCCGGTCTTGAAAGTAATTTTGGAGAACCAAGAGAGATGGCTCCTGCTACACATGACCAACTTAGTAATGCTAAGCAAACTACTTTTGCAAATCGGATCTGACTATTTCGAAACATTAGCGCTCAAGCAAGATACGGAGCATGCGACGAAGTGGCTCTGCTGCACCCCATAACAGTTGGTCGCCAACTGTAAATGCGCCCAGATACTCTGGACCCATCGCCATCTTATGTAAACGACCAATAGGTACTGTCAAAGTACCGCTAATTGCAGCTGGTGATAATTCGCGCTCGGTAGTCTCACGATCATTGGGAATTACTTTGACCCATTGGTTATCGTTAGCCAAGATCTCCTCAATCTCTTTTAGCGGAATATCTTTTTTTAGTTTCACTGTCAAACCCTGAGAATGACAACGCATAGCGCCAACACGGACACACAGACCGTCGATTGGAATGCTGCCGGGGGTTCTAAATGCAGGACGACCTAAAATCTTATTAAACTCAGCCCCGCCCTTCCACTCTTCTTTTGTTTGACCGTTCTCAACTGGAACATCGATCCAGGGAATCAAGCTGCCTGCCAAAGGTGTATTACGGAAATTTTTCTTAGGAAAGTCAGATGAGCGTAATGTTTCAGTAACCTTGCGGTCAATATCTAAGATCCAAGATGATGGATCGGCTAATTCAGTAGCTACGCTGTCACGTAAAGCGCCCATTTGCAGCAAAAGTTCGCGCATATTTTGGGCGCCAGCACCGGAGGCGGCTTGGTAGGTCATGGCACTAATCCACTCAACCATATCCGCTTTGACCAAACCACCCATGGCCATCATCATCAAACTCACTGTGCAGTTGCTGCCAATCCAGTTCTTGCCACCAGCAGCCAATGCTTTATCAATAACAGATCGGTTAACGGGATCCAGCACCAATACTGCATCATCTTTCATGCGTAATGCACTAGCAGCATCAATCCAGTGACCATCCCAACCAGCTGCACGCAGTTTTGGATAGATATCGTTGGTATAGTCACCGCCCTGGCAAGTCAAAATGATGTCGCAGCGAGATAGCGCTTTGATGTCGTTTGCATCTAGTAAAGCATTTTCATTTCTAGTAACTTGCTGGGCATTGAATAAGGGAACTTGGCTACCAGCCTGGCTAGTACTAAAAAAAACAGGCTCAATCAGATCGAAATCTTTTTCAGCCAACATTCTTTCCATCAGAACGCTACCAACCATACCGCGCCAACCAACTAAACCGACTAAGGGTGTCTTTGTGTTTACCATGATGAATAATCTATTAAATAAGGTTATGTAGTGTTGTGTTTTATTTAGAAAGTGCGGCTACGACGGCATCACCCATTTCCACAGTAGAAACCTTCGTGGTACCTTCAGTGAAGATGTCCGCAGTGCGCAAGCCTTGAGAAAGTACTTTTTGTACCGCTGCTTCAATCCGATCGGCCTCTAACGGCATTGCCAAGGAGTAACGCAACATCATAGCCGCAGACAAAATCGTCGCCAATGGGTTAGCAATGCCTTTGCCAGCAATATCCGGTGCGGAGCCATGGCTAGGCTCATACAAACCTTTGTTGTTTTTATCTAATGAAGCTGATGGCAACATACCAATAGAGCCAGTCAACATAGCGGCTTCATCAGAGAGAATGTCTCCAAATAAATTACCAGTCACGACAATGTCAAACGCTTTAGGGGCCTTCACTAACTGCATCGCCGCATTGTCAACATACATATGAGACAACTCAACATCGGGATATTCTTTTGCAACGCGAATCATGACTTCGCGCCATAGTTGCGAGGTCTCCAAAACATTTGCTTTATCAACACTACACACTTTCTTGCTGCGCTTGCGTGCCGCCTCAAATGCAACACGTCCAATGCGCTCTACTTCTGGCTCGCTGTAATGCATCATGTCGTAGCCTTCACGCGCACCCTTAAACAATGGCAACTCCGATGTACGAATGCCGCGAGGCTGACCAAAATAAATATCGCCATTCAATTCACGAATAATCAGAATATCGAGACCGCCAACAATCTCTGCCTTTAGACTGGAAGCCGCCGTTAACTCGTCGTAACAAATCGCCGGCCTAAAGTTGGCAAATAGTTCGAGATGTTTACGCAAACCTAAAATAGCCTGCTCGGGACGTAGTTCACGAGCTAGTGTGTCGTATTTCCAATCGCCAACAGCCCCAAATAAAATCGCATCTGCTTTTTTAGCGAGCTCTAATGTAGCGGGAGGCAGTGGATGACCAGCAACATCGTAGGCAGCACCGCCAACAGGAGCCGTCTCAAGATCAAATTTGGGGCCGAGCGCGTTTAACACCTTAACGGCTTCAGCAACGATTTCCGGGCCGATACCATCGCCCGGGAGAACTGCAATTTTCATGAAAGGCCTTTAACTCTATAAAACTACGGCAGTTGTGTCGCAAGCCAAGGCATCTTGAGGATACGCTCAGCTTCGTAAGCCTTGATTTTATCTGCATGTTGCAGGGTTAAGCCGATATCGTCTAAACCGTTCAGCAGGCAATGCTTTCGAAATGGAGCTACATCAAAGCTATATGCAGTCCCATCGGGGGTAATCACTTGCTGGGCATCGAGATCAATAGTGATCTGGTACCCACTAAAAGCCAAAGTTTCATTAAACAAATGGTCTACCTGAAGTTCAGATAAAACAATAGGTAAAAGGCCATTTTTGAAGCAGTTGTTGTAAAAGATGTCAGCAAAGCTCGGGGCAATCACGGCTCTAAAGCCATATTGATCCAGTGCCCAAGGCGCATGCTCACGAGAACTACCACAACCAAAGTTCTTGCGAGCCAGCAAAATACCAGCGTCTTTATAGCGAGGTTGATTTAAAACAAAATCTGGATTGAGCGGCCTTGAACTGCAATCCTGTCCTGGCTCACCATGATCTAGGTAGCGCCACTCGTCAAATAAGTTCTGGCCGAAGCCCGTCTTCTTAATCGACTTTAAGAATTGCTTCGGAATAATGGCGTCGGTATCAACGTTCTCGCGATTCAGCGGAGCAACCAATCCTTTGTATACCGTAAATTTATCCATGATGAACTTTTGCTTAATAACTACTAATGACTAATTAAACGCTTATTTGACGGGCGTCACTACAACGTCTTTCCCTTTAGTTTGGGACTGGTTGTTATTGTTTGTATTATTCGTGTTGCTCGTGTTAGCACCACCCATAGAGCTACCCATGGTCTGGAGGTCTTTTCCAACACCTTCCATGGTGTTAGCGCAGGCAGAAAGAATGATTCCTGCAATAGCAACAATCGTGAGCTTTTTAATCATGGTGAAAGAGGACCATTTAAACACTGTATCTCCTTAAGAAATCTTACGAACATCAACAAAGTGACCTTCAATCGCTGCAGCAGCAGCCATTGCTGGGCTGAGCAAATGCGTCCTACCGCCGTTACCTTGACGACCCTCAAAATTCCGATTGGAGGTAGAAGCGCAACGCTCACCAGGCTCAAGGCGATCGGCATTCATTGCCAAACACATCGAGCAACCCGGCTCACGCCATTCAAAGCCAGCGGCCTTAAATACACGATCCAAACCTTCACGCTCTGCTTGAGCCTTAACTAATCCGGAGCCAGGAACCACTAATGCCAATTTAACGTTAGCGGCAACTTTTTTACCTAAACGATCAACTACCTTCGCAGCAGCACGAATATCTTCGATACGGCTATTGGTACAGGAGCCAATGAATACTTTATCTACAGAAATATTACTAATCGGGGTATTTGGAACAAGGCCCATATATTCCAACGCACGCTCCATGGCTGAGCGCTTATTTGGGTCACGTTCTTTTTCTGGATCAGGAATGCGATCGCTAATTGAAAGCACCATTTCTGGCGAAGTACCCCAGGTGACTTGCGGGGCAATTTCTTCTGCTCGTAGCTCTACTACAGCATCAAAGTGCGCATCTGCATCTGAATGCAAAGTGCGCCAATATTGAAGGGCATGACGCAAGGCCTCGGCTTTAGGAGCATATGGTCGACCTTGAATGTACTCAATAGTAGTTTCATCAACTGCAACTAATCCAGCGCGGGCACCTGCTTCAATTGCCATATTACAGATGGTCATTCGACCCTCCATAGACAGATTGCGAATGGCCTCGCCAGCAAACTCAATAGTGTAACCAGTACCGCCAGCAGTGCCAATTTTGCCAATCACGGCAAGCACAATATCTTTAGCTGTAGAGCCAGGCTGTAAGCGCCCATCTACCCGAACCAACATGTTCTTACTCTTTTTCATGAGCAAGGTTTGGGTTGCCAGTACATGCTCCACTTCGGAAGTACCAATACCGAATGCCAATGCACCAAAGGCACCGTGAGTACTTGTATGGGAATCACCACAAACCACTGTCATGCCAGGCAAGGTTGCGCCCTGCTCAGGTCCAATGACATGAACAATCCCCTGACGGGTGTCGTTCATTTTGTACTGCGTGATACCAAAGGCATCACAGTTTTGATCAAGTGTATCTACTTGGAGCTTAGAAATTGGATCCGAGATTCCTTCAGAGCGGTCTGTAGTTGGGACGTTATGATCCGAAACAGCTAAATTCGCAGAAATACGCCACACCGGACGGCCGGCTATATTCAGCCCCTCAAAAGCTTGAGGGCTAGTTACCTCATGTAGCAGTTGACGATCTATATAAATCGTGGCGGTGCCATCTTGTTCAGAATAGATGACATGGTCATCCCACAATTTATCGTAAAGCGTACGTGACATGAATACCCTCTGAAGCTTTTATTTACGAACAGTAATGTTAGGAACTTGACGAGAAGTTTCACCAACGTATAACTGACGTGGACGTCCAATCTTGTACTCAGGGTCGGTAATCATTTCTTCCCATTGAGCAATCCAACCAACTGTTCTAGCCAAAGCAAAGATACAAGTGAACATCTCTGTTGGAACGCCCAAAGCGCGCTGAACAATTCCAGAATAGAAGTCAACATTAGGATACAACTTACGACTTACGAAATATTCGTCTTCTAAAGCAATCTTCTCGAGCGTCATCGCCAGCTTAAACAGAGGGTCATCTTCGAGACCCATCTCCTTCAATACTTCATAGCAAGTTTCACGCATGAGTTTTGCGCGTGGATCAAAGTTTTTGTAGACGCGATGTCCGAAGCCCATTAAGCGAACGTTTGAGTTTTTATCTTTTACTTGCGCAATAAACTCATGAATCTTTTCAACACCACCATTCGCTTGAATATTATTGAGCATCTCTAAGCAAGCTTCATTTGCTCCGCCGTGGGCTGGGCCCCAGAGGCAAGCAATACCAGCAGAAATGGCTGCAAACGGATTTGTACCGGAAGATCCACACAAGCGAACAGTAGATGTAGATGCATTTTGCTCATGATCAGCATGCAATGTGAAGATGCGATCCAAAGCGCGCACCAATACTGGATTGACTTTGTACTCTTCACAAGGCGTTGCAAACATCATGCGCATAAAGTTGGCTGTGTATGACAAGGAGTTATCTGGGTAGATAAACGGTTGCCCTACAGAATATTTATAAGCCATTGCTACCAATGTTGGCATCTTTGCGATTAAACGAATTTGCGCAATTTCACGAGCCTTAGGTTGACTGTAATCAATCGCATCATGATAGAACGCAGCCATCGCACCAACCAAACCAGTTAATACAGACATCGGATGAGCGTCACGACGGAAACCGCGCAAGAAAAATTGCATTTGCTCATGAACCATGGTGTGATGCATAACCAGGTCCTCAAAATCTTTTTTCTGCTTTGCGTTTGGCAACTCTCCGTTTAACAGCAAGAAACAAACCTCTAAGAAGTCGCAGTTGTGCGCCAAATCTTCAATTGGATAACCGCGGTAAAGCAGTTCACCCTTATCGCCATCAATATAAGTAATTTTGCTGTTGCAGGAGGCTGTCGATAAGAAGCCGGAATCGTAGGTGAACTTACCAGTCTGACCATATAACTTCCGAATATCAATCACATCGGGGCCAACTGTACCCTTGTAAATAGGCAAGTCAATATCCGGTGAGCCATCTGAAAATGATAATTTTGCTTTGATATCCGATTCAATCATTTCTAATCCTTAGTCATTCAAGTTGATGATTAATGCGCTATTTGACCATGCATCTCCAACGCTCTTGCAGCTGGTGGGGCTTTACTTCTGTCTCAATTTTTCTAAAACGGACTTAAAAGACGCCTCTTGAGACTCTTTTTCCAACGCAGCAACCGAATCCCTGCGACCAATGAGTAAGTCCATTAAATCATTGTCTTCTAAGGCCAGCAACTGGGTTAGTACTTTTCCATCTTCCATATTTAATTGATTGCCATAGCGCTCAAAGAAACGTTGCAGAATTAAATCGTTCTCAAGCAACCCTCTGCGGGCGTCACTTTTTAAACGATATAACTCTGCATTGCTCAGGGTCATACTGCCCTACGAACCATCAATTCTTTGATCTTTCCAATAGCTTTGGTTGGATTCAAATGCTTAGGACAAACGTCTACGCAATTCATGATGGTGTGGCAGCGGAATAAGCGGTATGGGTCTTCTAAGTTATCCAAGCGCTGTCCGGTATCTTCATCACGACTGTCGGCAATAAAGCGGTAAGCCTGAAGTAGACCAGCGGGACCAACAAACTTGTCTGGATTCCACCAGAAGGATGGGCATGAAGTAGAGCAAGATGCGCACAAAATGCACTCATACAAACCATTGAGCTCTTCGCGCTCCTCAGGACTCTGGAGGCGCTCTTTTTCTGGCGCAGGATTATCGTTTACCAAATAAGGCTTGATAGACAGATATTGCTTGAAGAACAAGGTCATGTCGACGATTAAGTCACGTACGACTGGTAAACCAGGTAAAGGACGCAATGTGATCACCTTTGGCAGGGTCAACATATTGGTTAGGCAGGCTAGGCCATTCTTACCATTGATGTTCATCGCATCTGAACCACAAACACCTTCACGGCATGAACGGCGATACGTGATGCTCTCGTCTTGCTTCTTCAGAGAAATCAGAGCATCCAACAACATACGCTCACCAGTTAACTCAAGTTCATAGCGGACCATGCGAGGCGCTGCATCGACATCAGGATCGTAGCGGTAAATTTCAAATATACGAATATCACTCATTTTCTATTTCTCTTCGCTTAGAAAGTACGTTCTTTGGGTGGGAAGGACTCAACAGTCAAGGGCTTAAGCACTACTGGTTTGTAAGACAATTTGTTACCTTCGCTATACCAAAGGGTATGCTTCATCCAGTTTTCATCATCACGCTCTAGATGATCATCATGCGAATGCGCGCCACGACTTTCGGTACGAGCAGCTGCCGAGATCATCGTTGCGTTAGCAGTCTCAATCAGGTTAGCCACTTCCAAAGCTTCAATACGCGCTGTATTGAAAATTTGTGACTTGTCTTTTAGCCAGAGATGCTTGGCACGCTCGGTCAACTTAGCCATTTGACGAACACCTTCGTCCATCAACTCTTGATTGCGGAACACGCCGGCATACTTTTGCATTGTCTTGCGAATGTCATTTGCAACATCTTGTGCGTATTCGCCTGAAGTTGAGTTATCTAGTGCTGCAATGCGCGCCAAAGTCTGCTCACCTGCATTCTCAGGTAATTTTTTGAATTCACGATTCTTCAGGTCCATAGAAACGATATGGTTACCAGCTGCACGACCGAAGACCAGTAAGTCCAGCAGTGAGTTAGTACCCAGACGATTTGCACCGTGGACAGAAACGCATGAACACTCACCAATTGCATAAAGACCATTCACGATCTCGTTATGCTTGCCATTTGCAGGCACCACTACTTGACCATTAATGTTGGTCGGAATACCGCCCATCTGATAGTGAATCGTTGGCACCACAGGGATTGGTTCCTTGGTAACGTCAACGTTAGCAAAGTTAATACCGATCTCGTAAACAGAAGGCAAACGCTTCATGATCGTCTCTGCACCAATGTGAGTTAGATCGAGGACGACATAATCACCATTAGGGCCACAACCGCGCCCTTCTTTAATCTCTTGATCCATGCAGCGTGAAATGAAGTCACGTGGGGCTAAGTCTTTATAAGTAGGAGCATAACGCTCCATAAAGCGCTCGCCGTCCTTGTTACGCAAGATAGCGCCCTCACCGCGACAACCCTCTGTCAACAATACGCCCGCACCAGCTACGCCCGTTGGGTGGAATTGCCAAAACTCCATGTCTTCCAATGGAATGCCAGCACGTGCTGCCAGACCCATGCCATCACCGGTATTAATGAATGCGTTCGTTGACGCATCCCAAATACGGCCTGCACCACCAGTAGCCATCATGACTACTTTAGTTTCAAGAATGTAGACCTCGCCGGTTTCCATTTCGAGGGCAGTAACGCCGACAACATCGCCAGCATCATCACGAATTAAATCTAAGGCAAGCCACTCGACAAAGAAGTTGGTTTTTGCGCGTACGTTGCGTTGATATAGGGTGTGCAACATTGCATGACCAGTACGATCGGCTGCAGCGCAAGCACGTTGAACAGGCTTCTCGCCATAGTTGGCAGTGTGTCCACCAAATGGGCGCTGATAAATTGTGCCGTCTGGATTACGGTCAAAAGGCATGCCATAGTGCTCGAGCTCATAAACTACTTTTGGCGCTTCACGACACATAAACTCGATAACATCTTGATCGCCTAACCAGTCCGAACCTTTGATGGTGTCGTAAAAGTGATAGTGCCAATTATCTTCACTCATGTTTCCCAGTGAAGCACCAATACCGCCCTGTGCCGCAACAGTATGGGAGCGAGTTGGGAAAACCTTAGTTAAAACCGCAACGTTCAGGCCAGCTTCTGCTAGTTGCAAAGAAGCACGCATACCTGAACCACCTGCACCAATAATTACCGCGTCGAAACGGCGGCGTGGCAATACTTTTTTAATCGCAGTCATTGACTTACACTTTCCACAGAATTTGTACGGCATAGGCCGCACAGGCTACGAGATATAAAACAGTTAACACTTGGAGTGTTAAACGAATGCTGACGGGCTTGATGTAATCCATCCAGATATCACGGATACCAATCCAAGCGTGATAGGTCAAGCTGATGAAGAACAATAGCGTCAAAAGCTTCATCAGCTGATTGCTGAACAATGAAGCCCAACCTTCGTAAGTGGCACTACCTGCAATGCAATAGTCAACCAGTAAAACAATGGTGAAAACTACCATCACAATGGCGGTTGCACGTTGAATAATCCACTCTTTAAGGCCGTAATGAGCGCCAACTACTAAACGCTTTGGTCCGATTTGATAAATAGGCATTCGATTTCCTTATTAGTGAGACGCTTAGTACAAGCCGAATAGTTTGAGGCCAACGAGCGCAGTCAAAGCCAAGCCCAAGAAAAATACAAAAATTGCTGAACGGTTGGCATCCAGCTTCTCAACACCAATGTCTAAGTCCAACAACAAATAGCGAATACCAGCACAGAAATGGTGCAAGAAAGACCAGATCAATCCCAGAAGTACGATTTTTACCAGCACGTTGCCAGTAATTGCTTGAAACTTTTGATAGCTTATCTCCGAGGCCAAGCTTTGATCGAAGAGATACAGTAAGAACGGCAGCATCAAAAACAACGTCGCTCCACTAATCCGGTGAAGAATGGATACTTTTCCAGCCCAAGGAAGGCGGTACTTGATTAATTGGGCAAGACCAATGTTTCGGTAAACCGGTCTATCTTTTTTTACGTTTTGCTGTGCATCAACCATGGGTAATCTCAATCTTTCGGTGGAGGTTCAGTGTGGTTTTGTTGTGTTGCAACATATTCTATTGGAAACCTGAGTAGTAGTGGGGTATTTAGCGTTCTAAGGGGTTAAAAAGTCGTTTTTACCAGTTTTCGAGTGTACTACTTAGTTGAGTTTGTTGTCATAGTGCTGTTCAGAAGTGTCATATCTAGCGTGACGAATTTCTACTGGTTTATTCCCGTAGGTGAAAGCGACACGCTCAACTGACAATAAGGCAGCACCCTCTGTAACTTGTAAATGATTGGCAAGCCGGGAGTTGGCTAGCACGGCTTTAATTTTCTCTTCCGCGCGCACCATATGAGTAGCGTATTGGCTCTCATAGAAGGCGTACATTGGTCCAGCCCAAGCGTTCAGAGCGTCGAGAGTAAGGCCCTTAAAGCGCACCTCTGGCAGCCAAATCTCCTCAAAAACGATCGGCCGACCGGCGTCGCTTTGTATGCGATCTATGCGAATAATTGGGTCACCTGCAATCAAATTGAGTAGCTGCGCAATATGGGCATCCGATACCATATTCTCGCAAGCTAAAAACTGGTTTTTTAGATGCAGTTTCTTACCAGAATCTGGTTCTAGCCTTAAGAAGCGATACTGCCAATCATCCTCTTGATGGGTAGCAACAAAAGTACCCTTACCTTGGCGGCGTACCAATAGATTTTGAGCTGCTAACTCATCGATTGCCTTGCGAACCGTGCCCTGACTCACTGCATAACGGGCTGCAAGCTCCATTTCGCTTGGAATAGCTTCGCCTGGAAGCCATTCTGATGCCTGCAGGCTTGCCAAGATCAATGCCTTGATTTGCTCGTAAAGCGGGCTAAATGCGGCAATCGGTTCGGATATAAGTGACAAATTAGCTCCAGGACAAGGTCTATTGGATAAAATTCAGGCTTATCTCATATCTTATATAAGACATGATTGACAGTGTAAATGGAAAGTCCATACACTTGAATGGATAATAGAAAAGATTTCATTAATTAACCTCAACTGGAGTTATCAGTAATGGCAAAAGCCCCAATGCGTGTTGCAGTCACCGGCGCAGCCGGTCAGATCGGTTATTCCCTCCTATTTCGCATCGCCAATGGCGATTTACTAGGTAAAGACCAGCCAGTGATCCTCCAGTTGCTTGAAATTCCCGATGAAAAGGCTCAAAAAGCCCTGGCTGGTGTGATGATGGAATTAGAGGATTGCGCATTCCCATTGCTGACCGGCATGTCCGCCCACTCTGATCCGATGACAGCATTCAAGGATATTGACGTTGCATTGTTGGTAGGCGCCCGTCCTCGTGGCCCAGGTATGGAACGTAAAGATTTGCTTTCAGCGAATGCCCAGATTTTTACGGCCCAAGGTAAAGCACTGAATGCAGTAGCTAAGAAAACAGTCAAAGTATTGGTCGTTGGTAATCCCGCAAATACCAACGCTTACATTGCCATGAAATCCGCTCCTGATATTCCTGCGAAAAACTTCACAGCGATGTTGCGCTTAGATCACAATCGTGCACTCTCACAGTTGGCAAGTAAGTTGAACAAGCCGGTTGCCGATATCGAAAAATTGGTGGTTTGGGGTAACCACAGCCCAACGATGTACCCTGACTATCGCTTTGCCACTGTTGATGGGAAGTCGGTAAAAGATAGCATCAATGATGCAGCCTGGAATAAAGATACATTCATTCCTACTGTTGGTAAACGTGGAGCCGCAATTATTGAGGCACGCGGTCTATCTTCTGCAGCTTCGGCAGCGAATGCTGCGATTGATCACATGCGCGACTGGGTTCTTGGCACCAACGGCAAATGGGTCACGATGGGCATACCATCAAAAGGTGAGTACGGCATTCCAGCTGAAGTAATTTATGGCTATCCCGTTATTTGTGAAAACGGTGAATACAAGATGGTTGAAGGTTTGGAAATTGATGATTTCTCACGTGAGCGCATGAATCACACTTTGAACGAATTGCTTGAAGAGCAAGCAGGCGTTAAGCATCTCTTGACATAAGGATTCAGACACATGAAGAAAAATCTGCTCATCATTGGCTTGACTATGACTGGTCTCCTAGGTTCAGCATCAGTTTTTGCTAGCGAAGAGGTCTCTACTTGGACTTGTAGCGAGAGCAAACAATTCAAAACTTCAGGCACAACCGAAAAAGTTCGCCTGACTTGGGAATCAAAAACCTTTGACCTTAGTCGTGAAAATTCACTGCCAGGTAGTTTGCGATACAAGAACACCACTACTGGACATGATCTTGTAGTGCTGGGAAATAAAGCGATGCTGTTTAATATTAAATCGGGAACGCGCCTTGCTGATTTCTGCCAAACGGCAGAGATGAAAACGGGCAAACTTCCCCATTTGTTTGCGAACTCAGAGCCGTTTACTCAGAACTAAAACTGCATTTCAGCATTCGTTGTAAGACAAAAAGCCGAGAAATTCTCGGCTTTTTTATTTACTGTGTTTATTTACTATGCATGGATTTGGACCGCCTAGTGAAATAAAGGCTGCTGTACTGGAGCGTCATCTGGAAGCTCGGCATGAACAGCCTCACCTGATCGATCCGGGAATAGAGGCGCACCACAATCATCACAAAGCTCTGGATCAAATAGCATCGCATGTCGGAAGACATCATCTACACCAGCATCACGAAGTGCATCCGCTATTCGCTTCATCGGACTATCGTCATCCACTAAATCATTTAGCGCATCGTTAGCAACGCTTTCTCGATCATATAAAGGCCAAATCACGCCATAGACCACCTCAGAGGATCCCTTCACACTAAAGGAGATGCGATATTCATCGGCCTGATCTTCGCCAAAAGCGCCTACTACGCAAGATAGGCCTACAGGTAGAACTCCAATGGTGCTTTCTAAAAAATTCACGGCGGCTTTAATACTTAATGGGCGCACAAGTTTATCGGCTAAACGGCAGTTGGTAAAATACGCTTCAGGCAATAGAAGCTCGAATTCACAACCTGGCAAGAGAGAGGCGATAGGCTCTTGCATAGTATTTTGCCATCCAATGAGGCTAACTCCACGCTCTTGACGCGCTGGAGCTTCTGCTTGCCAGCGAAACAATGGAGAACCAGAGGGAGCAGCAACGGCTGCAATGATAAAACGTGGATCCGCTAAGACGGCGATCGTCTCAGACATTTCACGTAGCTCTAACTTCACCTCGCTAGATAAAATGGCTGCATTAGCCAAAGCCTCAGTTAGTAAGCGAGTTTGGCTATGGGAGTGCGGCATTTGATCAATGCTGTAAAGCCAAGGAATAATCGCTATGCGTGCATCGGGAGAGGCAATTTGACTATGCAAGGCAGCAGCGGTAGATTCAATAACATGGATGGGTAGCGCGCCTGAGGGAATTTGGTAGCGAGTGTGGGCAACAATGGGCAAAGCTAGGAGCACTACATCCCAATTGTGCTTTTCATGTTCCATTGTTAAGGATTCGGCTAAGGTCTCAGCACAATCAGCAAGCACTTCGAAAGCCACAATATTGATTCTGAATGTTTGATCTAAGGCTGCATCAATCACATTTTGGTTTTGACTCTTGAGTAAGCGCATTAAGCGCACATTCAAGCGCTCTTCCCAAAACTGATCTTCGATATGACTACCAGAGGCCGCTAATGAAATAGCATCAGCTACCAGTCTCTCCACATCTGGAGAGGATCGTTGTGACGGTTTAGTGCGATGTACAGCCATAGTGCACTCTCCTATTTTCTCTCGGGACGTCTAAACACGGGTTTTTCAGGCTTAGATTCAGAGGCAACATAACGGTACCCGTCTAAATTAAATCCATTCAAATCTTCCGCATCCGTAATACGGTTTTCAACTACATAACGCGCCATTAATCCTCGAGCCCGCTTTGCATAGAAGGAGATAATTTTGTACTTGCCATCCTTGCCATCCTGAAACACTGGAGAAATTACTGGGCATTCCAAATTTTTGGCTTGCACTACTTTAAAATACTCTTCTGATGCTAAATTCAAGAGTAGTGGCTTTTTTTGTTTCTCAAGGATCTTTTTTAAAGAGTCGGTAACGCGCTCACCCCAAAATGCGTATAAATCTTTACCCCTTGCGGTCTTCAAGGAGGTACCCATCTCCAAACGGTAAGCCTGCATAAGATCAAGAGGCCTTAAGGCACCATAGAGACCCGAAAGAATTCGAAGATGGTCCTGAGCAAAATCCAAGGCTTTGGCATTAAGCGTTTTTACATCAAACCCGTCGTAGACATCACCATCGAAGGCATAAATAGCTGCCTTACTATTTTCATCGGTAAATTTCTTAGACCATTCGCGATAACGCCCCACATTTAAGGCGGCTAATGGATCAGATAATCCCATTAAATTAGCCACCTCTTGAGGAGAAAGCTTCTTCAGGTCGGCAATGAGCTTTGCTGATTCCAAAACAAACTCGGGCAAAGTCGGCGCTTTCACCTTGGTCGGGGTTTTGTAATCTAAGGATTTAGCAGGTGAAAGGACTATCAGCATGGCACAATTTGAGAATGAATTTCTCCCATTCTAGCGACTACCCACCTTATTTGCCTTAAATCGCCACCATGGACCAAAACGCCCTTCTCCCCCCAGCATTTCCCAGTCGCCCATAATCGCTGCAACCTCAAAGGAAACCATCATGGCAATAAGCACACCTAAACACAGCAGCATTGATGTCTATAGTTGGCCGACACCCAATGGGCATAAGGTACACATGATGCTTGAGGAATGTGGCTATAAGCTTGGCAAAGATTGGATCGCCCATCCGATTGATATTGGTGCCGGCGATCAGTTCCAACCCGATTTCTTAGCCATGAGCCCAAACAATAAAATTCCTGCAATTTACGACCCTCAAGGGCCTGATGGCAAACCGATCCATCTATTTGAATCTGGGGCAATCTTGCTGTATCTGGCCGCTAAGACGGGTAAGTTTTTGCCTAAGTCTACCCGAGGCAAATATGAGGTACTTCAGTGGCTCATGTTTCAGATGGGTGGCGTGGGACCCCTTTTAGGTCAAAACCACCACTTCCGGATTTATGCCCCAGAAAAAATTGATTACGCGGTGGATCGTTACACTAATGAAGCTAAAAGATTATATGGAGTCATTGATCATCAACTGAAAGACAATCTCTATATAGCTGGGAAAAGCTACTCAATAGCAGACATTGCCATTTTTCCCTGGACGCGCAACTGGAAAAACCAAGGTATTGATATTAATGAGTATCCGAATTTCAAGCGCTGGTTTGAAATGGTTGGTGAGCGTCCTGCAGTGAAGCGAGGTGTTGAAGTATTAACAGCATTACGCAAGCCTTTGCATGATGACAAAGCAAGAGAGCAATTATTTGGTTCATCACAGTATCAAAAAAGGAAATAGCATGAAGATTCAATCGGTCGGAGTAATTGGTGCGGGCACCATGGGGAATGGTATTGCGCAGGTATGCGCAGTAGCAGGTTTAGATGTAGTGATGATCGACATCAACGATGCTGCTGTTGAGCGCGGACTAAGCCAAATCAGCAAAAGCCTAGATCGACTTGTGAAAAAGGAAACCTTAACAATCGAAACTAAAGATGCGGCATTAAAACGAATCAAAGGCAGTACATCGTATGCCGATCTTAGGGGCTTGCAATTGGTGATTGAGGCGGCTACCGAGAATCAATCGGTTAAGGAAAAGATTTTGAAGCAGGTTGATGAGACTGTGACTAAAGAAACCATCATTGCCACTAATACTTCGTCTCTTTCCATCACTAAACTGGCTGCTTTGGATTCCACTCCAAGCCGCTTTATTGGCATGCATTTCTTTAACCCGCCACCGATGATGGCCTTAGTTGAAGTCATACGTGGCTTACAGACTGCTGATGAGACCCATGACGCCATCATTGAGATGGCAAAACGGATTGGTAAAGAACCCATTACGGTTAAAAACTCACCAGGATTTGTTGTAAACCGCATCTTATTGCCAATGATCAATGAAGCCTTCTTTGTATTGCAGGAAGGTCTTGCAAGTCCTGAAGATATTGATGCCGGCATGAAGTTAGGCTGCAATCAGCCAATTGGTCCACTAGCCTTAGCCGACTTGATTGGCCTAGATACCTGCTTGGCAATCATGGAGGTATATTTTGAGAACTTTAGTGATTCAAAGTACCGCCCATGCCCGCTACTTCGTGAAATGGTCTCCGCAGGTTATCTCGGCCGCAAATCTGGCCGCGGTGTCTATACCTATGATCACTAACTCAACACCAACCTAAATAAAGAAGTCTTTGTGAATCCTTTGCCACCCCTAGTTCGTAAATTAGCCTATGCCGGCCTCATTCCCTTTGTAAGCTTGGCTTTAATGGTGCAGTTGGCACCAACACCGCTAAATTATTTGAGTGCGGAGTCCCTAGCTGGATACGGGGCGGTCATCACTGCCTTTATGGGGGCATTGCATTGGGGCGCAAATTTACATACCTTAGGCAAGGCGCCTCCGAGTGATCGCTGGGAGAGCCGAAATGCCTGGATTTGGGGCATCATACCCGCCCTGGTTGCCTGGTTAGCCCTGCATATTTATATTCCAGTTGGCTTAGTCATCCTAGCCTCTGCACTAATTATCCAATGCAATATTGATAAAGAAACCTATCGATATTATTTTTCTAGTGAAGAAGCCCGTAAAGCCTTTATTACTTTACGCAACCGCCTCACGATCGTTGCATCTGGGTGTTTGATTTGGTCAGCCTTTGTCATCTTGTTTGTGCAGAACTAAGCCAAGCAACTATGGCCAATTTATTTGACCAGGCCCCACTAGCGCCATTAGCGGAAGTCTTGCGCCCAAAAACGATTGAAGAAGTCATTGGTCAAGCTCATTTACTAGCCTCAGGCAAGCCACTGAATTTAGCTTTCGCCTCTGGCAAGCCGCACTCCATGATTTTATGGGGGCCCCCGGGTGTTGGTAAGACTACGCTAGCCCGACTATCCGCCAAAGCCTTTGACCGAGAATTTATCGCTATTTCAGCCGTCTTGGCTGGCGTCAAAGATATTCGTGAAGCAATTGAACAAGCTCAACAAAGCATGTCTCAATATGGCAGACAGACCATTCTATTTGTAGATGAGATACATCGCTTCAATAAGAGTCAGCAAGATGCCTTATTACCGCACGTCGAATCTGGCTTGTTCACATTCATCGGTGCCACCACTGAAAATCCATCATTTGAAGTAAATTCCGCCCTTCTTTCTCGTGCACAAGTGTATGTACTAAAGTCATTGAGCTCTTCAGAGCTAATGCAATTGTTTGATCGGGCACGTGAGTATGCAATGCCAGATGTTGCATTTGAATCTGCTGCAGTTGAAATTTTGATCACTCATTCAGACGGTGATGCACGTCGGCTCCTGAATTTGGTGGAGCAAGTGCATAACGTTGTCACTACACCCAATTCCAACATTCAAAAAGTGGATCAGCTCTTTATTGAGAATGCATTAACTGTTCAAGCGCGTCGCTTTGATAAAGGCGGTGATCACTTTTATGATCAAATTTCTGCCTTGCATAAATCTGTCCGCGGATCCAATCCTGATGCGGCGCTTTACTGGTTCTGCCGCATGCTCGATGGTGGAGCAGATCCCCGTTATTTGGCCCGAAGAATTATCCGTATGGCCTGGGAAGATATTGGTCTTGCAGATCCCAGAGCAATGCAGTTAGCCAATGATGCCGCCCAGACTTTTGAGCGCTTAGGCTCACCAGAGGGAGAATTGGCATTAGGCCAAGCCGTAGTTTACTTAGCCATTGCTGCCAAAAGTAATGCGAGCTATAACGCTTTTAATGCCGCACGAGCATATGTAGCTCATGATCAAAGTAAGCCAGTACCTAATCATCTGCGTAATGCTCCAACTAAGCTCATGAAAGACTTGGGTCACGGAAAAGCATATCGATATGCGCATGATGAGCCTCACGCTTATGCTGCTGGAGAATCCTATTTACCGGATGGTATGGCGGAGCCTCGTTGGTATTTACCAGTCGATCGTGGACTAGAGACACAAATAGCAGAGAAAATGGATTTTTTGCGAAAGCTAGATGAGGAGTCGAAAAAGAAATGAATTCAGATCAGCAGACCGCAAAGCCTGTCAAAGGCATCCTGTATTACGACATTATTTCTCCCTTCTCGTATTTTTATATTAAGCAACGCCACCGTTTTGAAAAGCGGGTTGATATTCAACCTATCCCCATCTTAGTGGGTGGTCTTTTTCGAGCAACAGATAACCGCGGTCCCGGGGAGATCGATGCAAAGCGTACTCACACCTACCAATACTGCATATGGCTTGCTGAAAAACTGGGTCTGCCATTTCGCTTTCCGGAGCACCACCCTTTTCTCACTGTTGCAGCACAACGACTTCTAGTTGAGCAAAATGCTCAGTGGGAAATGATTGAGCGAGCATTTGAATACATTTGGGTGGAAGGTAAAGATCCCAACTTATCTTGGCCAGACTTTTGTCAATACCTCGATCTTGCAATAGATACTCCAAAACCTGACTCTCCAGATATCAAAGCAAAATTGATAGCAAATATGGAGTTAGCAAAAGCCGATGGTGCATTTGGAGTGCCGACCCTTATTCTCAATGGACATGCTTTTTGGGGGGTCGATACCATTGACTGGGCCCTAGATTACCTAAATAAGCCCAGCATGTTTGAAGAGGCGGCTTACCTCTATGCGGGCCAAGTCCCTAAGGGGCTATGAGCAATACAATCAGATCTACCCAACATTTTCAGAAAACTTTAAGGATCTTTATCATGCGCAATATCATTACCTCCCTTGCACTTACTCTTGGCCTTCTTGTTAGCGGTGTCGCACTAGCTAACCCTAAAGTTGAATTCAAGACCACCATGGGAAATTTTGTAGTTGAACTTGATTCCGTAAAAGCGCCAAAAACAACTGCTAACTTTATAAGTTACGTCAATAGCGGTTTTTATAACGGGACTATTTTTCATCGCGTTATTGATGGCTTTATGATTCAAGGCGGAGGCTTCACTCCAGACATGACGCAAAAACCCACCAATGCACCTGTAGTTTCAGAGGCTCAAAATGGCCTCAAGAATCAAACCTACACGATTGCTATGGCCCGCACTTCTGATCCTGATTCCGCAACCGCCCAATTCTTTATTAATGTAAAAGACAATGAGGGGTTAAATTATCCGAACGCCATGGGTAATGGCTACACAGTATTTGGCAAAGTCATCTCGGGCACACAAACGATTGATGCCATTCGTAAAATTCCAACTATGATTGCATCGACACCAAAAATGGGACGCATGTCTGATGTTCCCAGCAAGACGGTCACCATTGAGACGGCTACTGTTTTAAAGTAATCCTAGTCAATTTATAGCGCAGGTTGCCCTACAAATGATATTGCTGGACGATGCCCAAAGTACTGAAGCTCAGCCAAGCAGTCGCCTCTACGACAAGGCACTTCAATATTGGGCCGTTTACCCTGGCTCAAGCGCTACAGGGACTATTGCTAAGGTAGAGCAGTGTCTTGAAGATATTAATAATGCATTAGCCAACGGTGAATATGTGGTGGTCGCTGTTGCATACGAATTAGGAGGATATTTTCATCACCTCGTACAACGCCATTCTCCAGCAGTAACTCAACCCCACCCCCTTATTCAAGCCTGGTCTTTTGAGTCATATGAACAACTGAGCAAAGAAGGTGTGGATACTTTTATCCAAAGCCGTATAGCTCAACTGGAATCGGATGATCGTATTGCTGGTGTTGCCAATCTGCAATTCTCAGTTAATGAAGCGCAATTCCACTCCGATATACAAACCATTCAGGAATATATTCGTAGTGGCGATACTTACCAGATCAACCATACTTATCGCATTACGGGTGAGTCCTATGGTGACCCATTAGCTTTATATGCTCGACTAAGAGACCGCCAACCAGGAAGATTTGGAGCGTTTATTACCCAGGACTCTCACTTTATTCTTTCACAATCCCCCGAGCTATTGATACAGAGACAAGGCAACACCTTGAAGGCTATGCCTATGAAAGGTACTGCCAGTGCATTGAGTGAGTCAGCAGATCATTTATCGCACGATGCAAAGAATCAAGCCGAGAATGTCATGATCGTAGATTTGCTACGTAACGATCTCAGTCGACTTGCCTTACCTGGAACCGTAAAAGTGCCGCAACTATTTGAAGTTGCCCGGCATGGCGATGTACTCCAGATGACCTCTACCATTGAGGCTGAGATAAAACCTGGCGTCCGATTAAAAGAGATATTAAATGCTGTTTTTCCTTGCGGATCGGTGACAGGTGCACCGAAAAAAAGGAGCATGGAAATCATTCAGGAGCTAGAGCCAATCAATCGTGACTATTATTGCGGCGCCCTAGGATGGTTAGATCCTAATGGTGATTTTGCATTTAGCGTTCCCATTCGGACAGTTGAAATTGATCGCAATGCGAATACGAATGCCTCATCCTTTACTTTAGGCATTGGCGCTGGCATTACGATTGATTCAGAAGCAAAAAAAGAGTGGGAAGAGTGTCATATCAAAGCAGCCTTCTTAAGCGAGTTACCCAGTCAATTGGGTTTATTTGAAACCATCTTAGTTCGACAGGGTGAGCCTCAACATCTTCCTTTGCACTTAGATCGATTGACAAGCTCAGCACAAGCACTTGGTATCCCAAGCTCGCTAACGGACATTAAGAAAGTGATTGAGCTTGCTTGCCAAAATTGCACTCCTGATAAAGAGTATCGATTAAGAGTGGATTTAGATCATGCCGGTCAAGCCAGCTTTCAACTCGCCCCTTTAAATCCACTACAGAACGCGGTCAAGATTTTTTGGGCCAGCGAAATCCTACCAAATCCAACTCAGGCTATTTTTCATTCTGGCAATCTTTTACTGAGGCACAAAGTGAATAGTCGTAGCGTGTATGACCAAGCCTGGAAATTGGCTGAGGGTCTTGGTGGATTTGATGCCATCTTCGTCAATGAACAAGGCTACGTTACTGAGGGCGGCAGAAGTAGTATTTTTATGAAATCTGGCGATCGCTGGCTAACACCCCCTGTTGCAGCTGGTCTACTACCGGGCGTGATGAGATCGCTCATATTAGGCAATCCAACATTGAATGCCCATGAAGAAAACCTGACTATTGAAGACTTTCGTCATGCGAAAGAGATTATGCTTAGCAATGCATTACGCGGATTCATCCCCGCTCACTTTTAGAAAGTCCGCATGAAGTTTTGTTCACATTGCGCTGCCCCCATTACCTTGAGGATCCCTGCGGATGATTCAAGAGAGCGCCATGTTTGCGAATCTTGCGGGATAGTTCATTACTTTAATCCACGCAATGTGGTTGGCTGTATCCCTGTTTTTGGTGAGCAGGTACTCTTGTGTCGTCGCGCAATAGAGCCAAGACATGGTTACTGGACATTACCGGCTGGATTTATGGAGCTTGGTGAAAGTACTAGCGCTGGAGCAGTCCGAGAAACTCATGAAGAGGCTGGTGCGATTGTTGAAATTGGCCCGCTGTATTCATTACTGAATGTGCCTCATGCAGAGCAAGTTCACCTCTTTTATCTAGCTAACATGACTTCTTCACAATTTAATGCTGGCGAAGAAAGTTTAGAGGTCGCTCTATTTCATGAGCAGGAAATTCCATGGGATGAAATTGCCTTTCCTACGGTAAAGCAAACCTTAGAGTGGTTCTTTGCTGATCGTGCTGCCGGCATTTTTGATTCTGACACTCCGTTTAGCGTTCATAGCAGAGACATTCTGCCATCAGAAAAGATTTAGGCATCTCAAGTACATGAGTAACATCACTTGGCTTGGGGCAAAGGATGCATTTCCAAATCCTATGGATTGCCAGGATCCTGATCCAAGCGTTCCTGGTTTAATTGCTGTCAGTGAGCGTATTTATCCAGGGCAACTAGCCCGCGCATACCAAATGGGGATCTTTCCATGGTACTCAGATAATCAACCCGTTTTATGGTGGTCACCCAACCCAAGAATGGTGCTAAAGCCTGCTCACTTTAAATGCCACCATTCATTAAAAAAAGCGATTCGACTTTTTTTACAGGATCCTCATAAAGAAATCTTAATTGATCATGATTTTGGTGCCGTTGTGCGCTCTTGCGCCACCACTAAAAGAAATGGACAGGATGGCACCTGGATTACCCACGAAATTATGGATGCCTATACTCAACTTCATGAGCAAGGCCATGTTCATAGTATTGCAGTCATGGAAGAAAAACGCCTGATAGGAGGCCTTTATTGCGTGGCATTTGGTGGAATGGTTTTTGGTGAGTCGATGTTTAGCCATCAAACAGATGCCTCAAAAATCGCTTTAGCTACCCTTGCCGCCTGGTGCAGTCAGAATCATGTAGAAATGATTGATTGCCAACAGGAGACTGCCCACCTGGATTCTCTGGGTGCCGAACCAATTGCCCGCAATGAATTTCTGGCACACCTGCAAGCTGCTTTAAAGCAAACTAATATAGAGATCCCTTGGAACTTTGATAAAGCAATTCTGCGTCACTGGCTATGACTCAACTAAAAGAACTCCCCCTAACAGCACTGCAGTTTTATGCAACTGCACCCTACCCTTGTAGCTACCTACCAGGGAAGACTGCTCGCTCTCAGGTTGCAACACCATCTCACTTGATACACGCTGATTTGTATGGCGAATTGGTGAATGCGGGATTTCGTCGTAGCGGTTTATATACCTACCGCCCCTATTGCGATGAATGCAAAGCCTGTACTGCTACCCGCATCCCCGTTAAAAACTTTCAAACCAATCGGAGTCAACGGCGCTCCTGGAAAAAACATGCTGGCCTAGATATTCGCGTTCTCAATCTTGGCTATCAAGAAGAACATTATCAGCTTTATCAGCACTATCAAAATGAGCGTCATGCAGGCGGCGATATAGATCAAGATGATCAAGATCAGTACATGCAGTTTTTATTGCAAAGTCGCGTCAATTCTAGAATCGTCGAGTTTCGAGATGGCCCCCAAGATTCACACCCAGGGCGCTTGCGGATGGTAAGCATGATTGATATCTTGGATCAAGGCATCTCCTCGGTATACACCTTCTATGATGCTAGTAATGCCTCAGCAAGCTATGGGAGTTTCAGCATTCTGTGGCAAATTCAGCAAGCGCTTGAGTTAGATTTGCCTTATCTTTACCTAGGCTACTACATCAAGGACAGTGAAAAAATGTCTTATAAAGCCAAATTTCAGCCTATAGAAGGTTTGATCGACGATCACTGGCAAGCCATCATTGAGCCATAATAGTCACCCATGATCGATAGTTACTCCCTTCTTCGCCCCTGGCTGTTTTCATTGGATCCAGAGCAGGCGCACAATGTCACCTTAGGCAGTTTAGATCGTGCTGAGCGCTGGGGGGTATTGCGCTCTTTGATTAGCCAACCCGCTCCAGACCCACGTAGCATTTGTGGCATCACCTTTCCCAATCCAGTCGGCTTAGCTGCAGGTTTAGATAAAGACGGTAAACATATTGAATCCCTCGGTGCTTTAGGTTTCGGGTTTCTGGAAATCGGCACCGTTACTCCAAAACCACAACCCGGCAATCCAAAGCCACGGATGTTTCGTCTCCCAGCAGCACAGGCGCTGATTAATCGAATGGGCTTTAATAATGATGGTGTTGTTGCTTGTGTAGAACGCGTGCGCAATTCTGTCTATTGGCAAAATGGTGGAATTGTTGGCTTAAATATTGGTAAGAACGCAAGTACGCCCATTGAGCATGCTGCCAGCGACTACGTTACAGCAATGCAGGCAGTCTATGAGGTTGCTGCGTACATCACCGTCAACATCTCCTCTCCAAATACCCAAAATTTACGTGCACTCCAGGGAGAGGTCATGCTGCGCTCATTGCTCAGCAACCTTCACGTGGCACGTGAAGCCCTCAGTGATCAATACGGTGTGCGCAAGCCCCTCTTTTTGAAAATAGCTCCGGACCTTGATCAGAATGACATCAAACTCATTGCCGATCTGCTAATCGAGTTTGGTATTGATGCAATCATCGCTACCAATACCACGATTGCGCGTGATGCTGTTCAAGGCCTTGAGTTTGCCAATGAAGCAGGCGGCCTATCAGGCGCCCCAGTACGCCAGGCATCTAGCGAGGTAGTCAAAAGCCTTAAAGATGTCTTAGGCGAAGCAATACCCATTATTGGTGTCGGCGGCATTTTGTCTGGAAAAGATGCGCAAGAGAAAGTAACTGCTGGTGCCAGCCTAGTTCAACTGTATAGCGGTCTCATTTACCGTGGCCCCAAACTCATCACTGAATGTGCAGCTGCATTGCGCAACAAATGAGTACTTATATGGTGCTGTAGCAATAAAGTCATATTTCATATTGTGCAATTTCAGCAATAATCGCTACAATTGACAGCATGACAACGAGTAAACCCGAAAAAATGCCAAAAGTGGCTGGTGAAGCTGGAAAAACAGCAATCCAGGTACTAGATCGCATGATGAATCTGCTCGATGCACTAGCAATGCATGAAGAATCCAGTAGCCTGAAAAATTTGGCTGAGGACACCGATTTACATCCCTCAACAGCCCATCGCATTCTCAATGACTTAGTTGCCTGCCGTTTAGTGGAACGTGGTGATGGGGGAACCTATCGGCTGGGTCTCAAGTTACTTGAACTGGGCAATCTAGTGAAGGCGCGCCTATCGGTGCGTGAGGCAGCACAAGCGCCTATGCGGGCCTTACACAAGCTTACTGGTGAAACTATTAATCTGTCGGTTCGACAAGGTGATGAAATTGTTTATATCGACCGCGCATACAGCGAACGATCTGGTATGCAGGTAGTTCGCGCCATTGGGGGGCGTGCGCCGCTCCATTTAACATCCGTAGGTAAGCTATTCTTAGCTAGCGATGATCCTAGCCAAGTTCGAGCTTATGTTACTCGTACGGGCCTGGCAGGCCACACCAGAAATAGCATTACTGAATTAAGCAAGTTAGATTCTGAGCTTAATCAAGTGCGCCAATATGGACACGCACGTGACAATGAAGAGCTAGAGTTAGGCGTTAGCTGCATAGCAGCTGAAATCTATGATGACAGCGGCAAATTAGTAGCAGGACTCTCTTTAAGCTCTCCTACAGATCGCATTCAGGACGAGTGGTTACGCCTACTTCAAGATACGGCAATACAGATTTCCAAGGGAATGGGTTACAAACCCAAGGCGAGCGATCTGAGCAGCTAAAACGAGTACACAGCGTCACATCAAACGGCGAATCGCTTGTGGCTCTCCTGATGGCATGCGCTCATACCAATCTTTTACTCTAACGGCATCGGCGAAACGGGATTGCGTACCTACCGAGTCTAAAAAGACTAGCAGTAGTGGCGTGTTATTCACTCTGGCTTGCATCACCAAGCACTTGCCAGCCGCATTAATAAATCCTGTTTTTTGCAGGCCGATATTCATATCGCCAGCACGCACTAAACGATTTGTATTTAGAAATTTCTGTGGGCGTTTTGCAATAACCATCGTTAGATCTGGCCAGGTAGAAAATTCACGGATCATTTTGTACTGATAAGAAGCATTTAACAGGCGTGTTAAATCTTCTGCGGAAGCTACGTTCTCACTCTTTAGACCGGTAGGATCAGCAAAGTTCGAATGAGTCATACCGATTTCTTTTGCCTTGCGATTCATGGCATCAATAAATGCAGGAATACCACCTGGATAATTTCTACCTAAGGTATACGCTGCGCGATTCTCAGAGGACATTAAAGATAAGAGCAATGCCTCTTCACGGGTCAATACAGTGCCGCCAGCAAGACGCGAAGAACCGTAACTACGAACGTCATCTGCATTAATCACAATAGCTTCATCAAGTGGTAATTTGGAGTCCAACACCACCATGGCAGTCATTAATTTAGTAATAGAAGCAATCGGCAGACTGACAGAAGAATTTTTCTCAAAGTACACCTCTTTGGTGTCCTGATTAACTACCATTGCCACGCTAGATTTCAGACTAAGATCATCATGCTGACCCCGAAGACCCAAAGCCGTTGCAAATGAAGGCCTTGCAGCTACAACAGGCTCATTAGAGCGGGTAACTGTTGTACGAACTGTGTGGGGCTTCTTAGAAGATTTAGCTACTTTTTTTACTTCTGTTTTGACGGGCTTCTTTATCGTCGTCTTTGAAGATGTCTTTGTCGAATCCTTAGTCGCCTTTGTAGCTTGAGGATCTTTATTACTTGCGCTCACCTGAAAAGAAGTAGCAACGCCAAATGACACCAAACCAACAACCGCCACGAGCCACAATCGATTCATACGCATCCCAACTTGCCTTCCAAAACTTTAAACATACAGAATGATAATTACTTTTTTGCCTATGCTGTACTTATTACATGCCAAGAGCAAAAAATCTACGTTACTCAACAACTTATTCCGCAATTGTCGCAATAGGGCTAGTTTTCCCTCGATTGACCAGCACAACACCTGTCATGGTAAGCAATAAGCCCAGTGCCATCATTGCGGTAAATGGCTCATCAAACCAGAGCCATGCAATCGCAGCAGTCGTAGGTGGCGTTAAGTACAAAAGACTCGTCACCTTAGTTGCTGCCCCCTTGCGGATCATCATGAATAGCAGGCTAATGGATCCGATTGACAGCGGAAAGATAGCCCACAGTAAAGCCCCAATAACAGAGGGATTCCAAACCATAACGCCGGATTCAAAGTAATACATACAAATAAAGCAAAGGACGGCTGATACTCCAAACTGAATTGATGAGCCAGCCCTTAGATCAAATACTGGGCAGAATTTCTTTTGATAGAGAGTGCCAAAGGTGATCGACAGTAAGGCAGCAAAGGCAAGAACGTAGCTTAAGAGTGGAATATGGGCAAAGCCAATTTTTTCAGCTACTACTAAAGCGACACCTACAAATCCAAAACCAAGACCAATCCACTGACGTCCAGTGACTTTTTCAGAAACCCAAGCAGCAAACCAAGCAGTTAAGATAGGCTGTAAACCAACAATGATGGCTGCTAACCCAGCGGTCATACCCAGGCGAACGGCGAACCACACGCCTAGGAGATAGCCAAACTGAAGCAATATCCCTGCTATCGCAATATGTTTACATTGAGACCAACTCGGCCAACTGATGCGCCACACCACACTGAGGCAGGCCATGGCAAGGAGAACCCCGGAAAAACGCCAAAATAAGAAAGTTGCCGGCTCCACATAGGGCATCGCCAGCCGTGCAATAACAAAGCCAGTACTCCAAATGAGAACAAATAGCGGTGCAATGAGGCCATCAAGTTTCACTGTCATAGATGACTTATTGGATAGGAGATTTTTTTGTGATCAATAGTCGATTTTAGGCTTTTTTTCACTCAGGATGCCCGAAATTGGTCTTTAAGTAGATAAACGAAAAAAAACCCCGATCGCTCGGGGCTTTTTATATCCAGCTAAGTGGAAAGCATGAATACTTTAATGCGCTTTCTTTTTGACTGGTGGTAAATCAGTGCAGTGCCCGAGAGCAGCTTCTGCAGCTAAACCGACCGACTCACCTAAGGTAGGGTGCGGATGAATAGTTTTGCCGATATCAACTGCATCTGCTCCCATTTCAATTGCAAGGCACACTTCACCAATTAAATCACCAGCGTGTGTTCCTACAATTCCACCACCAATGATGCGCTTACTAGTGGCATCGAAAATGAGTTTAGTGAAGCCTTCATCGCGACCATTGGCAATAGCTCTGCCGCTAGCAGCCCATGGGAATAAACCTTTTTCGTAAGCAATTCCTTGAGCTTTACATTGATCTTCGGTCAAACCTGCCCAGGCTACCTCTGGGTCGGTGTAGGCAACCGAAGGAATCTGTTTGGCATCAAAATAGGATTTCTCGCCAGCAGCTACTTCAGCAGCAACGTGACCCTCATGCACAGCCTTGTGGGCCAACATGGGTTGACCAACAATGTCACCAATGGCAAAGATCGTATTCACATTAGTACGCATTTGATTATCAACAGAAATAAATCCGCGCTCATCCACCATCACACCGGCAGCAGAAGCATCAATCTTTTTCCCGTTAGGAGTGCGGCCTACTGCTACCAATACCAGGTCGTAGATTTGTGGCTCAGATGGAGCATTCTCCCCCTCGAAGCTGACTTGAATACCATCCGCTTTTACTTCTGCTTTAGTGGCGCGCGTTTTCAGCATGATGTTTTCAAAACGGCCGGCATTAAACTTCTCCCAAACCTTTTCTAAATCACGATCGGCACCAGCCATCAAGCCATCCATCATTTCAGCAATATCAATGCGTGAGCCTAAACCGCTGTATACAGTTGCCATCTCCAAGCCGATGATGCCGCCACCAATAACTAACATACGCTTTGGAATACTCTTGAGCAACAAGGCCCCAGTACTATCTACAATGCGCGGGTCTTCCGGTAAGAATGGTAACTTTACGGGTTGACTTCCCGCTGCGATGATTGCCCTCTGAAAACGCACGACTTCCTTTTTGCCGGCTAAGTCTTGCCCATCACCCTGAGTGAGTTCAACCTCAACGTGATTAGCATCCAAGAAGCGGCCAAGACCTCGCACTACGGACACCTTACGCGCTTTAGCCATACCGGCCAATCCGCCAGTTAACTTAGCAATGACCGAGTCTTTATAGCCACGCAATTGATCAATTTCAATCTTGGGAGCGCCATAACTAATGCCATGCTTTGACATCGTTTTGACTTCATCCATGACGGAGGTTGTATGTAATAAAGCCTTAGAGGGGATGCAACCTACATTTAAGCAAACGCCGCCTAATTTGGCATAACGCTCAACCAAAATGGTGCTCTTACCGAGATCAGCACTGCGGAATGCCGCGCTATAACCACCTGGGCCGGCACCAAGTACCAATACTTCGCACTCGTGATCTACCTTGCCGCTATATTGACCAGCGCTTGGGGCGCTAATCGCTGGAATAGCTACTGGCGGTGTAATTGGAGCTGGGGGTGCTAAAGGCGAAACCGGGGCTACTGCCTGAGGTGTAGCTACAGCACCCGTCTCTACTTCAGCAACAATGCTGCCCTTACCAACTTTATCGCCCGCCTTAACGGAAATACTCAGAATGGTTCCTGCTGTATCAGCAGGAACTTCCATCGTAGCCTTATCGGACTCGAGCACCAGTAGAGGCTGCTCTTTTTCAATGACATCACCCACTTTGATGAGTACTTCAATTACCGGCACATCTGTATAGTCGCCAATATCTGGAACAAGAATTATTTGCTTAGCCATCTCTTTTCCTTACAGCGCTGCACGACGGAAGTCGGACATGAGCTGAGCGATATACACACTAAAACGGGTTGCTAAAGCACCATCAATGACACGATGGTCGGCACTTAATGACAATGGACAGATTAAGCGCGGAACAAATTGCTTGCCATCCCAAACGGGTTTCATAGCAGCCTTGCTCACTCCCAGAATTGCCACCTCAGGAGCATTGACGATTGGCGAGAAATAGGTGCCACCGATACCACCCAATGAGGAAATAGTGAAGCTAGCGCCCTGCATTTGATCTGGCTTTAATTTGCCATCACGCGCTAAGGCGGCAAGCTCTGATGTTTCGCGAGCAAGCTCAAAAATGCCTTTTTTATCAGCATCACGAATCACCGGCACAACTAAACCATTAGGAGTGTCTGCAGCAAAAGCAATATTGAAATACTTCTTCAAAACCAAATCATCGCCATCAAGAGAGCTGTTGAACTCAGGATATTTCTTCAGCGCTGCAACGGCAGCCTTCATCAGGAAAGCCAGCATGGTAATTTTGATTCCCTGCTTTTCATTCTCTTTATTCGTAAGTACTCTAAATGCCTCTAAATCCGTAATGTCAGCATCTTCGTGATAAGTCACCGCAGGAATCATGACCCAGTTACGTCCTAAGTTCGCTGCGGTAAGTTTCTTGATCCGATTTAATGGCTGACGCTCAGTCTCACCAAATTTAGAAAAATCAACCTTAGGCCAAGGAATTAAATTCAGACCACCTAAGCTTCCGCCAGTCGCGTTAGTACTGTTTACAGCGCCGCCACTCATGGCCGCCTTGATGAATGCCTGTACGTCCTCTTGAGTAATTCTTCCTTTTGGACCTGTACCGGTTACCTGATGAACGGCAACTCCAAGCTCACGGGCAAACTTGCGCACTGAGGGGCTAGCATGACTTGCTGTTGGGTCTACAACTACGGGTGTGTCGCTAACAGGAGCGGGTGTTGGGGCACGCACAATCGGCGGCTCAACTTTTGGTGCGGGTGCTGACACTGGCTCAGCTTTCGCTACTGTGGGAACAGTAGGCACTATCGCCGCAGCTGGTGCAACCGCCTCGCCACTCTCCTCTAAAACTAAAACAACAGCGCCTTCAGAAATAGAGTCACCTACTTTGACTTTGACTTCTTTCACCACACCGGAGTGTGATGATGGCACATCCATAGTCGCCTTATCTGACTCAAGGACAACAATAGACTGCTCTTTCTCAATGAGATCACCGACTTTTACCAAGACTTCGATCACTGGTACGCCTGAGTAATCCCCAATATCCGGGACTTTAATATCAATTAATTGGCTCATAGTATTTATCTCTTATCAAACCGTCATTGGATTGGGTTTGGTGGTGTCGATTTCGTATTTCTGAATTGCTTCAGCAAGCTTTTGACGATCAAGCTGCCCTGCATCGACTAAGGAGCGTAATGCTGTAAGGACAACCCAACGACGATCCACTTCAAAGAAGTCGCGTAATTTTTCACGAGTATCAGAACGGCCAAAACCATCCGTGCCCAATACCTCGAAGCGACGACCCATATGTTGAATAGCTGGGCGAATTTGCTCGGCAAATAAACGCACATAATCCGTTGCAGCAATGATGGGACCGACAGTGTCTTTAAGGCATTTTTCTACATGAGATAAAGCTGGCGCTACAGTTGGGTTCAATAAATTATTGCGGTGAGCTGCATTCCAATCACGGCCCAACTCCGTAAAGCTTGGACAACCCCACAGATCCGAAGCTACGCCCCAATCCTTGTGTAATAGTTCAGCGGCCTCGACTACTTCTCGGAAGATGGTGCCTGAACCCAGAAGTTGTACGCGCAATTTCGCATTCGCATCACCAACGGATTTCAGTTTGTACATCCCTTTAATAATGTCTTGCTCAGCGCCCTTTGGCATTGCTGGATGAGCATAGTTTTCATTCATCAAAGTGATGTAGTAGTAGACATCCTCTTGATCGGCGAGCATGCGACGCATACCATCCTGAATAACTACAGCCACCTCAAATGAGAACGAAGGGTCATAACTAATACAGTTTGGAATTGCAGAGCTCCATACTTGACTGTGACCATCTTCATGCTGAAGACCTTCACCGTTCAATGTAGTTCTACCTGCAGTGCCACCCAATAAGAAGCCGCGACTACGCATATCACCGGCAGCCCAACACAAGTCACCAATACGTTGGAAGCCAAACATGGAATAGAAGATGTAGAAAGGCAACATCGGTACACCATGAGTAGAGTAGGAAGTTGCAGCAGCAATCCAATCGCACATACCGCCAGCTTCGTTAATACCCTCTTGCAAAATCTGGCCTGTCTTGTCTTCCTTGTAGAACATCAATTGATCATGATCTTCTGGCGTGTACAGCTGACCCAACTGGCTCCAAATACCTAACTGGCGGAACATACCTTCCATACCGAATGTACGTGACTCATCCGGAACAATCGGCACCACACGTTTACCGATCACCTTGTCGCGAACAATCGTATTCAGGATGCGAACAAAGGCCATGGTCGTAGAAATTTCACGGCCTTCAGTTGTAGCCTCTAACAGCGGACCAAATACATCCAGAGCAGGAACCGGGAGGCTTTCCGCTTTCATACGACGTTGGGGCAAGTAACCACCGAGCTCCTGACGGCGAGCTTTCATGTACTCAAGCTCAGGACTGCCATCAGCAAATTTTACTAAAGGCAATTCATCTAACTGATCATCCTTAACAGGAATCTCAAAGCGGTCGCGGAAACGACGAACGTCATCCGCATTCATTTTCTTGGCTTGGTGTGCAATATTCATTGCCTCACCTGAACTACCCATGCCGTAGCCTTTAATGGTGTGAGCCAAAATAACGGTAGGTTGATCTTTGTGGTTAACGGCTGAGTAAAAGGATGCAAATACTTTGTGAGGATCATGACCACCACGATTCAGTTGCCAGATCTCATCATCACTCCAATCGCTCACTAAGGCTTTGAGCTCTGGTGTATTAAATACAATCTCACGAACATAAGCGCCACTTTTAGCTTTCATGGTTTGATACTCGCCATCGACGATTTCGCCGAGACGTTGCATCAAGATGCCCTTCTTGTCGCGTGCAAATAAGGCATCCCAATGCCCACCCCAAACCACTTTGATGACGTTCCACCCTGAACCACGGAATTCACTTTCAAGCTCTTGAATAATCTTGCCGTTTCCACGAACGGGACCATCAAGACGTTGCAAATTACAGTTCACAACAAAAATCAGGTTATCTAATTTTTCACGGCCAGCCATACCGATTGCGCCTAGTGATTCTGGTTCGTCAGTTTCACCATCACCTAAGAAAGCCCAAACCTTACGACCTTCGGCTTTGATAAAACCACGGTCCTGCATATAGCGCATAAATCGAGCTTGGTAAATCGCCATGATCGGCCCAAGACCCATAGATACGGTTGGAAACTGCCAGAAATCAGGCATCAACCAAGGATGCGGGTAGCTTGAAATACCATTGCCGCCAACTTCTTGACGGAAATTATTTAGTTGCTCATCGGATAAGCGTCCCAACATATAAGCGCGGGCATAAATACCAGGCGCTGAATGTCCTTGAACAAATATGAGATCACCGCCATGATCAGGAGATGGCGCATGCCAGAAATGATTAAAGCCAACGTCATACAAAGTAGCCGCCGACTGGAAGGAAGAAATATGTCCACCAACGTTAGTATCTTTATTGGCGCGTAAGACCATAGCCATCGCATTCCAACGGGTGTATGAACGAATGCGGTGCTCTACATTCTGGTCACCCGGTAAGCGTGCTTGCTGCTCCACTGGAATCGTGTTGATATAGGGTGTCTCTGCATGGAATGGCTGACTGACACCATTGACTCGTGCATGCGAAATCTGCTGGTCGATAAGATAGGCAGCTCTTGCTGGACCCTCATTGCGAATAACACCATCAAGTGCCTGTAACCACTCTTGAGTTTCACCTGGATCCGCATCTTGTTTTCCTGCGCTACCCAAAATTTGATCTGGAACTGCTGCCATAAACTGCCTCCGTTAATTACATTGGTGTTATCGATTCACTCTATAGGCAATATTCTAGGAAGGTCTATGGGTGTAAACAAGCAATTTTCCACATAATGATAACTTTTCTCACTATATGAGAATTTGTTGCAGCGCAAATAACAGGCACAGGGCTTGTTAGTGGGTGAGATAAAGATAGCAATCAGGCAAAATAAGGCAAATTACATGAAAAAAATCGTTTTTGCTATCTCGCAACTGAAAACCGTAAAGTGGGCCCGTCGGATACGGGGTTTTAAGCTTGTCTACACCCCATTACTAGCAATCGTGCTATTCACTGTAGTGATGGGTGTAATTATGGGCACCCTTCAGCTTCAGGAAAAAAGTCAGCAAGAGGCGGCCTTATTTAGAGAGCTCTCCTTTGCAAAACAACGCATTCAGCTACGTTTTGCAAACAATACCGAAGTTCTGCAATCCATCGGGAGAGACTATGTCAGTACTGGTGAGTCCAGCAAATCAAAAGACAACATCGTTATTGAGGCAGAAAATTTACTGCAAAGTAATCATGAAATTGTGCAATTCATTTGGATCAATACTGAAGGTCAACGTCAGTGGAAAGTGCCACCGAACAACTTAAAAACAGATTGGTTTTATAAAAAAGAGAATGCTGGTGCAATGAGTCAGGCGCTAAGTAAGACGATTGAGCTCAGCGCTGCAACCAATCGGCCGGCTTTTAGTCAGTTCGTTTCGCTGGAAGTTCCAAGCGAAGAGCTTGTCTCTAAAGAAATTCGCAATGTATTTTGGCAGGTCGTCCCCCAGCTCTATGGAAGTGAAGTCAAAGGTATGGTGGCGATACTGTATACAACCCAGGGACTGCTTGAAATGATCCCCGGAGAACTCAAAGGGCAATACCGGTTTACGCTCATGACAGATGGTGAAAAGTTGCTCGCTATATCCTCTGATAAAAATACGCCAAGACGCGCCTTTAGTAACCAAACTAGCCTAGATATTGGTGTACTCAGCCCCAATCTCATTCTCAGAATTGATACCTATCCACCGGCTACCAATTTGACTTTCAGAATGCTCATTGGCGTGGTCTTGGGATTAAGTGCATTTGTGATTTGGAGCCTTTGGTCAGTATTAAAGCAAATGCAAGTAAGGCAAGAGGCAGAGGCCAATCTTCGAGCAGAGACGAATTTTCGAAGCGCGATGGAAAACTCCACCCCAGTGGGAATTCGTGCTCACGACATGAAGAAAGCGATTACCTATGTCAATCCTGCGTTTTGCGAGATGACGGGCTGGTCAGCAGAGGAGCTCATCGGGCTGAAACCTCCCTTTGCCTTTTGGCCAGAGGGGCAAAAAGGTGAGCTTACTGAAAAAATGGATAAAGCCCTAACCTTAGAGCTAAATCAGGATGGAAAAGTGGGTATCGAGGGTGCAATCATTCACCGCAATGGTCAAGTCATTCAGACACGAACCTTTATTGCACCCTTAATTAATGAGAAGGGTTTCCAGACTGGCTGGGTAACCTCATTAATTGATATCTCAGAACCAAAAAAGATTCGTGAAGAATTGGCAGCCTCACAGGAGCGCTTTGTCACTGTGCTTGAAGGTTTGGATGCAGCCGTTTCAGTAGTCTCAGATCAGACCGGAGAATTGCTATTTACAAATCGCTTCTATCGGGAACGTTTTGGCAATACTGCTAAGGGCCATTTCGAATTAGCTGGTGGTGACATACACCAACATCAGATTGATGCAGCAAATCAAGAGTCTGAATCAGAAGAAATTCAATTACTTGATGAGGCTACTGGAACTTTAAAATGGTATGAAGTCCGCAGACGTTTTGTCCCTTGGGTGGATGGGCACCTAGCACAACTGCTCATCGCAACCGATATTACGATACGTATCGAGGCGGATGATTTAGCTCGACAACAAGAAGAGCGTATGCAATTTACTAGTCGCTTAACTACTATGGGTGAAATGGCCTCCTCATTAGCCCACGAATTAAACCAACCTCTTGCTGCAATCTCCAACTATTGCATGGGCGTAGTAAAACGATTGCAAGGACAGCTCGATCCCGTTTTACAAAAAGATATTTTGCCCGCACTACAAAAAGCTTCTGATCAAGCGCATCGTGCCGGAACCATCATTCAACGCATCAAGGGCTTTGTAAAGCGTAGTGAGCCGCAACGTAAATCCTGCGACATCAGTGAAATCATTCATGATGCCGTTGGTTTAGTGGAAATTGAGGCTCATCGACATCGACTCAGCATCAGCACGGAACTTGCCCAAAATTTACCTCAGGTTGACCTAGACCCCGTATTAATTCTGCAGGTCTTGGTCAATCTTCTAAAGAACTCTCTTGATAGCCTAAGGGAGGTTTACCCCCTCTCCTCCCGCTGGACAGCTCCTCCAGTTCAGATATCAGCAGATCTTGATACCAGCACCTTCCCGGCGATGCTGCGCATTCAAGTCACTGATAACGGCGGCGGAATCCCAGAATCTGTCATTGAGCGCATTTTTGAGCCCTTTTTCAGCACTAAAAACGATGGAATGGGCATGGGTTTGAATATCTGCCGGTCCGTCATTGAATCCCATCAAGGGCGCCTTATGGCAAAAAATCGTATGGACGCAGAACATACCAAGATTTCTGGTTGCACCTTTACAATACTATTGCCCTTAGAATCCCCGGGCTCTTTGGGGTAACTGGCTTATTGATGCATTTTTTTGATTTATCTGTGAGAGCGAATATGAATATCAGTGCTACCGCCAAACCCAGCCAAGCTGAAGTGGTTTATGTTGTAGATGACGATGAGGCGGTTCGCGACTCCCTCACTTGGTTACTAGAGAGCAACGGCTATGTTGTGCGCTGTCATGCCAGTGCCGAGCGATTCTTGCAGTCCCTACAAAGTACAGATAAGTCGACAATCTCCTGCGCTATCTTAGACGTCAGAATGTCTGGCATGTCTGGCCTCGAATTACAAGAGCGTTTGATTAGTGAAAACCTACCGATGCCGGTCGCCTTTATCACTGGTCACGGCGATGTCTCAATGGCAGTCTCCACCATGAAGCGTGGTGCAGTCGATTTCATTGAAAAGCCTTTTAAAGAAAATGATCTCTGTGTTTTAGTGGATCGTATGCTAGCAAAAGCCCGTATTGATTACTCGCAAGCTAGTAATCGCAAGGTGACCCAAAGCCTCTTAAGCAAGCTTACAGGTCGAGAACGTCAGGTACTCGAACGCATCGTGGCCGGACGCTTGAATAAGCAGATTGCGGATGATCTTGGCATCTCCATCAAAACAGTAGAGGCGCATCGCGCCAACATCATGGAGAAGCTCAACGTCAATACCGTAGCTGATCTGCTACGCTTGGCTCTTTCTGATCCGCAGCCTAACTAAATACGTATTACATACTTACTACACGCTTACTAAACTCTTATGCCTGCACAGCTACTTGATGGTGTCGCCCTCTCCAAAAAGATTCGTACTGAAATCGCCGCACGTGGCGCAATCGTCACAGCCAAAGGGGTTAGGCCTGGTCTAGCAGTGATTGTGGTCGGGGAAAATCCTGCTAGTCAGGTGTATGTACGAAACAAAGTCAAAGCTTGCGAGGATGTCGGCTTTCATTCTGTATTGGAGCGCTACCCCTTAGAGCTTGGCGAAGAAGCATTGCTAGCTCGAATTGCCATGCTCAATGCCGATCCAACAATCCATGGCATCCTAGTGCAACTGCCCCTGCCCGAACATATTGCAGCTGAGCGCGTACTGGAAGCAATTTCTCCAGAAAAAGATGTGGATGGTTTTCATGTGGCTAATGCTGGTGCCTTAATGGTAGGCCAACCAGAATTCAAGCCCTGTACGCCTTATGGTTGCATGAAGATCCTCGAGAGTATTGATTACCCCATTCGTGGAGCACGTGCAGTCATAGTGGGCGCATCAAATATTGTTGGTAAGCCAATGGCGATGCTATTGCTTCAAGCTGGCGCCACTGTCACCATCTGCAATAGTAAGACCCGTGACTTAGCGCACCATACTAAAGATGCAGATATTCTGGTAGTGGCTACTGGCAAGCCAAAGATGATCTCTGGTGACATGGTAAAAAATGGTGCAGTAGTGATCGACGTTGGCATTAATCGCCTACCTGATGGCAAGTTATGTGGTGACGTTGACTTTGATACCGCCAAATACATTGCCGGCTGGATTACGCCTGTTCCCGGTGGTGTGGGCCCTATGACTATCACCATGCTACTCATGAATACCCTTGAGGCAGCAGAAAAAGCAGCAAAACACTAAAGATATTGCTGGGGCTTTAAACAAAAAATCTCACAGTCCGTTAAGCTTGAGGGATGATTATTTCCACATCCCCAAAGCCTTCTGCTGAACTGCAAAAAAATCCATTAATTTCCTTTGGTAGAGGGATTGCTGCTTACTCTGAAATAAAGCCCAGTGACATTGCACCCGCAATTGAATATCTACTAAAACAAGCACAGCTTGCTGTAGATCATGCAGTCGATACTGCCACCTCTGCAAGCTGGAATGATCTAGTCGAGCCTCTGGAGGATGCTACTGAAAGTCTGGGTAGATCCTGGGGTGTAATTTCTCATCTCAATAGTGTTGCGGATACACCTGAACTTCGTGCGGCCTATGGTGAGATGATGCCCAAAGTCACTGCCTTCTTCTCAAGCTTAGGGCAAAATCTAGCGCTTTATCAAAAGTTCAAGCAGCTTAGTCAAAGCGCTGACTTTTCTAAACTGAATGCTGCACAGAAAAAAGTGATTGAGAACTCATTGAGAGATTTTCGTCTAGGTGGAGCAGAACTTGCGGATTCTCAAAAACCAAGGTTTTCTGAGATTCAAGATGAACAGGCTTTGTTGGGCAAATCCTTTTCTGATCACGTATTAGATGCAACAGATGGATTCGTTCATGTCATTCAAGATGCTACTGAGTTGGCAGGACTACCAGAGGATGCTATCGCTGCCGCTGCTGATCTTGCGTCGCAAAAGAGTCTTCAGGGCTGGGCATTTACCCTGCACTTTCCCTCCTACTACCCTGTCATGCAGTATTCAGAAAATAGAGCGCTGCGAAAGCTGATGTATCAGGCTTATGTCACCCGCGCTTCTGAGCTAGCACCGCAATATGCTATAGGCAATCTCGATTGGGATAACACCCAAAATATGCTTGACCAGCTCCGACTGCGAGATGAAGAGGCTCGTATGCTGGGCTTTACCAATTACGCGGACTTGAGCCTTGCACCAAAGATGGCCAATACCGTAGATGAGGTTGATCTCTTTCTTACCAACTTTGCTGACAAGTCAAAACCATTTGCCCAGAAAGATTGGCAAGCTCTTTGTGAGTTTTCAAAGGCCGAGCTGGGGCTGGCAAAGGGGCTGGAGCCTTGGGATATACCTTTTGCCTCTGAGCACTTGAAGCAAACGCGTTATGCATTTTCTGAAAATGAGCTCAAGCAATACTTCCCGTTACCCAAAGTATTGGATGGCTTATTCGAAGTGATTCAAACGCTCTTTGCTGTCAAGATTGAAGCTGCTGACTTACCCATTTGGCATGCTGATGTGCAATCGTTTGCTGTTAAGGATCAATCTGGAAACATACGAGCCTACTTCTACCTAGATCCCTATGCCCGCCCTGGTAAGCGTGGCGGCGCCTGGATGGATGATGCTCGTGGTCGTCGAGAATTACCGAATGGAGAGATTCAGATACCGGTAGCATATTTAGTGTGTAACTTTGCATCGCCTGTGAAGGTTGACGGTGTCATGCGCCAACCTACTATTACTCATGATGATGTCATCACCCTCTTCCATGAGAGCGGGCATGGATTACATCACCTACTCACTCAAGTAAGTGCTTTAGGTGTCTCAGGAATTAATGGCGTTGAATGGGATGCCGTGGAATTACCAAGTCAGTTTATGGAAAACTTCTGCTGGGAATGGGAAGTACTAGAGAAAATGACTGCACATGCCCAAACAGGTGAACCCTTACCTAAAGCCTTATTTGAAAAAATGCTGGCTGCTAAGAATTTCCAAAATGGCTTGGGTACACTTCGTCAAGTGATCATGTCATTAACAGATTGGCGCTTACATTCACGCTTTGATGCAAGCAACGCAAAGGGCCATGCCGTATTAGATGCTTCTAGAGCCATCGCCAACGAATACAACATCATCCCGCAGCCAGCACTCTCGCGCTGGATTAATTCCTTTAGCCATATCTTTGCTGGTGGCTACGCAGCTGGTTACTACAGCTACAAGTGGGCAGAAGTACTCTCTGCCGATGCATATGCTGCGTTTGAAGAAGCCGCTAAGCTGACAGGCAGTGTATTGGACACTGAAACAGGTACACGCTACAGACAAGAAATTCTGGAGGTGGGCGGTAGCCGCCCTGCTGCGGAATCTTTCAAAGCCTTCCGCGGCAGAGAACCCAGTATTGATGCTTTACTTCGTCATGGGGGCTTAGCCTAGTATTTAAAAGTATCCGGCAGTAAATGTCGGGCATAAACTCATCCTACTTCTTAAGGCGCTCATTGCTGGGGAATAGGTTCTTTCTTGACTCTTCATCTACTTCAGTTTTGAAGGTGTACTTTGTCTTAATGGCCTCCACAGCTTGAGCGCTGGGCTTGGCATTGATTTCATCGAGCAAGCGCTTTACGCTGGGCAGCTTTTCCCAGGCACCTTCCCCCAGTACAAAAGGAATCACTCTAGCCCAGCCCCAAACTGACATGTCCACAATACTGTATTCATCGAGCATATAAGTCTGTTGAGATAAGCGCTCCTCAATTAAGAGCCAATGACGCCAAGCCTCAAAGTCATAGCGATTAACCGCGTATTCTTTTGGCTCTGGAGCAAAGTGCTTAAAGTGAACGGCCTGCCCACAATACGGTCCAATACCAGTAGCTACAAACATGAGCCACGAGTAAAGCTGGGCATGTGTCTGCGGGGTATTTGCTGGCATGAACTTGCCAATCTTCTCGCCCAAGTACAGCATGATGGCATTGCTATCAAACACCGTAATGTCGCCATCGACTAAAACAGGCGTTTTACCATTGGGATTAAGCGCTCTAAATTCTGGTGTGTGTTGATCGCCCTTGCGGGTATCTGTCACCATAATTTCATATGGAGTGTTGGTCTCTTCTAAATAGAGGGCTACTTTTACTGGATTGGGTGATGGGTGATAGTAGAGTTTGAGCATGATGTATTCCTGAGATTGAGAAGCTTTAATAATAGTTGGTTAAAAGCAAGTTGAAACCTGAATAGCTGCTGTGGCGATGGGATTTCGATTTAGTAGTACTTTTTCAAGTCCATCCCCGCATACATACGGGCAACCTGTTCTTCATAGCCATTAAATAGCGCTGTTTTAAGTCTTGGCGTAAGTAATCGAGCGCTATCGTCAATTCGTCGCTCGGTAGACTGAGTCCAGCGCGGATGGGCAACCGTAGGATTTACGTTGGAATAAAAACCATATTCACGTGGATTAAAAATATTCCAACTAGTTGCAGGCTGCTCCTCTAATAGGCGAATTTTGACAATCGATTTAGCGCTTTTAAATCCGTACTTCCAGGGCACTACTAATCGTACGGGTGCGCCATTTTGATTGGGCATCATCTCACCATAGATACCAAAGCTCAACAGGGTTAATGCATTCATGGCCTCGTCTAAGCGCAAGCCTTCTGTATAAGGCCAGCGTAATACAGGGTTTTTAAGTCCCGGCATTTGCTTTGGATCTGCCAAAGAGGTAAATTCCACATACTTTGCAGACCCCAGTGGCTCAACTTTCTTCAGCAATTTGGATAATGGATAACCATCCCATGGAATGACCATGGACCAACCCTCCACGCAGCGCATACGGTAAATACGCTCCTCCATAGGGGCAAGCTTGAGTAAGTCATCTAAGCTAAATTCAGTAGGTTTTTTAACCAAGCCCTCCACTGTCAGAGTCCATGGACGGGTTTTCAAGGTGTGCGCGCGTGAGGCAGGATTGGATTTGGAGGTACCAAACTCGTAAAAGTTATTGTAGGTAGTGACGTCTTTAAAACTAGTTAAATCATCTTTTGCTGAAAATAAAGAATTAAGAGTTGCTGGAAGTCTTTGTGACTCAGGATTAGAAGCTAAAGCATCACGACTTGCCCATGAAGCAAGTAGAAGACCCATGCTACCCGCGGCAGCTGTCTTTAGTATTTCTCTTCGCCCTTCAAAGACTTCTCTTGGTGTGATGTCAGATGATTGAATGCTTCGATCTGTATAAAAATGCATTTTTTATCCTTGTCTCGGCTTGACTAATAACGTGTGAGTAATTTGGCCTACTTCACTGATCGTAAATCTGCCGACCCGATGTACTCTTTAAACTGCTTACACCAAATTAACATGCTGCTGACGTCATCAGGATCTTGAGTCTTTAAAAGATAGAATGCGGCGCCATTCGGCTTTTTAATACGACTGACTTCAATCTGTTGGGAGCTGAACTCATCATTATCTTTAATGGCAGGCTTACTACTGATATAAATATGATAGTCAGGCCCAGGACTTGATCTAAAGTCTTCGCTGGATTGTAAAAATAATTGGTTGCCCACTTTGACTAATTGCCACTCACCAGAGGAGTTGTGTATTAAATCTTGACCCTTTGCACTTTTGTCAATTTGCCCCCGCTTAATAATGTCACCTTCAATTTTTTGATGATCATCAAAGCGCACCTTCAGGTCTTGAACGTGGCCGCGGATTGCATCAAGAATTTGGGCGCTTACTGAAATGGGAAGCAATATTAAAACGCTCACCAGAAGGATATTTACTTTTTTCATTTAAGACCTCGCATGAATTTTTCCCGCAGGAAATTAAACCACTGCCAATACTTTGCTCAACGAATTGCCTTCATAGTTTGGCTTTTCACCAATCTCTTCAAAGGGGTGACCCAAGCGATTGACCCAAAACACGTCAAAGCCATACCATTTAGCCGCTAGAGCATCCCATGCATTACTGGATACAAACAGCACTTCTTCTTTTTTGATGGGAAAGGCTTTTAATAAAAGTCCATAAGCTTGAGGATCCGTTTTAAATAAACGGATATCTTCTATGGTTACAACTTGATCAAGGTAAGGCTTTAATCCATTGCTCTCCACGACAGTAGAAAGCATCTCTCTACTACCGTTAGACAATATGGCGGTTGATAAACCCTTTTCTTTAATAGTTTTTAGAACAATCAAGCTATCCTCAAAACCAGTGAGCTTGGCATATTGATCCATCAGTCGCTTTTCGTATTCCGGGGTGAGATTTAAACTCATCCGCTTACAGACATACCGCAAAGAACGAATCGTTAATTCCCAAAAAGGGAGATAGTGCTTGCTACCGCTGGGATTAGGATCGCTCATGGTGACTAGACGGGTGTATTCAATTTGGCGATCTCGCCACATCAAGGCAAATGCTTGACCGTGACCAGGAAAGAGCTCTTCAGCCAGCTGCCCCATTGAATAGACATCAAATAATGTGCCATAGGCATCAAAAGCAATTAGCTTATACATTTTTATTTCTAGCCATTTATTGTGAATTTTTATTGTCGTTTAAAAAGACCATTAAAGCTAATCCAAAATGAGCCCCCCCCCTAAATCGATCCTTGGCCAACCCATTGGATGTGACATTCCAAGCCCTTTGGAGTGCAAATGATGAAGAAACTATGTAATTAGCGTTCAATGCACCAAATGAGGCGCTAAGTCATTAGATCTACCTATATTATTTAAAGAGATGATTTAGAAATTAATTAAACGTGCTTTTTTGGACTATAAATACGATGACTGGGCGTATCAAGAAAAAATACATCCTGGAGGAATTTAGTAATTCAACAGATCTACTGCCTGAGGTAGTTATATGCCCGCTTTGCGACAGAGCCGTCCCCAAATCACAACGAGATGAGCATCACCTGATTCCTAAATCCCATGGGGGTCGTCATACCGTAGTTTTGCACCGCATTTGCCATCGACAGATTCATGCTACCTTTACTGAAACTGAGCTGGCGCGTCAATATAACGATATTGAACAACTCAAGCTACAGGCTGATATGAGCGGTTTTATCCAGTGGATTCGTCTAAAGCCCGACAATTTTTTTGAGCGCACACGTAAAAGTCGAAGACTTAAGTCTAAATAGCATCCTTTAATCTTTCTAGTAAGCAAATTTACCCAAGGGCTTTTATTATGGGTGATTGCAATTACACCACGGTTGATCTCGTTTGTATTTTAGAAAGTATGCCCCCTTAGCATTGATTAAAGCCAGTTTATATATAGGGATGGCCTTGAGCTGCTCAGTATTGGCTCAACCTACGGAAAAAACTACCGTAGTTGGCTCAAAGCGGTTTACGGAAAGCTATGTCCTTGGAGAATTGATTAAGCTCAAATTGCGTGATGCTGGAATACAAGCTGAACATCGACAAGGTCTTGGCAACACTGCAATTGTTGTTCAAGCACTAAAAACAGGTCAGATTGATGTTTACCCGGAATACACCGGTACCATTCTGCGAGAAATATTAAAACGATCGGAGACCGAAGCCTCATTGAGCCAGCTCAATGGCTGGCTCAAACCTCAGGGATTAAAGGTTGGTATACCGTTAGGCTTTAATAATACTTATGCACTTGCTATGAGATCAGAACAAGCAAGTGCGCTAGGTATTAAGAAAATTAGTGATATTGCAAACCTGACAGCCAAGCAACAATCTGCCCTTCGGATCGCCTTATCTCCAGAATTTAAGACTAGGACTGATGGCTGGCCTGCTCTTGTGCAGACTTACGACCTAAAAAATAAATCAGGGAAAGTGCTGGAACATGGCTTAGCCTACGATGCTCTCGTACGTGGTGATGCCGATATTGTTGATGCTTACTCCACTGATGCAGCGATTGCACGGCAAAGACTAGTTCTACTGGAAGATGACAGGCAAGCATTTCCTCGTTACGATGCAGTACTGTTGATGCGCTCTAATTTCAATGAGAAGCCCTTAGACTCGTTAACTGGGTCATTGAATGAAGTCTCTATGGCAAAGCTCAATGGACTAGCAGAATCTGGACTTAGTTTTGAAAAAGTAGCGCGCGGGTTTTTAAATGCATCTGTTGATGAGCAAGTTAATCCTTCGCAGTTCTCTAGGTTTTTTAAGTTACTTTTTGGTCCAGATTTTTTTACAGCCCTTCGAGCCCATGTTCTGCTAGTAGCTATCTCCTCAACGATGGCCCTTCTGGTCGGAATTCCTCTCGGTATTCTTGCATACCGCCGGCCCTTCTCTGCATCGTGGATTTTGGGGTGTGTGAGTGTCTTACAAACCATACCCTCACTCGCATTACTTACTATTTTGATCGCCGTACTAGACCAAATCGGTGCTGTACCAGCCATTTTGGCTTTATTTATCTATGGCCTGTTACCGATTGTGAATGCGACCTACATTAGCTTGATGAAGGTTCCATCGAGTCTAAAAGAAGCAGCTTTGGCTCTTGGCTGCAAAGAGTGGCAACTGTTATTTTTTATCGAGCTTCCATTTGCAAAACCAATCATCATGGCTGGTTTAGCGTCAGCAACGGTGATTGGCGTTGGTACCTGCACCCTTGCGGCGCTCGTAGGTGCCGGTGGATTTGGCGACCGAATAGTGGCAGGACTTGCCGTAAACGACCATGCGCTGATGCTTGCCGGAGCAATACCGGCCGCTATTTTGGCTCTGCTTGCTCAAGTCATCCTGACACCGAAACGTAAGCTCAGTGACGTCTAAATCAATTTCAAATACTTTTAAATAATGAGTTATCAACTGGTCTGGTTTAAGCGTGATTTGCGCTCTGAAGATCATGCCGCTCTTGTCGAGGCTACAAAGCTAGGCCCCATTCGATGTATTTATGTGCTCGAACCAACACTCTGGCTACAGCCAGATGTTGCACTCCAACACTTTGAGTTCATACGGGAGTCTCTTCAAGATCTGGATGGTCAGCTGCGTTTGCTCGGAGGCGAAATAGAAATTCATGAAGGTGAAGTCACTGAAGTGCTGAGTAAAATTTGGCAAGAAACTCCTTTTCAAGGCTTATATTCCCATCAAGAAACTGGCAACAGATTTACTTATGCCAGAGATCAAGATGTTGGCAAATGGTGTCAGTCTCATGGTATTCATTGGGGTGAATATGCCCAGTTTGGTGTAGTCAGAGGACTGAAGAATCGTAACGAATGGCAAGCCTGTTGGCAAAGGCATATGGAAGCACCTATGTGTGAACTTCCACTGGTTCAATTTTGGAAGACCCCGCTTTCCAACAAGCCAGTAACGAATCCTAGCGCTCATTTTGTGACGCCAGCGGCAATGCAGGCCCCTGCCCACCTTAGGCACAATCCGCCATTGAGACAGCGCGGTGGAAGATCCGTTGCGCTCAAAACACTCAATAGTTTTTTAAAGCAGAGAAGCATGTGGTACCGAGGCGGGATTTCATCGCCTTTATCAGCGCCAGATGCATGTTCACGATTATCTGTGTTTATAAGCTATGGGTGTCTTAGCATCAGAGAGGTAGTGCAAGCAACAAACGAAGAGCTACTTCAAATGCCGCCAGAAGCTAGCAGAAGAAAATCCGGTTTAGTTGCTTTTATCAGTCGCCTGTATTGGCATTGTCACTTTATTCAAAAGCTGGAGAGTGAGCCTGAAATTGAATGGGAGAACATGCATCGTGGTTATGATGGATTACGTGAGCATGAATTTAATGTTGATCACTTTAATGCCCTAAAGGATGGCAGGACAGGCTGGCCCATGGTGGACGCTTGTGTCGTCATGCTTCGTGAAACGGGATGGCTTAATTTTAGAATGCGGGCAATGCTGGTTTCAGTTGCAGCCTATCCGCTTTGGTTGCACTGGAAACCTGTAGGAGATTGGTTAGCCACCCAGTTTTTGGACTATGAGCCAGGAATTCACTGGAGTCAAATGCAGATGCAATCTGGCACTACCGGAATCAACGTCACCCGCGTTTATAACCCGATCAAACAAGCGCAAGATCATGATCAAAAGGGCTTTTTTGTGAGGAAATGGCTGCCCCACATGCGTCAAATACCGAACACATGGATTTTTGAGCCTTGGAACATGACCCAAGATGTGCAAAATCATTTAGGTATTTATATCGGTAAAGAAATTCCTCAACCGATTGTAGACATTGCCACCGCTACCAAAACATCTAAAGATCGCCTGCATTCAAGACGTAACTTATCAGAAGTTCGAGCTGGCAAGAAATCCGTTATTAATAAGCATGCCTCGAGAAAAAAAGGGGCTGAACGTAAAAACTCTAAAGTTAAATCAAAGGACACTAGCTCACAGCTTACTCTTGAATTTTAGAGGGAGTTACAGAAATCAACTGATATTCAGTAATCAAGGCTTAGATGTTTGATTGTTATTGGATAGCTATGTCGGCTACCAGACATATAAATCCATCGCTTATCTCTATCATCGATTTACAGCACAATTATCTTTGTGTTGGGTAGTACCCCCAATGTAGATATCAGTGGAGAATGATGATGAGAAAAATCAATAGCGCTATAAGCAAAGCTTCTAATAAAGCAGTTGATGAATTAATTAGCGAGTACAAAGCACTAATTGAAGATGCTGAAGCTTTAATTGAAGCTACCGAGGGGCATGTGGATGATGCTATTAAGACCGTTCGCTCAAAGGCTTTAAAAACCCTTGCCGCTACTAAAGAAAGCATTGCCAACTTTGAAGGCGTAGTTATAGACAAGGCCAAATCTGCTGCTAAAGATACGGATAACTTTGTTCATCGCAACCCTTGGGAGTCAGTGGGAGTTGCTGCTGGTCTGGGGTTAATCGTCGGATTATTTATTCGCGGAAGATAAATAGAGGGCCACTATCATGCTACGGAAAGGGTGGTGGCCTTTTTTAATCGATTGGATGGCTTGATCAACCAACCGGCACAACACGTATTTTTTAATATGCAGTCCAGGACCAATCGCGCTTGGTCTGCCCAGTACGATTAAACCGTACACCCTAAGCTAAATCATTTTCTACAGTGGATTTAATAAGCTCCCACTCCTCATCCGAAAACAGTCGTGATCGTGTATGAAAAGCTTTGCCTGTATTACCTTCCAATGAAAACGTACCCCCACTACCCTCAATCACATCCAGTATTAATTGGGTATGTTTCCAATACTCATATTGCGATTTGCCAATATAGAATGGTACTGAGCCAACCTCCCCCAATTTGACATCATAGGGACCGATCGTCAGGTCAGTAGGCAAATAGCAATTTGCAGCACTGTTGTCACAACATCCACCAGATTGATGAAATAGAATTTCTCCATGAAGCGTTTGCATCTCTTTAATGAGTGCTAATGCTTCCGGCGTTGCCACAATACGCTCAACCATGCTGTGCTCCTTTCAGTAGAAAAAGGGGTAAATTGCTTTACCCCTTTTTGATACGATATAAAACGATCAGAAAAAGCCGAGTTTATTTTCGCTATAGCTAACCAATAAGTTTTTGGTTTGTTGGTAGTGAGCTAGCATCATCTTGTGATTTTCACGGCCGATACCGGATTCCTTATAGCCACCAAACGCAGCATGGGCTGGATAGGCGTGATAACAGTTTGTCCAAACGCGACCTGCTTTAATGGCTCGGCCCATTCGATACGCCAAATTACCGTTACGCGTCCATACGCCCGCACCTAATCCATACAGAGTGTCATTGGCTAACTCAAGGGCTTCTGCTTCGTCTTTAAAGGTAGTTACAGCCAAGACAGGGCCAAAGATTTCTTCTTGGAAGATCCGCATCTTATTATGACCCTTAAAGATAGTGGGTTGAACGTAATAGCCACCCTCTAAATCACCGCCTAGGTGTGCTTGTGCACCGCCAGCGAGCAACTCTGCACCTTCTTGCTTGCCTAGATCAAGATAAGAAAGGATCTTCGTGAGCTGCTCTTTGGATGCCTGCGCACCCATCATGCTATCAGTATCTAATGGATTGATCTGCTTAATTGCGGCAACGCGCTTCAGCACACGCTCCATAAATCGGTCGTAAATACTTTCCTGAATTAAGGCGCGGCTTGGGCAAGTGCACACCTCACCTTGATTGAAGGCAAACAACACAAGACCTTCAATTGCTTTATCTAAAAATGCATCATCTTTATCCATGACATCGGCAAAGAAGACATTAGGAGATTTTCCGCCTAGCTCTAAAGTTGCCGGGATTAAATTATTTGCAGCAGCTTGCGCAATCACACGACCAGTAGAGGTCGAGCCGGTAAAAGCAATCTTAGCAATGCGCTTACTATTGGCCAGTGGCATACCAGTTTCGCGGCCGTACCCATTGACGATGTTAAGAACACCTGGTGGCAATAGATCTGCAATCAACTCGGCTACGATCAGGATTGAAATGGGAGTAGATTCCGCTGGCTTCAAGACTACGCAATTGCCTGCAGCTAAAGCTGGGGCAAGCTTCCATGCGGCCATCAAGATTGGGAAATTCCATGGGATGATTTGTCCTACAACACCCAATGGTTCCAAGTAATGATAGGCCACAGTGTTTTCATCAATCTCACTCAGACCTCCCTCTTGTGCACGGATTGCCCCGGCAAAGTATCGAAAGTGATCAATTGCAAGCGGAATATCCGCATTTAAGGTTTCCCGAATTGCTTTACCGTTATCAATAGCATCAACATAGGCCAATAGTTCTAAGTTTTGCTCCATGCGATCGGCAATCTTCAACAAAATATTGCTACGCGTTGTTACGTCAGCTTTACCCCATTGATCGGCAGCAGCATGCGCGGCATCCAAAGCCAGTTCAATATCGCTAGCATCAGAGCGCGCTACCTTGGTGTACGCCTTGCCATTAATAGGTGAAATCACATCAAAATATTGGCCTTTACTTGGGGCTACCCACTTACCGCCAATAAAATTATCGTAGTGGGCTTTGTATTTCATCAGGGCGTCAGCATGGCCTGGGTTTGCATAAATCATGTCTATCTCCTACTTGTTATGGTTAGAATATTTACATACACGAAATGCTTTACAACTGTAGTGAAGCAGTTAATCAATAAACGGTGTGGCTTAAAAATTAACAGTAATCCGCTTACGCAAAATACCAGTAACTTAAACGTTTCTCAGCACTAGTATTGACATTAAATGGACTCAGATTAATTCTATGTCCTACGCACAATCTGTGTATTAAAACTTCAGGTACTTTTTGCATAGGTTAAATAAAAACCTTGTCAGCGCTGGAAAAGACATAGGGCTTTGTTGACCTAAGACTACATTTGAAGAGGTCGAGGAGGCTCAATCTAGATCTTGCTCACTCTTTTCGATAGGCGCTGACGCCTTCAATACCGAACTAATGGTCATAGTCGCACGCAAATTGGTGGTTCGTATCCCGATGATGCGCTTCATCATTACGAACGGCAATCACGACATCCCGAAGGGTTGCATCAGATCCAAGCTTCCAGTAATCAATAGCGATCCTTGGAGCCGGCACATTAGGCGTGCGTCCCTCATCAATTTCTTTTAGATATTCGGTATAGGAGTAGACCGCTTCTTCCTCAAAATAGCCAACTATGCGATGTGCTGTTCTTGGAAAAAACACATAAATAATAAAAAAGAAATTCCAGAAGATGGCCTGAGTAAACAAGACGAGATAACGCTCAAACACATTAGGCTTAGCAATCTCGATAAAAGTCATTAGATGCATTCTTTCGTTCTCAGCTTCCGCTAAAAGCGTACGAATCTTTGGTCCATAGCCAATTTTCATACTACGAAGGCTGGTTAAGTGAGTCCACATACCAGCAACCATTCCTGGAACACCTGCTACGGTTTCTAAAACAACGGCTCGATGTCCATACCGCTTCTTAAAAAAGGTGTCAGCAAAAAAGCGCATACCCTTGGTAAACGCCAATGCAACTCGATCAGAAATATCAATGGGGGTGTAGTGGATAGATTCGCTCATAAGAACACTCTAAGTCTTTTTTAGGATCCATGCCCAAAGTCAGTTATTTGCTCACTTTGGACCTAGAAAATCTAGCCTGCACAGCACGATCCGAGCCAGCTAACTACGCCTCGGCAGTATTCATATCTAATTTAAAGTCTATATATTTCAATGGCTTATAGCGAAAAAGCGAATCGTGAAATAAATTGTGCAGTGCATGAGGATTACTTAAAACTACTCTCAAGCGACAAAACCCCCACGATTTCTGATGGGAGTTTCTGAGCTACTTGGTAGCTCGAGGCGGTATTAACTGCAGTCTGAGGCCTCTAATCCCAAACTTTCAACTTGTTTTGTCATAAAAGTGGCTGGATAAAAGCAAACCAACCGCCAATTATCAGCAGAGCCAAGCTAAACAAATAAATACCTAAAGATACTTTACGAGTTCTTAAGCATGCCTGCCTTAGCCTCAGATCTACTGGGCATGGGGCATAACGATTACGCCACTGTACGATGCCGCCAATCACCATCAACACAGTACTGAATAAAAAAATGATCTCCTTGTTCTCGCTGATCCACACAATTTGAGGAAATACAGCAACGAGTGAAGCCAGAGCCGCACCCGCCCCCAAGCTCACCAGTAATGCAGGAATGGCACAACAGACTAAGGTGCTGGAGCTAGCAAAAAGAGTTACTAAGGAGCTAAAGAAGGAGGTTTTTACATCATGCAAATCATCCTGCATCATTTCTTAGCCTTCATCTGCTCTTTAAATTGAGCGACTGTCTGTGGAATTGTTTCAACACTAACAACGTCATAACCAGAATCGGTAATCTCCTCTTTGATTAACTTTTCATTAAGCGTTTTTCCATCTTTTGCCTCAACTATCACAACCTTATTTTTTAAATCAACTAATACCGCCTTTGTTTCATCGAGTTTTAAGAGGCTCTTTTCGATGCCTTGCGCACAAAAAGAGCAGACCATACCATTTACTGTGACTTTCATACTAGCTAAAGCTGCTTGACTCAATCCTAGTAAAGAAATTGCCAATATAAAATTAATCATTTTCATGTTTATCATCCTAATAGTTATACATAAAGTTAAAACGCAGTTGTCCAGATAGATTTGCGCCCGCTTCCACAAAATACCGATTGTGAATAACCCGCAGCATGGGAGTGAACTCATACTGATTTGATACAAACGTCATCCGCCGAGCCTCAATCACGAGCCATGGCTGTGGCTGGTCATAATCAACCTCATAAAATGAAGCCCCAAGGCGTGCCGTAGTGATGTTGCTTGTTGCTCCCTGTGCCGCATAAACCCGGGCAGATGCCATGGAGTAAAACCGGGTAGTTTCATAATCGACCTGAAGACCGGGTGACGCCATTGCCTTTGATCCTCCGAACGTATTCCCAGTTGTAGAGCCTAAACCACCAATAAACCAAACATTAGCCTGTGCATTAGGTAGGTTCCAGCGTGCCACCTTGCGGGTATAGACCACTTCTGCATTTTGCCTTCTTGATACGGAATCTTCTGTTTGCATCGCGCTAACTGAAACTCCGAGTGCATCATTTGCTGTGGTGGAATAGTTTACCGACAATTCTTGATAGGTTTTGCTAAAGTCACCCATCACCATCCAGCTATTTTTATAGCCCAAAGGCGCAGCACTGAGCTGTGTCATAAATCCTATTGCCATAAGAAATGCAAACTTTAAAAATAGAGTCCGCTTCATTTCAGCTTTTCAATAGCAGCGATATCCAAAGTGCCATCTACCACTTTGATTTGAAAGCGCACCTTATCACCAGGACGATAGGCATCTAGATTCAAGTCCTTTGAGGTACCAAAAGGCATGGTCATTGCATGCATTCTGATACTGGCAATATATTCATGCTTAAGCACAATACGATCACGGGATGGGTCGATTCTGACGATCTCACCATTGACCCATTCTGGGTTTGCTATGGCATAAGACGATAGCAAGCAAACTAAAGCGATAATAATTTGTTTCATAAAACTCTCCAGTGAAGTAAATACCCAAAATTTGGGCGGACTTATGCTGTGGAGTTAAAGAATGGGTGGCTTAATTAGCGATGGCGTGTTGTAACTAGCAAAACTAAAATTCCCGACATTTGATGTGGTCTGATGAGAAATCAGACCAGAAAATGGCAGGTATGAATGAGGGGCAAATGCCATACACAGCACGCAAGAATTACAACCACTATCTTGGAAGTAATTCTGTGGATCAGACTTATCTGTTGTCGTTACTTTGAGATCTTGATGACATGGATGAGAAGATTTTTGAGTTTCAACACCAACTGCTGTCGATTGATGTTTAAATGGCATGTCCGAAACTGCCCAAGCTTGAATGGGCAAGGTAAGAATTAAAAAGATAAGCGAAAGCTTTTTGAACATTAGTTAATTTTAATACTTCTCCTCCTAACTTGCTACCGATGACAAATTAGATGCTCACAGGCCCGAAACTGAGTATTTAATTGTTTATCTAGCTTTATAGCTACCCAAATAAGGCCTGTCACCACGCAGCACATTGTGATTCCACTAAAGCGTGTGATGAAGTCACCTAACTGCGCTCTCACCGAGATATCTTTTAGACGTGGCATGACGGTCAGTGCACCAACCAATAATTCAACATGAGCAACAATTTCTCCAAAACATACAAACCTACATACTTTTGAGGGGGATCTTCGGCAGCACCAGTTGCAGGATCAAGTAGAAATTTGTTAAGGCCTTGGTTTCATTTAAAGGTCCATTAAGGCAATTAGCAACTCTAAGTTATTTAGTTTGATATTTTTGTAGAGTTTTGAGGGGCACAAGAGTTAAGGCGGCCTTATGTGTTGCCGGTAGATTAACCGGGGGCGCCACACCCGCCTCTTCTGCTTCTATCCATCTGGCAGTACAGAGACACCATTTATCACCAGGCTTTAAACCTGGAAAACTCGAGCGTGGTTTCGGGGTTTGAAGGTCGTTTCCACGAGATTTTGTGTAATCAAGAAACTTTTGGGTCATGGTTGCTGCAACCGCATGTTGACCTGGATCGTTTTCATCGGTACGACAATATCCATCTCTATAAAACCCCGTAATTTGATTGCCCTTAAGAGGAGCTAGCTCTTGCTCTAAAACATTGAAACCTCTTGCCATATCAGCCATAACTGAAGAAGATAAAGCTATCAAAAAAAGGGAAAGTAATTTACGAATCATATTTTCCAGATGCTAGAACTATCTTACATATGTGCTCAAGTCGCTCGATGTGTTCATAGGCTTGCCAAGGAGAAACGTCGACTGCAACCACTCCGTGCCCCTTAATGCCAACAATATCAAAGCCAATAAAGCCATCTTCATCTAGTTGTAAATTAGCATGACACTGATCCGCAAGTTGCTGACTAATCGGTTCAACATCTTGTACATTGGGAGCAACCTTTGTATAACGATTAAGCTCGGGGAATGCCTCACTAACAGTGCTAAGATCAATGCCAGCATGCATGGCTGCAATACAGTAGGTTGGGTGTAAATGCACCACCACCCTCACCTCATTGCTGTGTTGCCCCAATTTTTTCTGAAGTCCAAAATGCAATGGTATCTCGCCGCTAGGTCTTAAATTTTTACTAATATCGGTGTAATCAAGCTCTTCCCAAGTTTCGCCCAATAACTTAATTTTTTTGAACTGATCAGGCTGCAATGTTTGCTTACGAACGCCACTAGGTGTAATGTAAAAATGATCACGATCGTGATGCCTGATGCTGACATTACCGTCTCTACTGGTAATCCAATTACGCTTATATGCGTCTATCAAGGTGTCACAAATTGTTTCTAGCATTTTTTTCTCATTTCAAAAAAGTCGCCCAAAGGCGACTTAAGGACCCTTTCTCAGCGGTCAAGGACAAAACCATTGTGTACCTATTAGGGTTTTTACGTATAAGACTACTTTTAGAGGGGCTTTTGCCTTGGTGCGACATATACAAATAAGGTGCATAGTGTTTGGGCAGTGCCCCAAGTATTTTTTAAAAAAAGGAAAATGAAATGACGTACTTGTTAAGCACCATAAGCCAAATATTCGCCCATCACGTGAATAATAAGTATTTAAAGCAATTCTTTACTAGTCACAATCGCAACAGTCATTATCAGGCAAAGAAAACGATCTTTGGACTCAAGTTTCAATATGCTGTAATTAGGAGGCGTTAAATCATCATTAAACTTAATTAGCTTTTAAATAATTTGGTGTTTATTTGGCTTGAGACTCGTAAGGCTTACGACAATCGTTGCGTCAATTACCCCTTGGGATCATAAGCCCTTAAATGATATTGATGAGGTATGGACTTGAATCATTCTAATTCTGAATTAATGATGACTGTATTGATGACACCCGATAAAGCAAACTTTATCGGGAATGTTCATGGCGGTGATTTACTTAAGCTGCTTGATCAAGTAGCGTACGCCTGTGCTAGCCGTTATTCTGGGAAACAAGTAGTAACTATGAGTGTTGACCAGGTAACTTTCAGGCAACCCGTGCATGTGGGAGAGCTAGTATCTTGCTATGCTTCTGTAAACTTCACTGGAAACACTTCAATGGAGATTGGCATTAAGGTGATTGCCGAGAATATTCAATCGCAGATTAAGCGACATGTAAATAGTTGTTTTTTCACGATGGTAGCCACAGACCAAAGTGGTAAACCCACACCTGTACCAACTTTTACTCCAAATACACCAGATCAGTTTCGTCGCCATAAAGGTGCAGAACTTCGTCGAGAATTACGTCGTCATTATGAAGAAGAGTCTCTAGATATTAGACAATCCAAGGCAATACTAGAATCCGGTAAGAGCTAATTAGTATGAAACTAGCCGTCTTTCATAATGAGGTTCAGGATCATCAAGAGTCATTGAAATTGATTATTTAGTTTTATATGGGTCAAATCTTGATGCTTGTGGAAAAAATATTTATCAATGAGATCAAAAAAAGAAAGAAAATATGTCAACATTACGCATTAGTCTTACATTAGTATTTCTATTAATCACGTCTAGCCAGTCGTTTGCTCAGGCAATCTCAAAGGACTATCAAAAAAATTGCGCCCGTGAACAAGTGGCAGAACATCAAGGTATTAAAGGTAAAGCCCTTACTGAGGAGGACTTTTCAGCTTATTGCGGCTGCCAGGCTGACTTTGTTTCTAAAAATGCTTCAAATCGACAGGTCAATGAATTGATCATGACTCCAAAAGCAAAGCCTGAGTGGCTCAAGGCACTGGAGGTAAAAGCAATGAAGGCTTGTATTACAGATCCAAAAATGAGTACATAGTATTTCTAAATACCAATATTTAATCGATATTGTTTAAATCATTGCTCAAAATCAAATAAAAGAATGACCTCGGCTCGGCAATCTTGATTATTGAAAGACCGACTATAAAAACTAATAAAAAGTTAAATGAAAAATATTAAGATTGTTGGCTTATTTACATTATTACTTGCTGTTAACCTTACTATGGCACAGCAGGCTAGTCCGCCGGGCTATGTCTCGGTATCAGGGAGCATTGATGGTATTGGTAAGTGTTATATGGGTCGTGAAATATCAGGGGTCATGGGCTGGCAAGGTGCCTCATGGCTTGAGCGAGAAAAGCGGGAGCGTGAGGAACGTACCGATTTATTGCTAGATGCGTTGGCTTTGCAACCAGGAATGGTTGTGGCTGACATTGGTGCGGGTACTGGGTATCTATCCCGTCGCATGGCACCGCTAGTGATGCCAGGCGGAAAAATTATCGCGCTGGACTTGCAGCCTGAAATGGTCAATATTCTCCAGACTGGAGTAAAGCTTTCAGGGCTTACGCAAATTGAAGTGAAGCTTGGCTCAGTCGATAACATCAAATTACCTAAAAATTCAATCGATGTGGCTATTATGGTCGACGTTTATCATGAACTGGCCTACCCATACGAAATCATGAGCAGCATCATGCAGGCCCTCAAGCCCCGAGGACGTATCGTCTTCGTTGAATATAAGGCAGAAGATGTACGAGTGCCAATCAAACCCCTCCATAAAATGAGTGAGGCACAGATTAAGCGAGAAGCAAGTATTTTTGCGCTGGAGTGGGAGCGATCTGTCAGTTCACTACCTTGGCAACATGTTGTCATCTTTCGTAAGTTAATTTAATTAGGTGCAATAAACTGACCGACATTGCTCTTATTGGCCTAGGTACGGCCCAGCCTAAACATCGCCTCTCTCAAGCAGATGCTTTGGCCGCAATGCGCGATCATTTTCAAGAGCGCTTTCCTGAATTCGATCGCCTAGCATCTGTGTTTCAAAATGCGGGCATCGAGAGTAGAGCTATTGCAATGCCACTTGATTGGTATCTTCAGCCACTTGGTTTGAAGGAGCGTAACTCCGCCTATCTCGAGGTCGCAAATCGCCTATTTATCGAGTCAGCTCAAAATGCTCTTAATGAAGCAAAAATTAGTGCAGCCGATGTAGATATTGTTATTACCATTAGCTCAAGTGGTATCGCAACGCCCACACTCGAAGCGCGAGCTTTTGTAGAGCTTGGCTTGCGACCCGATATTCTGCGTGTACCCGTATTTGGCTTGGGATGTGCTGGCGGTGTCAGCGGATTAGTACTAGGAGCCCATTTAGCACAAGCAAATCCGGGTTCTGTTGTTTTGATAGTTGCAGTCGAGCTTTGTTCGCTGTGGTTTCATCAAGATACCTTAACAAAAGCAAACATCATCGCTTCGGCGCTATTTGCAGACGGTGCTGCAGCCGTAGTTCTCACTAAGGCACGAGCAAATGATTGCAATATCGTAGGCTTTGGCGTACAGCATACATGGCCATCGACATTAGGAATTATGGGCTGGGATGTAAATGATGAGGGCTTAGAGGTAGTCTTCGACCGAGATATTCCGCCGTTTGTTAGACGACAAATTGCGCCAGTAATGGCGGAGTTTCTTAACCGCTTAGGTTTGACGCCTGATGCAATTAAGCGTTTTGCATTTCATCCTGGTGGTACAAAAGTTCTTGAAGCGCTTGAGGCTGCCCTTAAGATCAAAACAGGATCTCTTGATATAGAGCGAAGCGTGCTAAAAAATCATGGCAATATGTCAGCTCCCACTGTTTTATTTGTTCTAAAACAACTTCTCAAGAATGCTACTACTGGCACATACCTCATGTCAGCCTTAGGTCCCGGTTTTACCGCAGTCGCGATTCCTGTAACAGTTCGAAATTGAGTTCTACATCTTGACTCTTGCCATATTAATCTTATCCCTTTTAACAGTGCAACGTTTGGCTGAATTAGGACTTGCAAAACGCAATACCGCACGCTTACTCGCACGTGGGGGAATTGAAAAATCACCAGGTCACTACGCTTTTATTGTTGCAATGCATTTCGCTTGGTTGGCCATACTCTGGCTCAATGTCCGCGACTCTTACATAAACTTTTGGTGGCTATCCCTCTTCATTGTGCTGCAATTTTTACGCATCTGGGTTATTGCTACGCTCGGTGATCGCTGGACAACGCGCATCATCATAGTTCCAGGTGAGGCACGTATACAACGAGGTCCATATCGTTATCTTTCCCATCCTAATTATGTAATCGTAGCTGCCGAAATAATTGCTTTACCAATGGCCTTAGGGTTGCCATGGATTGCTTTGGTTTTCACTGTACTCAATGCAGCCATTCTTTGGGTGCGCATACGCGCTGAGTCTAAGGCTCTTGCCGAGGCAGACTCCCCACACTAAAACGATCATTTATGACGAAGAGTTGATTCAAGATTCTTTTACTTACATTTTCTAGATAGTCGACAATTTCACTGATAAGTGTTCGTAAAAGTAGGTGATTCACCAGAATAGCCCTACACTTCAGATTCAGCATGAATAAATTAACTTTCTTCTAAACCCATTGAACTCAAGAAGACATTTTCTTTGCACCTGCAGTCTTTATTTTTTATGTTGGTCAGCGCCCTCTCGCTCGCAAGGAATTCTGATGAACTTTACTAACCCTGATCTGATGCGTAACTGCTGGATTGTGAATGATGGCGTGATGGGTGGCATTTCTCAGTCGGGTCTTCGCCAAGACGAGCAAGGCATACTTTTTGAGGGGCAAGTATCACTAGCAAATAATGGTGGCTTTGCTTCCATGCGTTCAACAGCAAAATTTCCCAAAGGTACTCAACAGATTGAGCTTTTAGCAAAAGGAGATGGAAAGCGTTACAAGCTAGTCTTACGTACTGAGTTAGCACCACGGGTGACTTATGCAGCAGATTTCATTGCTGAACCGACTTGGCAAGCTTTGCGGTTTACCGTAAATCAATTCAAACCGACATTCCGTGGACAAACCATTAATGCACCCGCCCTATCCTTTTCTGATGTAATTGAATTTGGCATTCTAATTTCAAACAATCAGGCCGAAAGCTTTGCTATTCAATTAAAAACACTGCAATCCACCTAGCTCAGGTTAAGTCAGGCTAGAGAACTACAGCGCTTATATTTAAAATCTTTTTTATGCCGAATAGGAAAACGTTTTGCCTTTCTACATCCTGAGCCGTACCCATCAATCTCTAGAGAATGTAACAATATCGATATGCCAGCAACATTCAACATGAGGGCCTATGACGACCTTACTACAAGCTGAAGGCCTAGCGCGTCGCGTAAGTACTGATCGCTGGCTATTTCGGGGATTAAATATTGCCCTGGCTGCTGGCGAGCAACTCGCTCTTCAGGGCGCCTCTGGGGTAGGTAAATCGACCCTCCTCAATCTCTTGGCAGGTCTGGATCAACCCGATGAAGGTCGCTTGCTTTTTGAAGGTAAAGATCTCAAAGTAATGGAAGAAGATAAACGACTGCATCTACGCAGAGCAGCGTTCGGTTTTGTGTTTCAGGCATTTCATTTAATGCCACACCTTACTGCATTACAAAATGTAATGGTGCCATGTTTAATAGGGGGACTCCCCATTGACCAAGCAAAAGAACGTGCACAGACTCTTTTAAATGCGCTAGGTTTAGCTGCTGCTTATGAACAATTTCCGGTTGTTTTATCCGGGGGGGAGCAACAACGCGTTGCGCTCGCGCGTGCTTTAGTACATCGTCCCAAAATTGTATTTGCGGATGAGCCAACTGGCAACCTCGACCCGATTACTGCTAATCTTGCTTTGGAGCTTTTATGCCGCACCTGTCGTGAAAATAATGCGGCCTTAGTCATGGTCACCCATTCAGAGAAAGCTGCTGAGCGCTTAGATCGCCGTTTAGTTTTAACAAACTAATGCTGTTTTATTGGCTGCTTTCGTCCGCTTTTAAGGCGCAACCTGGTCGATGGCTTATAGCGGGCCTCGCAATTGCCTTAGGTATAACGCTTGCAGTTGCAATTCATACAGTTAATCGTTCAGCGCTAAATGAGTTTAGCCGCGCATTAGACCTCGTCAATGGCCAGGCATCCGCCCAAATCGTGATGCCCACCGGTGAATTCTCAGACCAACTATATGACCAAATTGTTGCGCAACAAACCGAACTTGGGATCCGCGCAGTCAGCCCAGTTTTAGAGCGAAGCACTGCTCAAATTCATGTTCTTGGAATAGATGTTTTTCAGGCGGCTCGAGTATCGCCTGCTTTGGTACCCTTGACCTCTGAAGCGCAAGGACAAGGATTATTTTCAGATGACGCAATCTTTTTATCGGCTACTGCCTTACAAAAGTTGCAATTATCGGTAGGCGATTCTTTGGCATTGGATTACGAAGGGAAGATAGTACGACTTAAGGTGACTGGTACCGTGCCGGGAGCAATAGGGCAAGCAATTGCAGTGATGGACCTGGGGACTATGCAGTGGCGCTTAGGAGGGCTTGGGCGGATTAGTCGAATTGATGTGCAGTTACAGGATGGCAAAGGGATTGAGGAAGTAGCCAATGCCGTCCAAAACCTCAATCTTGGTGTTCGTTTAATTGGCTCCCAAGAGCGTGATCGCCGCGCCTCCAATCTATCTCGCGCCTACCGTGTCAACTTGAATGTTTTGGCCCTCGTTGCTCTCTTTACAGGCGCTTTCTTGGTCTTTACGACTATTAGCTTTTCAGTCTTACGCCAACAGTCACAACTGGCACTTTTAAGTATATTAGGCGCGAGCTCTCGCTGGATATTTTCCTTAGTTCTGGCACAAGCTGGCAGTATTGCTGCCCTAGGAGGACTATTAGGCACTGGCTTGGGGCTTGCTCTTGCATGGGCTTTATTGAATGTTTTAGGTGGTGATTTAGGAGGCGGTTATTTCTCTGCAGTGATACCGCCCTTAGAGATTGATCCCTTGGTGTTGTTGAGCTTTTGGATCCTCGCAATTGCAGTCGGTTTATTGGCTGCTTACTTTCCAGCAAAAGCGGCAACGGCAGGACGCCCCACTGAGCAATTGAGATCGGACTCTGCAGAGCGTGTATTAGAGCCTGTTATGGATCATCGTATTGCCCTATTCTTTGGTCTTGCTAGCTTAGCTCTGGCATTTATGCCTGCTCTTGATGATCTTCCCTTAGCTGCGTATGCATCAATTGCCTGCTTATTACTTGCTGGCTTAGCTCTGATTCCTTGGTTAGTTCATCATTGTTTTTCTAAACTCGCAATCGGACTGGCGCACTGGAAAAAACAACCATCGTCCCTTACATTGGCTGTCTGGCGCTTAGCTCAAGCACCTGCTAGCGCTGCAGGATTGATAGCTGGTGTTGTGGCAGCTCTGGCGCTAAGCGTGGCCATGGTAGTGATGGTTGCTAGTTTTCGAGATTCTATGACCCAGTGGCTTGACCAGGTATTACCGGCAGATTTATATGCCAACTTTAAGCAGCTGAATTTGGGCGATGAACTACTCAAGAACCCTAATCTCCTGGGCATTCTTGAGAGAGTGCCAGGTATTGAGCGTTATGAACTCACTGTTCAGCGTAAGATTCTTTTTCAATCTGATCGACCTGAGGTCACTTTAATTGCTCGGCCAATCCAACAAGATCGGGCAGCACAATCCCTTCCTTTAATGGGCTCGACCCTCCCCGTAAGCTCCCTACCAAATCAGCCCTCCCTTCCGGCGGTTTATATCTCTGAAGCTATGGTGGATTTATACGGCTGGCGTCCTGGTGAGATTCACAGTCTTCCGGCTTTTAATGAACAGCAAGGCCCGCAAAAAGTATGGATTGCAGGCATTTTTCGGGACTATGGTCGACAGCATGGTGCCGTAGTGATTGATCTTGCTACTTACCAAAGGATGAGTGGAGACTATCGGTATTCAGGTATTGCGCTTTGGCTTGTCAATCAAGCGGATCCCGTAGCAGTGCTCAGTGCACTACGAGCTGCCATTCCACAGTTACGAGATCAGGAGTTTAATAATCGGAGTGATCTACGAGCCTTATCATTGACGATCTTTGATCGAACTTTTGCCTTGACCTATGCCCTAGAGATTGCAGCTCTGTTAGTGGCACTGTTTGCTATAGCAACAGGATTTACAGGTCAAGCCTTACTGCGTCAGAAAGAGTACGCCTTGGTGCACTACTTGGGACAATCAAATGCCCAGCGAACCGCTTGGATTAGTATTGAGTCAGGGCTATTGTTAGGTTTAGCTGTGATTTGGGGGACACTGTTAGGTTTGCTAATGAGTCAGATATTAATTCATCGCATTAACCCACAATCCTTTCATTGGACCATGGATACGAGCGTGCCTTATTTTGCCTTGGCTGTTCTGATGGTCGCTTTAGTAGGTTCAGGTATTGCAGCAGCTATATGGGCTACTAAGCGTAATCTCAACCCAGCAAATTTAATTACTGCATTACGAAAGGAGTGGTGATGCACCATTCTAGACGCCGTCATTTTATACAAGCATTAGTAATGTCTTATGCCCTCCCGATTTCTCAATGGGCGCACTCAGCTTCAGTTTACTATCCGCCCGTTCGTGCGAGAGCATTGGTATTCCCGCGAGATTACGGAGCACATCCCGAATTTAGAACCGAATGGTGGTACCTCACTGGTTGGCTTGGCTCAGATCCAGACGCAATGGGTTTCCAGGTCACTTTCTTTCGGAGTCGCACTCAACATTCATCTGATAATCCAAGTCGGTTTGCGCCCACTCAACTCCTATTTGCGCATGCGGCCTTGGCCATACCGGCAGAGGGTAAATTACGACACGCTGAGGCTGCGGGAAGGGTTGGTACTGCGGGCGCTGCTTTCAGTACCACCGACACTCAATTACGTTTAGCAAATTGGACAATGGAGAGGACTGAAAATGATCACTATCAGTTTTACATTCCAGCGGATACCTTCACGTTACATTTGGAAGCGATTCCATCCCAACTTCCTATTTTAAGGGGGAATCAGGGGTTTTCAGCAAAAGGTCCCAGCACAGAACTGGCTAGCCATTATTACAGCCGCCCACAACTCAATGTCACCGCTCAGATTGAGATAAAAGACACATCATCAAGATCCAAAAAAAACTCTGCCATGAAATACTCTGGCGTTGGCTGGCTTGATCATGAATGGTCGAGTAGTTTACTGATGCCAGGAGCAGTTGGCTGGGATTGGATTGGCATAAACCTGCTCGATGGTGGAAGCATCATGGCCTTTCGTATCCGAGATGAGACAGGCAAGACTTTATTTAGCGAATGGGATCGGCGCGATCCAAAAGGTCGAGCCCTAGAGCGCTACACAAATGCTGTTTGGGAGGCAATAGGCCAATGGCGCTCACCCCGATCCCTGGCAAATTATCCGGCAGGGTTTTTAATTCGGGCGGGTAATCAAGAATTTCGCTTGCAAACTTTGATGCAAAATCAAGAAGTAGATGCTCGCGCCAGTACAGGCGGTTTTTACTATGAGGGTGCTGTTGAAATGAGTCGGAATAAGGTAATTATTGGCCGAGGCTACCTTGAGCTGACTGGCTATAGTCAAGCAGTGAAGTTATAACATCTTCTCTTAGTGCAAATGAAGGCGGTAACCACGCAAACTTCTGTCAAAATCGGCTTGAAAACACATCGCACATTATTGATCGTTAATGGTTAATTGTTAATCATTAATAATTAAAAAAGCTGATTCAATTTGAGAGAGTGTTGTTGGAGAAAAAATTAGTGAACATTTCTAATTTCCTCCCCAGTATTTAAAGGCAGTCAGAAAGTTACTTCGCTGGTGCCTTAACGAAGCGCAAATACGGTAATTTGATATCAATCTCTCCGAACTGAGCTTTTGCCTGTTCATCATTTAAAGCTAAACCAACAATCACATCTTGCCCAGGGATCCAATTAGCTGGGGTTGCCAATGGCTTACCATCAGTAGCCTGAATTGCATCCAATGCTCTTAAGATCTCTGCAAAATTACGTCCAACAGACATTGGATAAGACATAGTCAGACGCAGCTTCTTGTCTGGGCCAATGATAAAAACGGTACGAACAGTAGCAGTATTGGCGGGAGTGCGTCCATCTGGTAGGTAAGCATCTGCAGGCAACATGTCGTAGAGTTTTGATACTAGCAAAGAGGTATCGTCAATGATTGGAAAATCTGCCGGAGCTCCTGCAAACGCGGCAATGTCTTTTTTCCACTTTTGATGCTCATCTACGTTGTCTACAGATACACCCAACACTTTTGTGTTGCGCTTGTGAAATTCAGGGACTAATTGCGCTACTGCTCCGAACTCAGTAGTACATACTGGTGTGAAATCCTTTGGATGAGAAAACAAGATGGCATAGCTATCACCGATCCAATCATGCAAGCATACGGTACCGGCAGTAGAGTCGGCAGTAAAGTTTGGTGCGACATCATTAATTCGTAGTGACATGGGGGCAACTCCTTTATATAGCTTTTGTACTTCAATACTTTTTAGCCATATTTGAAATAAGGACTAAAAAACTAAGAACTGATTGCCCGATAACCCCTTCTAACTGGCATTAAAAGCAATCATGAATCAATCATAGCTTGAAATCAGCCTATATGAGCCAGAAATAGCAACTTTAAAAAAGGTGTTCGTAGCGCATCATTAGACAGCGGGAATTTAATGCCATTAAATAGCAAAAAAGTGAAACTAATTAGTAGTATGCTTTTATCAATTATGTTTTGATAATATGCCTTCGATTAGTGCAATTTCTATTAAAAGATATCCTAGAACTCTATTTTAATTATGTCAAAAATCAGCTTAAAGATTTACCGTTTATTTACTCTTATCAGCAGGTTCAAAGATCTCCTTTTTTGCGCGACTGTTGCATTTGCCTCTTCCAATGCCCTTGCTAATGATGCTGTAAAAGATGGCGCCTATTTAGCTGTAGCCGGAGATTGCATTTCTTGTCATACGGCACCAGGCGGAAAACCCTTTGCTGGCGGCCTAAAAATGGCTAACCAATTTGGTTACGTATTAACACCAAACATTACTCCAGACATGGAAACTGGCATTGGAGCCTACACCAAAGATGATTTTTTCCGCGTATTACATAATGGGGTGAATAAAAAGGGGCAGGATCTCTATCCATTTATGCCTTATGAAGCGTATACCAAAGTCACCAGAGCGGACTCAGATAAGATTTATGATTATTTGAGAACAGTTCCGGCTGTTTCTAATGCTGTTGTAGTTAATAATCTAGACTTCCCTTTTAATATTCGTAGCAGCATGATTGTGTGGCGTGAGTTATTTTTTAGGGCGGGAGTCTATAAGCCCGACCCCACTCAATCCGCAGTCTGGAATCGCGGGGCTTATTTAGTTGAAGGGCTGGGCCACTGTAGCTCTTGCCACTCGCCTCGTAACTTGATGGGAGCTATCAAAGATTCGAAAGCGTATTCAGGCTCTGTAATTGACGGCTGGTATGCCATGAATATCACTTCAAATCCCCTCACGGGTCTAGGCAAGTGGTCAGCAGAAGATATTGCGCGCTACTTAAAAACCGGCAGTTATAAAGACAAAACCACTGTATTGGGTCCGATGACAGAAGTAGTCCACAACAGCACAGGAAAAATGACTGATATGGATTTATTGGCGATGGGTACTTACCTCAAAACTATACCCTCGAATTCAAGTCTCTCTGAAAATCGCAAAAAGGTAGATGCAACTCATCTTAATGGTGCTCGGCTGTATATAGATAACTGCGGTGGCTGTCATCAGTCCTCTGGAAGAGGTATCACGGGTGTTATCCCACCACTCGCTGGAAACCCCGTAGTGATGGCTGAAAAACCAAACAATATTATTAAGGTGATGATTGAGGGGATCAAACAACGTGATGGTTACATTGCGATGCCGTCTTATGCAGCCAGCTTAAACAATCAAGAAATTCTAGAAATTTCAAATTACGTTAGATCTAGCTGGGGAAATGGTGCAGATCCTAATACAACTAAATCTCTGGTAGAAAACATTAGGAAGAATCCAGGGCTTTAATTAAGGCATGACCCATTGGGGCACCTAATCTATTAAATGAGTTGAGTAATCAGCGCTTGATAAGGATTAAAAGCTTGGCCTTCCCGGAGCAATTCGAACGCGCGACCTACGTCCTAGAGCAACTAACGCTTACTTGACACTATATCTATTAGTTAAACTCTAAGTAAATGAGCGCCCTCATATGAGGATTATTTTCTAAAAAAGGAAATGACCAAAACCAGCAGAAAGGTAGCAAGCCAGAATAAAGACCATTCGGGCACCTGCAACCCCAAAATAGCTGGCAACTTTGCCGAACAAAGGCCATCCGCTTGAAATAACCAAGGCAGACCTTTGGCTAATTGAAACTGATTGATCCAGGTTTCTAGTGGGTCGATACCGCAAGAGGTCTCTGGATGCGATAGCAGCCAGACTTGACGCCCTGCTACTGATAGCCCGTAAGCCGCAGATAAGGCCGCCAATACATGGAAAAGTTTTCTAAGTGGATTGAAGTAGGCAGCTAAAAAGCAGAAGATGACAATGCCTAAATATCCGATTCTCTGCAAAATGCAAAGCGGGCATGGAAGATAGTGCGCCCCTTGATACCCCACTTGCTGAAGTATTACAGCAAAGATGATCAGTCCCAGGCTGAGTAGGGAGAGGTAAATATAATGAACTTGGCGCATGTAAATATGATAACCAAACTTATATTGTGTATGCGTTTATCAACATTTCAGTCGAATTCATTTCCGTCTCAGCTTGATACTTGAACTGATATCAATTTATTTGTAAAACATACCGGCTTGGCGCTCCCTCAACATCTTCGCCCCCCAGATCCACAGAAGCTATGAACAACCCCGGCAAGGACCTTTGCTCTAGTGGTTAAGGCTTCCTTAGCTTTCTTAGCCTCATTTTCTTGTCTTATAGACAATAATGTCATTTGCTAATGCAGATAAAGTAGTTTGGTATTGAGATATTGCGGTGCACAATGCATTTTACTTAACCGGGATGGAGTCTTAAAAACATGAAAAAGTACGTTCACGCCATTGTTTCTGCTGGACTGATAGCGTTTAGCTCGATCGCTGTGTCACAAACCCTGCTCAACGCCTCATATGATGTCGCTCGTGAGTTTTATAAAGATTACAACACGGCCTTTACTGCGCAATACAAAAAAAAGACGGGTAAAGATGTCAAAATTGATCAATCACATGGTGGCTCTAGTGCCCAAGCGCGGGCAGTAAACGACGGCTTAGATGCCGACGTTGTGACCATGAACACCACAACGGATGTTGAATTTTTAGCAAATAACGGGGTCGTAGCCAAAGATTGGGCCAAAAAGTTTCCATTTAATGCCTCCCCTACTACCTCCACCATTCTCTTTCTGACACGTAATGGCAACCCAAAGGGCATTAAAGATTGGGATGACTTGGTCAAGCCGGGCATACAGGTTGTTATTGTGAATCCCAAAACAGGCGGAAATGGCCGCATGGTGTACTTGGCTGCATGGAGTTATGCCAAGAAAAAGGGAATGAGTGATGCTGCGGCAGCTGAATTTGTGGGTAAGTTGTTTAAAAATGCCCCGGTGCTGGCTAAAGGTGGGCGAGATGCAACTACTATCTTCTTACAACGTAACATTGGCGATGTACTGTTAACCTTTGAATCCGAAGTTTTGTCAGTTGATCGCGAATACGGTACAGGCAAGGTTGATGCCGTTTACCCATCCGTCAGCATCATTGCAGAAAACCCCGTTGCAGTAGTTGAACGTACTGTCAATAAAAAGGGTACTGGCGAGCTAGCAAATGCGTACCTCAACTATCTCTACTCAGATGAAGGCCAGGAAATTGCAGCAAAACATGCATTGCGTCCGCGCTCAGCTGCAATACTTAAAAAATACGCCTCTACTTTTAAGCCTATTGAACTTGTACCTGTAAGCGAATATTTTGGCTCCCTTAGCGAGGCGCAAAAAGTTCACTTTAACGATGGCGGTCAGTTCGATAAGATTTACACCGTAAAGTAATTTTTCATGCGTACTTTAATTCAGCCGCGCGGCCCAAAAGCTGCGCGGGTTCTCCCGGGCTTTAATATAACGCTCGGTTTTACGCTGGTCTATTTAAGCTTGATTGTGCTAATTCCACTATCGGCTTTGATTTTCAAAACATTTGCGCTTAGCTGGCCACAGTTTTGGGAGGCCATTAGCAGCCCCCGAGTGGTGGCTTCATACCGACTCACTTTTGGCGCATCCCTGATTGCTGCTCTGATCAATGTTGTCTTTGGGCTGCTGATTGCTTGGATATTGGTGCGCTATGACTTCGTTGGGAAAAAAATTGTTGATGCTTTAGTAGATCTTCCCTTCGCCTTACCAACTGCAGTAGCAGGCATATCACTCACTGCTATCTTGGCTGGTAATGGTTGGATTGGGCAATACTTAGAGCCTTTAGGAATAAAGCTTGCCTTTAATCCAAACGGCATTGTCATTGCACTGATATTCATTGGCCTGCCCTTTGTGGTCCGAACAGTACAGCCTGTGCTGGAAGTCGCCGAGAAAGAACTAGAGGAGGCAGCCTCCAGCCTTGGTGCCACTCGTATTCAAACATTTTTTCGGGTTATTCTGCCGATCATAGCGCCAGCATTACTGACTGGATTTGCTATGGCCTTTGCACGCGCCATTGGTGAGTACGGGTCAGTCATCTTTATTGCTGGAAATATGCCTATGGTTTCAGAGATCACATCACTCATCATCATTGGCAAATTAGAGCAATATGACTATGCAGGTGCCACCGCCGTCGCACTTGTGATGCTAGTCATTTCGTTTATTTTGCTACTCATCATCAATGCACTACAGGCCTATCAGCGGCGACATGCAGGAACCCAATCATGAGCGCGCCATTGACCGAGGGTCTTAGCCGAGCTAAAAGCAGTACTTCAGAGCCAGTATGGATCCGGTACGGCCTGATTACCCTGGCCTTAACTTTCATGTTTTTATTTTTAGTTCTGCCGCTAGCTGCAGTATTTACCGAGGCTCTGCGCAAAGGATTTGATGCCTACTGGTCGGCTTTGCAAGAACCAGATGCGTGGTATGCCATTCGCCTCACACTCTTTGTTGCATTAATTACCGTTCCTTTAAATCTGGTATTTGGTGTTGCCGCGGCATGGGCAATCGCTAAATATGAATTTACTGGAAAAGCATTCTTAACTACCTTGATTGATTTGCCATTCTCAGTGTCACCTGTAGTGGCTGGCTTGGTTATCGTGTTGGTGTTTGGTGCCAATGGGTGGTTTGGACCTTGGCTACAGGCTAATGACATCAAAATCATATTTGCCATTCCGGGCATTGTTTTGGCAACCGTTTTTGTGACCTTCCCTTTTATTGCACGCGAACTCATTCCGTTAATGCAGGCACAGGGTAGCGACGAAGAGCAGGCGGGTATTGTTTTGGGTGCTACAGGCTGGCAAACCTTTTGGCACATTACATTACCCAACATCAAATGGGGATTAATTTACGGAGTCATTCTCTGTAATGCTAGAGCAATGGGTGAATTTGGAGCAGTTTCGGTAGTGTCTGGCTATATTCGCGGTCAAACAACAACCATGCCACTGTATGTTGAAATTTTGTATAACGAATATCAATCGGTTGCTGCTTTTGCTGTAGCCTCCCTTTTAGCACTATTGGCTCTTGTTACCCTGGCGATTAAATCCATCGTCGAATGGCGTCACTCACGCGAAATTGCTTCTAATGTAGTCCTACCCCCTGAATAACCACTTAAGAGAAGAGTACGTACTAAATGACTAGCATTGCAATTCGGGATATTAATAAACATTTTGGTGACTTCCAAGCACTCAGCAACATCAATTTAGATATTGGTGATGGCGAGCTTGTCGCCTTACTTGGACCCTCTGGATGCGGGAAAACGACCCTTTTACGTATTATTGCGGGCTTGGAAAATCCAGATTCGGGCGCAATTCTATTCGGTGGGCAGGACACTACGCATGTGCATGTTCGCGAACGCCATGTAGGCTTTGTCTTCCAGCACTATGCTCTATTTCGCCATATGACTGTTTTTGAAAACATTGCATTTGGCCTTCGAGTAAAACCCAAAAATGAGCAACTAGCTGAGCCTCAGATTCAGAGAAAAGTACATGATCTTCTTGATTTAATGCAATTGAATACGCTCGCCAATCGATTTCCAGCCCAACTATCAGGTGGGCAAAGGCAGCGCGTAGCCTTGGCAAGGGCATTGGCGGTAGATCCAAAAGTACTCTTACTGGATGAGCCATTTGGTGCCCTGGATGCAAAGGTACGCAAAGAGTTACGCCGTTGGCTTAGGCGATTGCACGATGAGTTACATATTGCCACCATTTTCGTGACCCACGATCAAGAGGAAGCGCTCGAGGTAGCAGATCGTGTTGTGGTGATGAACAAAGGCAACATTGAGCAAGTTGGAGCCCCAAATGAAGTGTGGGAAGAACCGACTAGTCCGTTTGTTTATGAATTTTTGGGGGATGTAAATTCATTTCATGGTCGCCTGAATGCTGGTGAGATGCAAATCAACTTAAATGGTCAGATTACAACTATTCCTGCCCCCGATCATTCCACAGCTTGTAATACTGATGCTGTTGCCTATGTTCGCCCACATGATTGTGATATCCAACGAAATATTCACAACACAAGCGGATTCGAGGCTAAATTAAGCCGCATCATTAATATTGGCCCTATTGCTAGGCTGGAGTTTTTGCTACCCAAAGCTAGTGACACAGCCGAGGAAAAAATAATTGAAGTTCAAATACCTGCCACACGACAACGAGAAAACCACTATGTGGTCGGGGAAACTTTGTTGATCGTCCCACAGAAAGTTCGTATTTTTGCCTAAGAAGTCATGTAAAGGGTAATGCTGAGTGACCTGTGTGGATCATCTTATGTCAGCTAGCCCCTAATGTAAAAAATCCAAACAAACTAATCCAGTGAATTTGAAATTTCCATGACATTAATACTTTTTTGCGCTGATTGGTGCAGCTCATGCAGAGAATTTAAACCCACTTTTGATGCACTCAATATTCCAGGCCTATCAAGTTATTGGGTGGATATAGAAAATGAAGAACACATCATGTCAGGAATTGAGGTTGAAAATCTACCGAGCGTATTTATTTTGTCAACTGACAAGCTAAGTTGGTATTTCGGTGAAATTCGCCCAAGCCTACTTTTTATAGAAAAAATTCTTGCAGACCTCGAAGCGGGGAAATTTGAATCTAAACCAATTGAGGCTCGCTTTACTAATCTGCTCCAAAATTTACCCGGTGCAATAACCTAAACGCGTCATTGTTTCATAGTGTTTTTATCTATTAGCGTAAGTAGCACTTAAAGCAAGATTCGTTAAGATATAAAGCTAAATTAAACATGCTGACAACTTAATAAGGTAAAAAATGACTAATTCAATCGAGTACACACCCCCCAAAGTATGGACTTGGGAAAAGCCAAATGGTGGCGAGTTTGCGAGTATAAATCGACCAACAGCGGGCTCAAGAGAAGAAAAAGAATTACCCATTGGTCGCCACCCTCTTCAACTCTACTCTATGGGAACACCAAATGGCGTCAAAGTAACCATCATGCTTGAAGAGCTGCTCGCACTGGGTCACACTGGGGCAGAGTATGACGCCTGGTTAATTAAAATTAGTGGGGGCGATCAATTTAGCTCTGGCTTTGTAAAGATCAATCCAAACTCAAAAATTCCTGCGCTACTTGACCGCAGCACATTGACACCTATTCGCGTCTTCGAATCCGGCTCCATTTTGCTCTACCTAGCCGAAAAATTTGATGCCTTCCTTCCAAAAGATATTGCTACTCGAACTGAAACAATGAATTGGCTTTTCTGGCAAATGGGTAGCGGCCCATACTTAGGGGGAGGCTTTGGCCATTTCTACGCCTATGCTCCTTACAAAATGGAATACCCTATTGACCGATTTGCGATGGAAACCAAACGACAACTTGATGTTCTCGATCAACGTTTAGCCGGAAATGAATATCTTTCCGGAAAAGATTACACCATTGCAGATATCGCTGTTTTTCCTTGGTATGGTGCGCTTGTTAAAGGATGGCTCTATGGAGCTGCAGAATTCCTTAGCGTGCAAGAATATACAAACGTTCTGCGGTGGGCAGACAAGATTCTTGAACGCCCTGCTGTAAAACGCGGTCGAATGGTTAACCGCACTTGGGGTGCACCCTCAGAACAACTTCTTGAACGTCACGACTCAAGTGATTTTGATGAAAAATCGTTCTAACAGATAAAATTTTATCCATTGCATCATGTAATAAATTTAGCTCGGCTTAACTCAGTACTCAATGACTAGATTCAATTAAAAAAACTACCCGAAGAAACTTAATCTCAAAAATTGAATAACAAGCTCAATCAAGGAGGTCAGCTCATGAGGATGGTCTTAGTATTTCTTAACGGTTCGGACAAAATCGACTAGAGCGGAGCTACGGCGAACGGGAAATTACCCTCTACTAACCAGAGGGTAGGTTGACAGCAAAAGCTGGTGCTCTGCTTTACTAATTAATGAGAATCATGGAATGCAAAAAAATCAAAACTATAAGAAATTTAGACCTGACACTTTATTCCAAGCACTTACGTATTGCTGTTTTCATAGTGACTAATTCTTCCGCCACTGTGGGATGAATGGCAATCGTTGCATCAAAGTCTTGCTTGGTGGCTCCCATCCTTATAGCAATCGCTATAGCCTGAATGATTTCCGGCGCTTCATCACCAATCATATGTGCTCCAACAACTTGCTGTGTTTTTACATCAACCAAAAGCTTCATATAAACTTTATCTAATCGATTTGATAATGCACTTTTTAAAGCCTTGAAGTGCGCCTCATAAATATCTATCTCTTTATAAAGCTCTAAAGCCTGTTGTTCAGTTAGTCCCACAGTTCCAATAGGCGGTTGGGTAAATACTGCGCTTGGCACCTGAGAAAGGTCAACCGTTACTGCCTCTTTACCGAACAGGGTTTGGGCTACGGCATTACCTTCTCGAATGGCAACTGGAGTCAGTGCAACGCGACTTGAGACATCCCCAACAGCATAAATTGAGTCAATCGAGGATTTACCATAAGCATTAACCTCTACTGCACCATTTTTAGAAAGATTTACGCCAGTTTGCTCCAAATTTAAATGTTTAGTATTAGGGATGCGACCTGTTGCAAACATCACTTGATCAATCTGATGTTGGCTATTTCTACCATCTTTGAAAAATACTGAAAATTTCCCTTCATCATTTTTTTCGATTCTCTCGAGCTCGCAAGATAATTCAAATTGAATTCCTTTATTGGTAAGCTCCTCTTTAAGATGTTTACGTACATCTGCGTCAAAAGATGCACCTAATATATCTTGCCCTCGATGAATTACCCGTACTCGAGAACCAAGGCCATGAAAAATTCCTGCAAACTCAAGTGCAATATATCCAGCGCCAACAATCAGGATATTTTTTGGTTGTTTTTGAAGATAAAAAACCTCGTTTGAGGATATTGCATATTCAATCCCAGGAATCGATGGCAAAGCAGGTTTACCACCTGTTGCAATCAAGATATATTTTGCTGTAACTATACTTATTGATTCGCCTTCTATTTGGACTGTATGGGCGTCGATTAAAGAGGTGTGACCTTTAAATACCCGTACATCTGATGTTAATAAGTTTTTTTCATAGACACTACTTAGTCTTGATATCTCATGATTTTTTCCCTCAATGAGTGCTTGCCATGAAAAATTTGGCTCTTCAAACTCCCAACCAAAACCTTTAGAATCTTGAAACATTTCTGAAAAATGCGAAGCATAAACCATCAGTTTTTTTGGTACGCAACCGCGTACAACGCATGTTCCTCCGTACTGAAATTCTTCAGATATTGCAACCTTGGCACCTAATTGACTCGCTATACGTGCAGATCGAACACCTCCAGATCCGCCTCCAATCACAAAGTAGTCAACATCGTAATTATGTGTAGTCATATTTTCTTATTTAATTGTTATTTTAAAAGTCTATCGAGTCAACTTAAGACGATAAACTATTTTGATGTTTTTGTAGGGTTCTTAGGGGTGAGTAGCTCAAGGCTTTAAAGTAAAAGGCAATTCATTTCTAGTACTTAAACTTTGCTGCTTGATTTTGAAAAGCGCACTAGAATGCATCATGACTCTGTACTCAAGAAGGCAACTCCTAAAGCGTCTTCCGGCTGCAGCACTGTGTGTGGCAGCGCCCTCACTTGCTTTATATCCTTTGTGTGGAGCTGCAGCTACTGCAGGGTTTCAAATCCATGATATCGATTGGTTTGATGACGTCCGTGAACGTGCTGTGCCGATTCGACTTTACCAGCCGAGCGAAGCAACTGCAAGGACGCCCTCACCCCTCATTATTTTTTCCCATGGTATAGGCCAATCACGCTTAGGTTATAGCTATCTTGGGCGCTACTGGGCAAGTCATGGACTCGCAAGCCTGCATGCTCAGCACGTTGGTAGTGACCGCTCAATCTGGTTTGGCAATCCCTTTAATCTGGTATCCAGACTTCAAGAGGCGGCTCAAGCTAAAGAGGCGCTGAACCGGGTATATGATTTGCGCTTTGCCTTGACGCGTTTGCTCAAAGACCCCCTTGGACAAACAGTGCAATCCAATCAGATCATCGCTGCAGGGCATTCCTATGGAGCAAATACAGTCCTACTAGCCTCTGGCGCCCGCGTCAGTCAAGACAACATTCCTGTTGACCTCAGTGATGATCGCATTACTGCTGCGATTGTCATTTCAGCCCCGCGTTTTTATGGTCAAAATGCCGTGAATTCAATTTTAGAGCCGGTTCGCTTACCTACATTGCACATTACATCCACAGAGGACAACATTCAAATTCCAGGTTACTTTAGCGGCTATTCCGATCGCTTGGCTATTTTTTCAGCCATCGGCAGTGAACGCAAAGTCTTGGCAGTTTTTGAAGGTGGCTCGCACAGCATGTTTACCGATCGAACATTAACGGGCGGCGCCGTTTTAAACCATCAGGTCAAAGAGGCGACACAAGAGTTAAGCCTTGATTTTATAGCGCAGGTTTTAAATAACCAAGAATCGGGCATTCCAACATGGACTATTCGCCACGAAGCGATTTTGTCTAAGGTGATTGCGTAAGAGAGCTAAATTGCCTAATTTGAATTCAAATCGCATGAGAGTGTTGGCCTGCCCAGCACGATTCGAACGTGCGACCTACGCCTTAGAAGGGCGTTGCTCTATCCAGCTGAGCTATGGGCAGATATATGCTGGGTCTATTTAGAACAATATGGGAAAGTGGTCGGAGTACAAGGATTCGAACCTTGGACCCCCTGCTCCCAAAGCAGGTGCGCTACCAGGCTGCGCTACACTCCGACGGAATCGATATTCTACACCGAGATGGCCTATGAGGGCAAATACTGTAGTATTTGGTGCATGAACGCCTTATTTTTAAGCAAATTTACAAAGCAACTCAGGGCATTTATTGCCCTGAGTTTTTTGCTTGTCAGCTTATTAGGCACTCACTGGATTGGCTTTGCCCATGGCATTTCCCACTCCGGAATTCAGCAGCATGCTATTGAACTCAGTTGCCTAGATCAAACACCCGCTCTTGGGCATGATTCAGTTGGCTGTCATTTATTTGATGCGCTCACACTCGCTGGATTTGTTGCATCTACTACCGCTTCATTTGCTGCCCTTAATTCGATCACCACTTTCAAACCTCTTACCGGTAAGTCAGTTGTCGTAGGTATTCAGGTGGGGTTGTATCAGTCGAGAGCCCCACCTACTTTCATTCTGTAAATCGCGCAATCTGCCAAACGTTAACGTTTGGTACCCCGGTTTTTTGTGTCCACCCTTTTTGGATTGGCGCAATTGGAATGAAAGAAATCAAATGTATCAACATCATCGGCCATTGGCTCAGCAAAAGTTACTCTATATCCTAATATGCGGAACCATCAGCTCTACTGCTTTTGCACAATCTCCGCCCTCCCTCGAAATTACTGCTACAGGATCAAGTGAAGCTACTCAAAGCATTCTGACACCAACGAAGATTTTGCAAGGTGAGGAGTTGCTGAATAAATTGGGTACGACACTTGGAGCTACCTTAGCCAATGAGTTAGGAGTGTCTGCAACCGGGTATGGGGCTGGATCATCTCGACCAGTTATTCGAGGACTTGAAGGATCACGCGTACAGATTTTGCAAAATGGTTTATCTGTTGGCGATGTATCCAATATCTCTCAAGACCATGCCGTTGGTAACAATATGCAAAATGCGCACCAAGTAGAAATATTGCGCGGGGCAGCTGCCCTACTCTATGGCTCAGGCTCTAGCGGTGGACTGGTTAATGTGGTGAATGACCGTATCTTGACTAATCTGCCTGATAGACCAACAGGTGCCATTAATACTAGCTATGAAACAGTCAACAACGGTCGTGCCGCCGCCCTGGAAGTCGATAGCGCCTTTGGCTCAGTTGCGGTTCACGTGGATACAGCAATTAATAATGCCAATAATTACCGCATCCCTGGGAACTCAACACAATCCCAAGGTGAACCTGCAGGTGGCTGGACTGTACCACCCACTGGCAATGGCGGAAATAATTACAGCGGCAAGCTACCTAACTCTTTCAGCAATCAGAATAACTTGGGAGTGGGCGTTTCTTATATTGGAGAGAACGGCTATACCGGGGTGTCGGTTGAGCGCTTAAATAATAACTACGGCATACCGACGCCTGAAGGTGGCTCGATTAATCAATCGCAAAATCGCTACGATCTACAGCATCAAACTCGCGATCCGTTTGCAGGATTCTCGTCCTTTAAATTGAGCGCAGCCAATTCTAATTACACCCATACTGAATTTAATAATGCTGGAGAAGCAGCATCTCAATGGAAAAACATTGCCAATGAAGCTCGCTTTGAATTGGCTCATAACCCCATTGCTGGCTGGAAAGGCATCTTCGGAGCACAGCTATCAGCTGCATCACTCAATGCAACTGAAGTAGGTACGGGAAGCTATGCCATCGTCCCGCCAACCAAGACTAACTCTAATGCGATTTTTTGGATTGAAGAAGGCCGGTGGAATTCTTTTCAAGGGAGTTTAGGACTGCGTTACAACAACGTAGCGCAGAAACCGAATTTAGGGACTGAACTAGTGCCACAGGAAATGAATACAGGTGCTGATACGCCGAGTATTGCACTACAAAACCGCACCTTTAATTTGATGTCCTACTCTGCAGGCGGCCTATGGAACTTCATGAAAGGATATGGCACTGGTATTGCTTATACAGTTTCCCAACGGGCGCCAAGTGCACAAGAGCTTTACTCCTACGGCGCTCATGAATCGACTGCGACATTTGACATTGGTAATCCTAATCTCACCAAAGAAACTTCACATAATTTAGAGTTCAATGTGCAAAAAACGAGTGGCATGATGAGAGCCAAGGCTAGTGTGTACGTCAATCGATTTAATAATTACATCTACGGCTACTACACCGGTCAATCTGTTCCTGATGCGGATGACTTTTCTGTTGTTGTAACACAGCAGGCCGCAGCTACGATTAAAGGCATCGAGGGTGAGTTGACCTACAACTGGCGACAGCATGGTGTTGGTGGTCGTGTATTTGGTGACGCCTCGCAAGGCACTTTTGATGCCGGTGGCAATTTACCTCTCCAGCCAGCCCCACGTCTAGGCGCTGAAATTGCGCACGAACGTAATGGCTGGCTTACTAGTGCAACTTACATCTATAGCTACCAACAGAATCGACTGGCCAACTGGGAACAAGGCCCTGCCCCGAGTTATAACTTACTCAATGCTGGCATTTCCTATAGCGAAAAGATTCGTGATGTGAACTGGACAATCTTTATGAACTTAAAGAACTTGCTCAATGAGCAAATACGATATGCAACTACGCCGATGGCAGTCAGACTCTATGCCCCTCAACCCGGAAGAAGTCTCATGGTAGGCATCAGAGGCACCTTCTAAGCGGCTGACTAACTGACATAAGCCATCAACAAGGCGCCAAGCCCTCCAGAGCCCAGAATGACTAGCACTGGATTAATCTTCGTTCTTAAAATGAGATACAGGGTGACAAGCGCAAGCGCTAAAGTGATGCTGCTGGTAACAGATGCTTTAGCAACGGCATAAACGCCCGAAGACATCAGCCCGATAGAAATAGGCTCTAGTGCATTTTGAATGGATCGTCGCCAAGGACTTTCCCCGAAGCGATTCCAAAGTCTACCCATATAAAAACACAGCAGGCTCGAAGGCAAAAAGAAGGATAGTAAAACTACTCCTGCACCAATCAGCCCAGCAATTTGATAGCCAATCACTAAGACCATTAGCATGTTGGGGCCAGGTGCTAGCTGACCAATACTGTAAATGTGGACAAATTGGGTATGGTCAATGCTGAACTGCTGCGCTAACAGCGTTTGCATCTCCGGCAACACTGCAGTACCGCCACCTACGGCCAGGATGGAAAGCAGGGCAAAGGTCGAGGCCAAGTGAATTAATAGACTCATTTTGACCTACCTGGCCGGTATAAATAGATCGAAATTGGCGCCATGATGAGAATCACGTAAGGTAACGAAAGCTTCAAAATACTCATCAGTACAAATGTACAGACAATGATCGCTAGAGACTGAACATGACGCCAGTGGGTATCGCCAATTTTGTAGGTAATGGCTGCCAGCAGACCTGTAGCTGCCGCTGCAATACCCCCGAGAATCCAATTAATCGAAGGATGATCTGCAGTATTGGCATAAATGAGGCCAATACCCAGAACAAAGAGTGAGCCAGGCAAGATTAAGCCTAAGGTTGCAATGGTAGCGCCCAGGGCTCCTCGCAGATGATCCCCGGCCAATACAGCCATGTTGACGGAATTTAAGCCCGGCATGGTCTGACTAATCGCTAAGTACGCCATAAACTCATCCGCACTCAACCACTGCCGCTTCTCAACCAAAAGAATGCGTTCATAAGCAATAATGCCGCCGCCAAAGCTAATAGCGCCAATACTTAAAAACTGAACGAACAGATCGCGTAAGTCAGGAGACTTCGTTAACTGTGCGCCATCTTTAAGCTGTAAGCTCACTCAGGCTTCCCGTACACCAAGGCTGTTTTAGTGCTCCCTATCTCCAGCCAGTTAGCAAGCTCAATTTGCAACTTCTTAAAGAATTTATCAGCGCGTTTATGCGCTTTTGCTTGGCCACGGTTGGCATCACTCACCCGATAAGAAAAAGCTAGCTCGCCAACAATGGGATCGCCAACACTTTTCATCCAGATGGCAATCTCGCAATGGGCTTGAACCCCATCACCAAAGACTAGGTTTCCAATAGGCAAGCATGCCTCAAGAATCTTATTGGTACGTCCACCCACGATCCGGATAGGTGATTTTTTATCAATAGGTAGAGTGATTAAGCCAGGAAAGAACTTGGCAACACTAGCTAAAGACTTTTCAAATAAGCTATCAATGGGCACTACATCCAAAATCGCATTATTAGAGTAAATCGTTCTGGCGGTTCCAAGCGTATCGCCTCGAAGAATTTCTTCTTTCAGACGTAAGCGGGACTTAATCGATTTTTTTGGTGATGGATCAAATTCATGAGCTTTAACCAAATCATCAGTTCGGCACTTCAGGGTGACTTCGCACCAATCATCCACCCACACGTTTTGTCGGGATTCTCGGACACGCAAAATAATATTATTGCGTCTGAAATCCTCCCCAGGCGTGTCGTAAAAATAGATATTTCGTAAGCCAGTGGTAGCGTTATCAAGGTGAAAAAACTCCACCTTATTCTTTTTACAGAAATTGAGAATCTGATCGCTCAGGGCAGTAATACGGCTACGCCTATCTAAGCCCTGAGGCTTAATCAGAAGCTTAAATTCTCTATTGGTGATGCTATGCTTTGATTTCAAGTGCTAACCCCTTATTTAATAACAAGAGATTAACATTCTTCGAGAATCAACTTGGCAAATTAGTAGATCTCGGGGACGTACATATTCTTCGGCACAGGCCCACGAAGATAGTCAGGATTGTGAACCCGCTCGGGCAAGGTAATCTCTGGGTGGTCAATTTCCTGATAAGGAATTTGATTTAACAGATGAGAAATGCAATTTAAACGGGCTTTTTTCTTATCATTTGCTGCTACCACCCACCATGGTGCCTCAGGAATATTGGTGCGCTCCAGCATGGTCTCTTTTGCCTTGGTATAGGCTTCCCAGTGACGACGTGCATCGAGATCCATGGGGCTGAGTTTCCATTGCTTGAGTGGATCATGAATACGCATCATAAAGCGGCTGTATTGCTCATCGTCAGAGATAGAGAACCAATACTTAATTAGGATGATTCCCGAGCGAATGATCATGCGCTCAAATTCTGGCACTGTACGTAAAAATTCTTCGTACTCAGCATCCGTGCAAAAACCCATGACCTTTTCTACGCCCGACCGGTTGTACCAACTACGGTCGAACAGCACAATCTCTCCGCCGGCAGGTAAGTTAGAAACGTAACGCTGAAAATACCATTGGGTTTTCTCACGCTCACTCGGCGCGGTCAGTGCAACCACTTTACAAACACGGGGATTGAGCCTTTGAGTAATCCGTTTAATCGCCCCACCCTTACCCGCAGAATCACGACCCTCAAATAGAACAGCCACTTTGAGTTTATTTTCTACTACCCAATCCTGGAGTTTGACTAATTCACCCTGAAGACGAAATAATTCCTTAAAGTAGACATTACGAGGAATAACAGAGCCGCTTCCACCGTCAGGGGATAGACGGTCATCATCAAGCTCCATTTCGAGCTCTTCATCCATGCTGTCCAGAATTTCTTCTTGAGCACGCTGATACCACTCGGCCATCTCTTGATGTTTTGACGTCATTTCTTCTCCTGGGTCTGAGACACTTTGTATCTCAAGATTATGATACTTTTGTTACAGATGCCCTTTAAAGGCTTTCAGAGATGGTTTCCTGACAGTAATTGGCTACTTGCTTACGATCCACATTAAGCTCGCTAACACTAGAAAAAGACGGAAAAATCGTAATTTGAGCGACCAAACAACGATTTTTGATGATGTTGGACATCGACCCTAATAAACCCATATCCCCAATAAAAGCGGGGGCTTGACTCCGCTCTTTAGTACCCTCTGAAAGGTATTGAATAGCGAGCGGGAAAACCGGCACCCGAGCAACTATTGCTGACTCGAAAAGATTGGGTTTGAATGGTAGAACAAGTTCGCCAATTGTAGAAGTCCCCTCCGGGAAGATGCAGATCGATTCTGTTTTGAGAACATCCGCCATCTGACCAACTACTTGTCTGGCATGACGTGCGCTATCCCTGCGAATAAATACCGTACCCAGCTGTTTAGCCATCCAACCAAAGATAGGCCACTCCGCCACTTCAGACTTTGCAACAAAGCGAATAGGTTCAAATGCATTGATCACATGAATATCTAGCCACGATATGTGGTTAGAGGCAATCAAGTGCGGGCTCTTTTCAAGCAAGTGGGCATCATGCACTACAAGCTGAATATTGAATATCTTTAAAAGATATCGTGACCACTCCTGTATTTTTCGATCTTTATTTCTGTGATCCAAAAAGGGAAAGATAAAAGAAAGCGTACAGACGCCACAAATTACATGCAGCCAAATCTGGGTCCATATCCATATACGCTGGAGTTTTGGTGTCTCAATTGGCCTGGAACTTTGGGAAAGGTTTTTCATAGTGAGATATCAATATAAATCATGTCATCAAAATGCCTTAAAACTGTCATCAAAATTACACTATGGGTAGGCTTAATGTTTACTCATGACGCATTACAGAGCGATTTGGATTTCAGATGTACACCTGGGAACATCAGGGTGTCAGGCAAACTACCTCCTCGATTTTTTGAAACACAATGAAGCTGACACGTTTTATTTGGTCGGCGACATTATCGACGGCTGGCGCCTAAAGCAGTCCTTTTACTGGCCTCAAACCCACAACGACGTAGTTCAGAAATTATTGCGTAAAGCGCGTAAGGGTAGCGAAGTAATTTACATACCCGGTAATCATGACGAGGCTGCTCGCGACTATTTTGGCATGTCTTTTGGGGATATTCAGGTTCGAGAGGAGGTTATCCACACCACTTTAGACGGCCGCAAGCTATGGGTAACCCATGGCGACCTGTTTGATGGCGTGATGCAATATGCCAAATGGCTGGCATATGTTGGCGACTCTCTATACACCTTCATCCTATATATCAATCGCCATTTCAATAGGATGCGAGTCAAGATGGGGCTGCAGTACTGGTCACTTTCCCAGTACCTCAAGCACCAAGTTAAAAATGCAGTCAGCTATATCGCAGATTTTGAACACATCATGGCTAGAGAGGCGCGTTTACGCAACTGTGACGGTGTCGTATGCGGTCATATTCATAAGGCCGAAATCCGCGAAATCGATGGCCTGCTCTATTGCAATGATGGCGATTGGGTTGAAAGCTTATCTGCTCTTGTCGAGACAACAGAGGGCGAACTCAAAATTATCTACTGGACCCATATTAAAGGAGATCCAGTAGAGGACCTAGTAGCACCAAAAATTACTCTCCAACCCGCTGTTGAAGTACTCATGAAAGAAGCTACCGCATGAAAATTATGATCATTACTGATGCATGGGATCCGCAAGTGAATGGCGTTGTGAGAACACTCAAGCAAACGCGCGCCGAACTCATTGGGATGGGGCATGAAGTTGAAATGATTACCCCCAATGGCTTCAAATCAATTCCTTGCCCCACCTATCCGGATATCGCTTTGTCACTATTCCCTGGCAAAGAGGTTGCTCGCAGAATTAAGGCATTCGCACCGGATGCCATGCACATTGCTACTGAAGGGCCGCTTGGTCTTTCAGCAAGATCTTATGCCGTAAAAAATAAGCTTCCCTTCTCAACTGCGTATCACACCCGTTTTCCAGAATACGTTAAAGCCCGTACAGGCATCCCACTAGCGATTACCTATACTTTCATCCGCTGGTTTCATGGACCCTCTATGGCTGTGATGGCACCAACAATTGTGGTGAAAGATGACCTGGAAAAATATGGTCTCAATAATGTAGTCCTGTGGTCTAGAGGTGTCGATCTGGACATCTTCAAGATGCAAGATTCAAAAGTACTCAACACTGCACATCCTATCTTCTTATATGTAGGTCGCGTTGCCATTGAAAAAAACATCAATGCATTTTTAGAAATTGATCTGCCAGGCTCCAAGTGGGTTGTGGGCGATGGCCCAGCGATGGCGGGCATCAAAGAAAAATATCCCAACATCAATTATCTTGGCGTCCTCCAGCAGCAAGAGTTGGCGAAGGTATATGCTTCCGCCGATGTTTTTGTCTTCCCCAGCAAAACCGATACCTTTGGTTTGGTATTGCTTGAGGCAATGGCCTGTGGCACACCCGTTGCAGCTTACCCTGTTACAGGCCCGATAGATGTTTTGGGTGACTCTCCAGCCGGCGCCATGAATGAGGATCTACGTGAGGCTTGTCTACAAGCCCTGAAGATCCCCCGTGAAGTTGCTAGAGCGCATGCTGAAAAGTTCTCATGGAGAGCCGCTTCAGAGCAATTTGCCAACCATCTCAAGCCAGTGACATCGCCTGAGGTTCATGTCACCGCTTTAGCATAGGGCAGTATTTTGACTACCCCTTACAACATCAATCAAAACCCCCACAAAGGCAATCGGGGACTTACCAGAGCTTGGCATGCCGCCAAGAACTCTTGGTGCGGCATTGTGTATGCATTTAAGGAAGAAAGTGCTTTTAGGCAAGAGCTGACCCTGCTCTGCGTCCTGACGCCAATCGCATTTTTTCTTCCCATCACTCCCATTGAAAAATGTGCTTTGATTGCCTCATTGATCCTGGTTTTGGTAGTCGAATTACTCAATTCCAGCGTTGAGGCAGCGATTGATCGAATTTCTTTTGATCACCACGACCTCTCTAAAAGGGCCAAAGACTTTGGATCCGCTGCTGTCATGCTGGCCTTATTGATTGCCGCATTGCTCTGGATCACCATTTGTGCACCTCTTGTCATCAATTGGTAATAAAGCACTTCTACCATTAGAAACACTATTTTTAAGGAAAACTATGTCGGATATTCCAAATCCACTCGGCGCATTTGATATCTTCAACTCACGATTTGAAGGTAAGCCAAGGAAGAGCGCGAAGGGTAAGGCAGAAGCGATTAAAAAGCTTTTTTCCAAGAAAATAGCAAAGAAGTTGTTTGGTAAGAAATTTGCGACTCGAGGCCGTGCAGAGTTAAACGCGCAAGAGTCCGTAGTTGTTGAAAAGTCCATTGCCAAACCAAAGCGCCCAGCTTTTCAGATTACTTGGGCCAGCAATGCCAATGAAATTAAAGAGGCGCAGCGCCTTCGCTATAAGGTCTTTGCAGAAGAGATGGGCGCTAAGCTCCCTCCTAATGCCGAAAACTTAGATATCGATGAGTTTGATGCCTATTGCGATCATTTGCTGATTCGTGATCAAGAATCACTCAAGGTAGTTGGAACATATCGCGTGCTTCCTCCGCACAAGGCTAGGGAAATTGGCCGCCTCTACTCTGATTCTGAATTTGACCTGACCCGCTTAAACCATTTGCGCCCAAAAATGGTAGAACTTGGTAGATCCTGCGTTCATGAAGATTACCGATCTGGTGCCGTAATCATGGCTCTGTGGAGTGGCCTTGCTCAATATATGCAAAAGCACGATTATGAAATCATGCTTGGTTGCGCAAGTATCCCTATGGCAGACGGAGGTCACTTTGCAGCCAGCCTTTATAACTCCCTGAGCAATGAGCAGATGGCACCGGTAGAGAATCATGCTTTCCCACGTTTACCTTTGCCTCTGGATCGCCTCAATGGGGGCTTAGAAGTAGAGCCTCCACCACTAATTAAGGGTTACCTGAAGTTGGGAGCGAAAATTTGCAGTGCACCCGCTTGGGATCCAGACTTTAATACAGCCGATGTACTCACCATGCTCCGCTTATCTGAAATCAATCCTCGCTATGCCAAGCACTTCTTAGGCTTGTAGAGCTTACTTCAAACTAATGCTGTAAGGTCGGCCGATACGTTCCCATTCGGCCGCTTCTTTTTGTAGACTGAATTCTGTTAATGGGTGCTCATCTGCCCATTCTTTCGATAGACTGACTAAATAGGAGCCGTTGTGCTCTGAGACTTTTACCTTCGGCAGATTCCCATCACTACGACCTCGGCAAAGCACTTGAGCCAGACGCAAACAGAACAACATACGCCAATCTGAAAAGATAGGATTGTTAGCGAGCTTCCCTAATTTACCGGCATGGCCAATTAACAAAGCAGCTAATCTTGCCTGATCATTTTTAGAGAAGCCTGGCATGTCTGCATTGCCTGCAATGTAGGCAGAATGCTTGTGATATCCGTTATGAGAAATCGATAAACCAATTTCATGTAAGTTGGCAGCCCATTGCAATAGGGCGATGTTATCTGCCCTACTTTCTTCTTCAGGCTTTGGAAGTTGGGCTAAAAACTCAGCTGCCAAATTACCAACGCGCTTCGCTTGTTCCCGATCAACAATATAGCGTTGCATAAACTGCTCTACGGTCACAAACCGCATATCGTCATGCTGCGAACGACCCAGTAAGTCATATAAAACGCCGAGTCGTAAAGCGGCATCGGTCACTTCCATGCTCTCAATACCTAGCTCTTCAAATACCGCAATCATGATGGCAAGTCCGCCCGGCCAAACAGAACGGCGATCGTCTTTTAAACCAATTAACTCCACCTGACTAATGTGCTCATACTTCAAGAGATGCTTCTTCAAGGCCCTCAAGCCCTCGCGCGTAATCAGGCCACTAGATCCATTGACCCGCCCCATGGTGAGGCTGTCAGCCTGACCACCCAAGTTGTTATCGGCAATGAGCTCCGCTAAGGCTCGCGCTGTTCCCGAAGATCCAATTACTTGCTTCCAACCTGACTTTAAATAGGCGCCAGAAATCACTTGAATCTCGCGACGCGCAGCCAGCTCAGCCTCTTTAAAGGCATGAGAATCAATATTCCCTTTTGGAAAAAAACGTAGGCTATGGGAAACACAGCCAATGTACAGACTTTCCATCAACTTGGGCTCATATCCCTTACCGATGATGAGCTCAGTTGATCCTCCGCCAATATCGACTACTAAGCGATTGCCATGGACAGCGGGAACTTCATGTGCAGCGCCAATGTAAATTAAACGGGCCTCTTCAACACCCGCAATAATCTCAATTGGGAAGCCCAAAGCCGCCTCAGCCTCTTGAATAAAGCTCGAGGCGTTTTTGGCAACTCGCAGTGTATTCGTAGCAACTGCGCGAATCTTGGACGGATCGAAACCCCGGATACGCTCACCAAAGCGACGAATGGCAGTAATGCCGCGCTGATAAGCTTCGTTTCCCAATAATTTGTTATCAGTGAGGCCTGCAGCCAAGCGGACGGATTCCCTAAGCGTATCGATTGGGCGCAGCTGGGTGCCAGACGGCGTCTGAACAACTTGAGCAACAACCATTCGGAAGCTATTCGAACCCAGGTCAACCGCAGCAACTAGGTCTGATGCATTTTTTCCAGAGACGTCTTTATCTAATGCCAAAATGGTTCCAATAGGGCTAGGCTGAAGTGAATATGTCTATTTTATGAAATTATCGTGACATCTTCATGAAAAGACCAGCCAGCCTACTCCCTGCCTTATTGCAATTGGGCTAGGCAGCCAAGTTTTGCTCTGAACTAGAACAGTCCAAACTCCCAAAACTACAGAAGATGCAGCAGTCACCCGACTTGGGCTTCAAAATAGTGCTGCAGGATGGGCAGCGATATAGGTGATGTGGAGATCCCTCTGGAATCTCGAGAATTTCATGACCCTGACAGTTGGGGCAAGTAATGACAGAGTGCTGGATTTGAGGCAGAGTATTCACAAGCTTAACTATGCGCTCACAATATTTCAGGATAAAGACAATCAATACTTAATCGAGCTGTTAATCAAACTGTCATATTGAAGTAACACAATTATTTCTTAGCCAAAATAACACCATGATTATTTTGCAAATTTTTCACAAGTCTATTCAGAAGATCCTACCCACCATGTCAAACTCAACTGCACATCAGCGTCGCTCATTTATCAAAATGGCTGTTGGTGCGCCAATGTTACCCATTGGGTCTGGCGGCATTGCTGCCCTCTTTAATAGCACCGCATTGCTGGCCGCCGAACCTGCCTCCAGTTTCCAATCTGCAGAATTTATCCCCATGAATGCGCCTACTCTTGCTAACCCTGAGGCAATGGCCACGACTTCAGTGGGATCAATGCTTGAAATCACTCTACAGAATGGGAAGAAAAAAACATACGCACTCGCTTACGAGCCCTTCTTCATTACTGGAGATATGGTCCCCGATGGTAAGAACGGCAAGACATTAGCGGGCGGATATGTCGATATTCACAATAGACCGATTATGGATACTTCTGTACCAGGCAAAGAAAGACAATTCTTTTCTGATTGCCCAGATGGCATGTCTTTATTGAAGCTTGAAAAAACCGATGTGAAGGGGATCAAAGGGGTAAAGGGCAATACGGTATTTGCCGTCGTGCAATTTGAATACACCAATAGCAATCAAAGCGGTGAGAAGATGTATGCAGCCCTACCCTCACAAATCGCTGTCTTAACACTCAATCAAGATCCGCATAACGGCAGACTCTCTTTAGTTAAATACTCTCCAGTAGACACTTCAAGCGCTCAAGGCCTCTGGATTACTTGTGGCGCAAGCTTATCCCCTTGGAACACCCATTTATCCAGCGAAGAGTATGAGCCTGATGCCCCCTTTGCTCACGAGAATTCACGCTTCAAGTCATTTAGCAAGAATCTCTACGGAAGTGAAACCAGCGCCAATCCATACAACTATGGCCATCTCCCCGAAGTCACCATCAATCCCGATGGAACAGGCACACTGAAAAAACACTACTGTCTCGGCCGCATTTCACATGAGTTAGTTGAAGTGATGCCCGACAGAAGAACGGTTCTAATGGGTGATGACTACACCAATAGCGGCTTATTTCTATTCATTGCCGATAAAGAGGCTGACCTGTCTGCTGGAACACTGTATGTAGCAAAGTTAGGTCAAGGATTCTCAATCGATCCAAAGGACGAAGGCGCAAAATTATCTTGGATCAAGCTCGGTCACGCTACTAGTAATGAAATCAAAAAAATGGCAACCTCTTTAAAGCCATCTGACATCATGACCGTGTTAAAGGCCGATCCAAATGATGACACCTTCACTAAAATTTTCTATGACGGTGTTGTTAATTGGGTCAAACTCAAACCCGGGATGGATAAAGCTGCGGCATTTTTAGAGACTCATCGCTATGCTTATCTCATGGGCGGCAGTATGGGTTTTAGCAAGATGGAGGGCACCACTGCCAACCTTCAAGATAAAGTTGCCTACTTTGCCTTGCAGAACATCCAAGACTCCATGATCAAAACTGGCAAGGGCTGGAATGCCCAGAGCATGATTGAGCTCGATAAGCCTTTAATCGCAGGCGCCGTTATGACTAGCAAGCTGGAGGGTAATCAACGTGACCAGTTAGGAAATGCCATCCAAAGCAACTGGGTACCAAGTCAAATATCCGCCCTACTCGTTGGTCGAGATATTGTGCCCGATGAACTCGGCAACCTAGCAGACCCCAACACCATCTCCAATCCAGATAACCTCAAGTTTTCTGAAAAACTCAGAACGCTGTTTATTGGCGAGGATAGTAGCACCCATGTAAATAATTTCATTTGGGCTTACAACGTCGATACGAAAACACTCAGTAGGATTGCTTCGATGCCATCGGGCGCAGAAGCAACTGGCCTCAGCGTAGTCGATAACCTTAATGGCTGGACCTATATCACTGCCAACTTTCAGCATGCAGGTGATTGGCTAGGAAAGCTGCACTCCAAGGTCATGCCCATCCTCAATCCTTTGATCCAAAAGAATTACAAGGATCGATTTGGTGCTGCGGTGGGTTACATCACTGCCAAACCGACCGGGATCAAAATTACCTAGACTAACTGAATCTGCCGTAGATCAAGCCAAGAAGGTGCTTACTGGTCGAATTGAATTCGATGGTGAATGCTTTGCAAGCGCTCGTTAAGCTCATCTCGATCTAGCTGCGTCACGGGTAGGTCCATGAGCAACTCAATCCGATTGCGTAAGCCCATCTCTACCTGCTTAAACGCATGCATCATCGCCTCGTCACCACCCTCGACGGTAGTTGGGTCGGGGAATCCCCAATGGGCTGTTGAGGGGTGGCCCGGCCAATAAGGGCAATCCTCCCCAGTTGCCGAGTCACAGAGGGTAATGATGAGATCCATCCTAGGCGCTCCTTCGCGTCCAAACTGGTCCCAACTCTTGCTTTTCAGCATTTGCAATGGATAGCCCATAGTTTTAATCAATTCTAGCGCCATGGGATGAATTTGGCCCACCGGCTTTGCGCCAGCAGAATAGCCAATAAATCGGCCATGACTGAGGGTGGTAGCCAAGGCCTCTGCCAGAATAGATCTCGCAGAATTACCATTGCAAAGAAACAAAATATTATGGGGATTACTCATTGCCGCTCACCATTAAATGATTTCATCTAACTGCAAAGCAAAGTGCTGATCAACAACAAAAGGGGTTGATGTTGATCGTAAAGAATAGGCTTTAGGCACCTTGGTATCGCCCTCTTGCCCAGACTGATCCACATGATGAGTGGATTCAGCTTGACGAAAAATTTGAGACAAATTCGTCTTTATTTCCAGATTCATTGTGTTTATGTCCTTTGAAGTCAATATCACTGCAATACAATTTTTGACATATTAAAAGCGATATATTTCAATTTGATTAAGGTGATGTGACGGACGGCCCATAAATACTCGAATCTGTCATATTTACAAGGTAATTTACGGGTTTTAGATGACACAAGTCATTTCATTCATGCGCTTGATCGCCGCCCTACTTTTATTGATGCCGCTGACAAGTAATGCATTTGAGCCGTTAAATACCGATGATGCCGGAACGGTAGCGAAAAATAAAAATCAAATTGAGCAGTATTTTTTTACTACAGCATCCCATGGTGGTGGTATAGCAAATACTGTAGACGTCATTACGCCGGGTGAGGAGTATTTTGGGGGAGGAAAGGCAAAAGCATTTCCATTCACTTATACCCGAGGCATAACTGAAAATACTGAAGCCTCCATCGGAGCAACTTATTTTGCTAGTCCTAGGGGAAATTACTCCCCCGTAGCAAACAAAGTCATCGCCCTAAAATGGCGCTTTGCAGAAGATATCGATGGAAAGTGGGCTTTAGCAGTTAAGCCAAGCCTGACATTACCCGGATCACCGCAACAACAGGTGCAAGGCCTAGATCTCGCAATGCCAGCCTATGGCTTTAATTTAATCGGCTCTCGATACTGGGATGTTGTTGAGCTGCATGTCAATGCCTCTTATACGAACTCTCCCTACAACACCAATTATCTAATTGGTGGGAGCAGCACGCCCAACAGAACCAATACCCTGTTCTTTTCAGCTGCCCCTGTATGGACCGTAGTCAAAGGCTTTAGGTTAGCTCTAGATACTGGCATTACCACTAGCCCACCAACCGACGAGCCCTACTTTACAAACTATGCTTTATTAGCAGCCATCATCTCAGCAAGTGATCAACTCGATATTGGTCTGTCATATATGCGCAGCGCAGCCAATATGGGAGTTGTACTTTCTAACAATGGTATCAGTTCTTCACGCTCTGAGATTGGCTTTACCTGGAGGTTTTAATGAAAAATCAAATTAAAAGAAATCCTGCTTTGCAGATTATGTTGGTCACTCTTAGCCTAATGACCATGGGGAGCGCGCTCGCCCAATCAGTCAAGTTTATTGCCTTGGGGGATATGCCCTACTCGCAGCCTGCAGACTTTCCTCGCTTTGAGCGACTAATCGCATCCATTAATAAACAAAAACCCGATTTCTCAATATTTGTGGGCGATACAAAATCTGGCAGCTCCCCTTGTAGCAATCAACATGTTGAGAAAATGACGGCCTATTTCAACACCTTTCAGGCACCATTGATCTATAGCATTGGAGATAACGAATGGACTGATTGCCATCGAGTCTTGGCAGGCGGATATGATCCGCTAGAGCGCCTAAATCACATTCGGTCAACCCAGTTCAATACCAGCAATAGTTTTGGAAAGGTTAAGCTGAAGCTTCAACGTCAATCTGACCTCATGCCACAATTTTCTCCTTATGTTGAAAATGCGATGTGGCATCAATCTGGCTTTCTATTTGTGAATGTGCATATTCCCGGCTCAAACAATAATTTGGGAAGAGATGAGGAATCAAATCAAGAATATGCATCCAGAAATAGTGCCAACTTAGCCTGGATTAGTCAGGCATTTCAGGTGGCAAAAGATAAGCAGTATGCGGGGATGATTATTGCTTTTCAGGCCGATATATTTTATTCGCCCGAGTTAGCTACGAGTGCTAGCAGTGGCTATAGAGACACCATCACATTATTAAAAGAGCAAGCAGAAAAACTACCCATTCCGGTTTTGTTGATACATGGTGATAGCCATCAGCTCAAGATAGATCAGCCTCTATACAATCAAAAGAATAAGTTGATTGAAAATGTATACAGGCTTGAGGTTATGGGAGCTGAACAGGTTCATGCTGTAGAAATTCGAGCCAATGCTCGTGAATCTAGCCCATTCAGCTTCAGAGCGCTGGTCGTGCCTCAGAATATCTTAAACCCATTGAAATAAGCTGATAGAGCAATATTTAGCTACCGAGGCGATGACGCATGTATCGATTGCGGTACGACACGCGAGCTTCACGCCACATGAGTAGAAGTTGAATAATGCGCTTTTTCATAATTACAAGTCCTTTCACTATTAATTGAGTTAGATACGAAATTAAATTATTACTATTAAATTCCATTACTGCTCGTAATTTTATAAACTCAATAAGACAAGCGTATGTCAAAAAATATATTCAACAAATTAATACGCAATGAGCTGTCATTATTTAACCAATAACAATAGATAAGCCAATCCGTGACAGAACTAATACACCACCCCTTTCCAGTCAATGGCGTTGTCTTTGCATGGGCGATGACTAGCTCAGGTGAAAACCATGAGATTCCACTTGCTAATATCGCCAATTCTTTGGATAAGCCCGAGCTATCGATTTGGCTTCATCTCAATTTATCTAACTCTCAAGTGCAGCGCTGGCTAAAAAATACCGACTTAGTGCCCGAGCGAGTTGTAGAGATGATTGATGAAGGTGTAACCCGTAGCCGGCTTGAGCGTATTGAAAAACTAGATGACTGCTTACTCATGGTCATGAATGATTTTCATCAAGAGTTTGGTGAAGGTGAAGGTGACTCTAGTTTGGGCACCTTATGGGCGATTATGACGCCACGGCTGATGATCTCCCTGAGAAATAATCCATTAAGAACTACTGATAAATTGCGCTTTGATTTAAGAAATGGTCTATTAAATCCGCGCTCAGCTATTGAGATTTTTCATGAACTCATTGATTTGCGTGCTGAATACCTCAGAACGCTATTGATCCGACTATCCGAGACCATGGATGATTTAGAAGAAATCCTACTCAAAGGTCAAGATTTGCCAGAGCATGAGTATTTAGGTCGCATACGCATTCAATGCAGTCGCTTAAGGCGTCAATTTTCTCCAGAGTTAATTGCACTGCATCGACTGCAAAAACGTTTGCCCTACTGGTTTTCTGAGGACGATAAATTCAGCCTTAATGAAGATTTAGATCTACTCTCCTACTTAGTTCAAGAAATTTCCAATTTATACGATAGAGCTAAGGTATTGCAGGATGAGCAAGCAGCGCATGTCGCCGAATTTAACGCTCGCAACCTACAGGTGCTGTCAGTGATGACCGTGATCTTCTTGCCGATGACCCTATTGACTGGCATCATGGGTATGAATATGGAAGACTTACCTGGCTTAAAAGAATCCTTCTATATTGTCATGGTCCTCATGGCATGTGTGGGTAGCGCCGTATACCTAGGGCTGAAGATTAAAAAGATTATTTAATACTGCAAGTATTGAAGTAATCAGATAAAGGGCGATATGGAATACTGGAATCTGTACGGAGAAATGGCGCTACGGCTTTTTCTAGCACTCGTAGCGGGTACGGTTTTAGGCTTAAACCGCTGGATGCATCATAAATCTGCGGGCATTCGTACCCACTGCCTTGTTGCCATTGGTTCAGCTACTGCGGTTCTATCGATTGGCCACCTTGGAGCTACTGATGTACAAGCTCTCAGTCGCGTATTGCAGGGGCTCATCACAGGACTAGGGTTTTTAGGGGCTGGAGTCATCATCAGGGAGCGTAGCTCACAACGGGTGCATGGCCTAACGACCTCGGCCAGCATCTGGTCTTGCGCCCTCATTGCAGCTGCATTTGGCGCTGGCGAGCTTGCATTGGGAGGCTTAGCATTTCTCGCTATTTTAATAACCCTAATAATTGGTGGGCCACTAGAACGCTTAATTGGGAGATTGACCGGCGTCAAGCGCAGCTCGGAGATTTCCTCAGGGCCAGACTAAAAACCCCCATTCAGATCAAAAAAAGCACTTTTGTCATATTACTTTGCTAGGATGTGTTCGTTCTGATTACTTTTTACCTGGAAAACCATGAGCGATTACAAATATGAAGACGCTGTTCAACAGCTCCAAGAGTCTGGCGCTATTGGCTTGCAAGACTTTAAGAATCTCTCTTATGACGATTTAAATGAGTTATTGGAAGAGATTAAGGTTTGGTGCTTATATGCCAACGGCAGTCTAGAGAAGCTTCCTAAGGAATCCAAGAAAAAGAAAGAGAAAAAGGATAAGAAAGACAGGAAGGATAAGAAAGACAGGAAGGATTAAGCTAAAGAATCACCCTTAATCAGCAATCCGCTCCTTGGGAAAGCGTAGGATAAAAGTACTACCCTTCCCAGGAGTGCTCTCAATAAGGAGCTGAGCGTGATGGCGATTAGCAATATGCTTGACGATCGCCAAACCTAAGCCCGTTCCACCAGTATCCCTAGAGCGACTTCTGTCCACTCGATAAAAGCGCTCAGTCAATCTAGATAAGTGCTCTGAAGCAATGCCGGGGCCAGTGTCGGTCACAGAAAACTCACCCTCCCCGCGTTCATTGATGCGCCAATTCGCGCTAATTGAGGCGACGTCTGGCGTGTAACGAATTGCATTCGATACCAAGTTACCAAACGCAGAGAGGATCTCTCGCTCCTCTCCCAACAAATGACTTGGACTGGAGATATTAAAATTAAATGCATGACGCCCTTGAGAAAGCGCTTCTGCATCATTTTTCAGAAGGGCCATTAAGGTCGTAATGCTAATTGCCTGCATAGGTGCAGGCAATGTATTAGCCTCAAGATTAGCTAAAGTTAAAAGATCTTCTACAAGACTCTTCATACGCTGAGCTTGAGACATCATCATCTCAAAATACTGATTTTGCTGGGTCTTATCCAAATCTAATGACTGCATCGTTTCTAAGAAACCCATCAAGACGGTAATTGGCGTTCTCATCTCATGGGAAACATTGGCCACGAAATCACGTCGCATCGCATCGGCTTTCTGCAAATCTGTGACATCTTGAATCAGTAAGAGATGGCGCTGATCCCCAAACGGAAAGGCTTGCAACATCAGACTCAAGTTGGCGGCAGGACCCATCCTCTCAAGCAGCAATGGCTCTTCAAATTGACGCTTATAAAGGTATTGCACAAACTCGGGACGACGAATCAGGAAGTTGATTCTTTGTAATACATCGCGCTTGAAGCTTAAACCAAAGAAGCGCTCTGCAATGGCATTACACCACTCGATCTGATCCTGATCATCCAACATCACAATACCGTTGGGAGAGGCCTGAAAAGCCTCAATAAATCGACTGTGCTGCTTTTCAATGGACCGAATTTGTTGCTTGAGATTGCGGACTAAACGCTGAATGCGGAAAAAAATCTCCTCCCAGTAGCCGCTAGGTAAAGGCATAGACTCCAAGGCATCCTCACCTGTAAATTTTCGTAAGCGCGCTAAATTAATATACGAATAGATTAAAGGGATGGACAGGATAGATATTCCAGCGGCTATGGCTGGAAAAGGGCCTAAGTGGCTTAATGCAATAGAAGCCGCAAGAAACGCTAGACAAATGAGGAGACTAAAACGGGTAATAACAGATAACATACGACAATCTTAGAGCATCTAGACCAGCGGATTAGAAAAACTAATCAGAGGGCCTATAGAATCAGGTCTGGGTAGGAATCTTGGTGATGCGGTAGCCGCTGCCACGCACAGTCTCGATGTAGCGATCGCAATCTGAAGTAGCTAAAGCAGCTCTGAGCCTTTTAATATGAACATCCACAGTACGCTCTTCAATGTAGACCTCATTACCCCATACCTTATCCAGCAAATTAGCCCGTGAATGGACTCGCTCTGGGTTGGCCATTAAAAACTGAAGTAATCGATACTCAGTAGGCCCTAAGGAGACAATTTGAGGCTCTGTATTGGGCCAAACAGCCATTACTCGATGAGACGAAGGGTCAAGCTTTAAGGGGCCAACAGATAAGGGCCCAGAATCCTCTACAGGACTTTGGCGACGCAAAAGCGCCTTTACACGCGCTACTAACTCTTTTGGCGAAAAAGGTTTAGTCACATAGTCATCTGCACCAGAATCCAAGCCCAAAACCTTATCCGACTCTTCACTTTTAGCGGTGAGCATTAGGATCGGCAAAGAACGGGTACGGTCATTTGCCCTTAGCTCTTTAGCAAATTGAACGCCAGACTTTCCGGGCAGCATCCAATCTAAAATCAATAGGCTGGGAAGCTGGTCGCGCATCATATTCAATGCAATATCCGTTTGCATCGCCTTTTCAACATCATATCCGGCATGAGTTAAATTGATTGCAATCAGCTCTGCAATAGAAGGCTCGTCCTCGACAATCAATATGCGGTGAGTCATAGTCAGCTCCGTAATGGTCCGGCTTACTCTTTATTAGCCTCGCGAACCAAATCTTCATGAGGAATATGTCGCACATCGGATCCCTTAGCTACATAAATTACGAACTCAGCAATATTCTTAGCGTGATCGCCAATCCGCTCAATCGCCTTAGCAATGCTCAGCATATCTAAGCCCGTGGAAATCGTATGGGGATCTTCCATCATATAAGTAATCAATTTACGCACAAAACCTCTGAACTCTTCGTCAATTTGACGGTCTTCTTCAACTACCTCAGCTGCAGCGACAGTATCTAGACGCGCAAAAGCATCCAAGCTACGACGGAGCAATGAGATCGCCATCTGCCCAGATAAACGAATCTCAGCCACGTTGATATTGTGTGGAGCACTAGATTCAATTAAGCGCTTGGTTCTCTTGGCAACGCGCTCCGCCTCGTCACCCGCACGCTCTAAATTGGTAATCGCTTTAGAAACCGCCATCACCAAGCGCAGGTCTCTTGCTGTTGGCTGACGGCGTGCAATCAATTCGGTACAAGCTAAGTCAATCTGAATCTCTAGATCGTTGACGAGCTTTTCATTCTGAATGACAACATTGCATGTCTCAACATCCATTTGCGTAAATGCGCGCATTGCTGTTGAAATCTGTGATTCAACAAGACCGCCCATTTCTAGCAAACGACTTGAAAGAGCATTTAAGTCAGCGTCAAACTGTGACGAAAGGTGTTTATCTACCATATATATCTCCGATTAACCGAAACGACCGGTAATGTAATCTTCTGTTTCTTTACGCTTAGGCTTAATGAAGATTTCATCAGTCTTACCGTACTCGATTAAGCTTCCTAGGTACATATAGGCAGTGTAGTCTGATACGCGAGCGGCCTGCTGCATATTGTGAGTAACAATCGCGATGGTGTATTCATGCTTGAGCTCATTAATCAGCTCTTCAATCTTACCGGTTGAGATTGGATCCAAGGCAGAAGTTGGCTCATCTAGCAACATTACGGAAGGCTTAACAGCTACACCACGGGCAATACATAAACGTTGCTGCTGACCACCCGAAAGAGATAAACCACTTTGGTTTAGCTTGTCTTTTGCTTCGTTCCACAAAGCAGCCTTATTTAAGGCCCACTCCACACGCTCATCCATTTCAGAGCGTGAAAGCTTTTCATATAGACGCACACCAAAGGCGATGTTCTCATAAATAGACATTGGGAATGGTGTTGGCTTTTGGAAAACCATGCCGATTCTTGAGCGCAGTAGATTCACATCTTGATCGGGGGTCAAAATGTTCTGGCCATAGAAATTAATCTCACCCTCGGCACGTTGACCTGGATAAAGACTGTACATACGATTCAAAGTTCTGAGCAATGTGGATTTGCCGCAACCAGAAGGACCAATAAAGGCAGTAACTTTGCCCTCTTCAATGTCCAAGTTAATATTCTGCAAACCCTGAAAGGAGCCGTAGAAAAAGTTCAAGTTACGCACTTCGATTGCATTCTTAACCGCAGCTGGTGCGTTTTGGCTTGTCGTATCGTTCATTACTGCTCCTTGACCATCGATCTTGTTTAAGTCAAACATTGTTTTCATATTACTCATTATCCTTGGACCTTGTCTCGAAATAACACTCGAGCCAAGATATTGAAGCCCAATACAGCAAACGTAATTAATAGTGCACCACCCCAAGCAAGATCCACCCAGTTGTCGTAGGGACTCATTGCAAACTGGAAGATCACTACCGGCAAATTCGCCATAGGTGCGTTCATATTGGTGGAGAAGAACTGATTATTCAGAGCAGTGAACAATAAAGGCGCTGTTTCACCACTGACTCGAGCCAAGGCCAACAAAATGCCAGTCATCACACCACTTTGCGCTGCTCTTAAAGAAATCTTAAAAGCCACTTTCCATTTCGGCGTACCTAAAGCATAAGCTGCTTCACGCAAGCTGCCAGGGACTAAGCGCAGCATATTCTCCGTAGTACGAACAACAACTGGAACAGCAATTAAAGTCAAAGCAAGCGTACCGGCCCAGCCAGAGAAGTGGCGCACTTGGGCAACGACGAGGGCATACACAAACAAGCCGATCACAATTGATGGGGCAGACAACATGATGTCAGTAACAAAACGGGTTATCCCAGCTACCTTACTTCTATCCCCGTATTCGGAAAGATATAAGCCAGCCAGCACACCTATTGGTGTACTGATAAATGTACAACTGGCAACAATCATGAGGCTTCCGAGAATCGCATTGGCTAGACCACCACCTTCAGAACCTGGCGCTGGAGTACTTTGCGTAAATAGCGAAATATCAAGGGCAGCAAAACCCTTAAACAACAACACACCCAAAATCCAGAATAAAAAGATCATGCCAATAGTCATGGCACCCATAGAAAGGGTTAGTCCGATCTTATTGGCACGCTTACGTTTCGCAAAAAGGGAGAGATCAATATTGGAAAAATTACTCATGTTTTTAAGCCCTGCCTCTTCTCCATACTGTTGAGCATCCACTTAGCCAATGCCAACACAATAAAGGTGATGATGAAAAGCGCCAAACCTAAGGCGAATAAGGAGGATAAATGGTTGCCCGCTTCAGCCTCGCCAAACTCATTAGCGAGTGTGGAGGCAATGGAAGTACCTGGTGCAAATAAGGATGGCGATAAACGGTGTGCATTACCGATCACGAAAGTTACGGCCATAGTTTCACCAAGCGCCCTGCCTAGTCCTAACATCACGCCGCCGATCACACCTGCTTTGGTGTAAGGCAGGACTACATTTTTAACTACTTCCCAAGTAGTGCAACCGATACCATAGGCAGACTCTTTGAGTACAGGTGGAACAATCTCGAAAACATCGCGCATCACAGAGGCAATGAAAGGCAAAATCATCATTGCCAGGATCAAACCGGCACAGAGGATACCAATACCGTTAAAGGCACCTGAAAACAATATTCCTAAACCAGGGATCTGACCCAGGGTTCCGGCTAAAGCTGGCTGAACATACTCCGCGAATAAGGGTGCAAAAATGAACAGGCCGAACATACCGTAAATAATAGATGGAACAGCTGCGAGCAACTCTACCGCAGTTCCTAAAGGTCGACGCAGAGAGCTTGGGCATAATTCAGTAAGAAAGACCGCAATACCAAAGCTCAGAGGAACGGCGATCAATAAAGCAATGATAGAAGTGGCTAAGGTGCCATAGATCGCAATGAGACCGCCAAACTGACCCTTGATGACATCCCATTCTTGACTAAAGAAAAAGCCGATGCCAAAGGTGCTCAAAGCGGGCCAAGCGTTAGATATTAGCGAAATAATAATGCCAAGCAAGGCAATTAAGACTGTCAAAGCAAAGAATTGCGTAATTCCATGAAAGAGAAAGTCCTGAATACGCTGAACCTTGGCAATACGCAAGGCTTGCGGCGTTGGTGCCGAGTGTGACTGGGTTGATTCAATCATAAATTATGCTTATTTAAATATTGAAACAGCCTCACATAAAGTGAGGCTGTTATTCAGTAGTGATTAAGAAAACTTAATCAACCAACCTTACTTAGTAACAACTTTTGTGAATACATTCTTACGAATGAAATCTGTTGTTGCGTCAGGCATTGGCACGTAATCCAACTCTAAAGCCATGTTCTTACCTTCTTTAAATCCAAAGTCAAAGAACTTCATTACTTCAGCAGCATTTGCCTTGTTATCTGGGTTCTTGTACAAGAGGATGAAAGATGCACCAGTGATTGGCCATGACTTAGCACCAGCAGCATCGGTAATAAAAGTACCCATACCTGGAATCTTTGCCCAATCAGTACCAGCAGCAGCTGCTGCGAAGGTCAAGTCATCAGGCTGTACAAAGTTACCTTCTTTGTTCTTCAAAGCGATGTGAGTCATTTTGTTTTTCTTGGCATAAGCGTACTCAACGTAACCAACTGAGTTCTTAACGCGAGAAACGTTTGCTGCAACACCCTCATTACCTTTACCACCAACAGATGAGGCAGCTGGCCACTTAACAGAAGCGCCTGCACCTACAGCATCTTTCCAGAGTGAGCTGGTTTTTGCTAAGTAGTCAGTAAAAATAGCTGTTGTTCCGGATCCATCAGCACGGTGAACAATAGTAATCGGGCCTGAAGGAATCTTTACGCCTGGGTTCATCAAAGCAATACGCTTGTCACCCCAATCAGAAATCACACCTTGGAAAATGTCAGCCAATGTTGGGCCATCTAATTTGAGTTCGCCTGGCTTGATGCCATCCACGTTCATTACTGGTACAACACCACCAATAATGGCAGGAAACTGAACCATGCCGTCTTTTTCTAGATCTTCAAATTTCACTGGATTGTCGGTTGCACCGAAATCAACAGTCTTGGCTTTGATTTGCTTGATACCACCTGAAGAACCAATAGATTGGTAGTTCAAGTTAGAACCCGTTTTTGCTTTATAGGCTTCGGCCCATTTAGCGTAGATTGGGTATGGGAATGTTGCGCCAGCACCGGTCATGTCGGCCGCAAATGCAACTGGTGCAAATGAAATTGCGCTAACAACTAACGCTTTTTTCAAAAATGAGTTCATGTAGATCGTTCCTCAGATAAGTTACGCAATATTGCGATAACAGGACGATACGATGTGATTATGACTATTTGATGACAAACGTTTTAACTTAAACTAACTCAATGAAAACAGTGAGTTAGCTGGTTGGTACTAAATCGGTAATTCCCTTAGCCGAGTTCATAGCGATATTGCCATCTTGAGCCTCAACCATAACCCGCAAGACAGGCTCTGTGCCTGAAGCACGAATTAGCACTCTACCCGTGCCCTGAAGATCACTTTCCACCTGGCTGATCTTCGCTTTAAGGGCGCTATCGGACTTCCAGTCATACCCAGCTTTGAACTTGATGTTTAAAAGCACCTGAGGGAAGATTTTTACAGAATCCAGCAGTTGATCTAGACCCTTATTGGATTGGCTCATTGCTGCCAGCACCTGCAAAGCGGCAATCGTGCCATCGCCTGTTGAATGCTGATCCAAGCAAAGTAAATGACCCGAACCCTCGCCACCAATGATCCATCCTTTTTGTTTAAGCAACTCTAAAACGTAACGATCACCCACATTAGCGCGCTCAAATCCAATACCTAAGCCTTTGATAGCATTTTCTACAGCAAGGTTCGTCATTAAGGTGCCTACTACTCCACCAATAGCTTCACCACGATCGATACGATCTTTTGCCAAAACATAGAGGAGCTCATCGCCATTAAATAAGCGACCAGAGGCGTCGACCATTTGCAGTCGATCTGCATCACCATCTAGCGCGATACCTAAATCAGCACCTACTTCTTTGACCTTGGCAATTAATGCTGCAGGCGCTGTCGCACCACAACCATCATTAATATTGCGGCCATTAGGATGCACGCCAATCGGAATTACTTCAGCACCCAGTTCATGAAAGACATGAGGAGCTATATGGTACGCAGCACCATTGGCGCAGTCCACTACCAACTTCAAACCTTTGAGATTAAGCTCACCTGGAAAGGTAGATTTGCAAAACTCAATATAGCGGCCAGCGGCATCATCGATACGGAAGGCCTTGCCTAACTCTTTTGAACTAACGCAGCCCATGGGTTTTTCAAGTTCAGCTTCAATAGCGAGCTCAAACTCATCCGTTAACTTGCCCCCTTCAGCAGAAAAAAACTTAATGCCGTTATCTTGATACGGATTGTGTGATGCTGAGATCACCACACCCGCTGACAAACGGAGGGCTTTAGTGAGATAAGCCACTCCAGGAGTAGGCATGGGGCCGCACAGCATTACATCAACGCCAGCAGCAGCAAAGCCTGCTTCTAAGGCAGCTTCTAATAGGTAACCTGAGACACGCGTGTCTTTGCCGATCAGAACCTTGCAACGCTCACCTGGCTTTACCTGACCACTCAATACTTTGCCTGCAGCATAGCCAAGACGCGTAATGAATTCCGGAACAATCGGAAATTGCCCTACTTCACCGCGAATGCCATCCGTACCAAAGTATTGTTTTTTCATGTGTTTGATTATAAAACTTGTCAGTATCCAAGCTAAATTAACGCTGGCTTATGAAGTCTGAACCGCTTCCCAGATCTTGAGCGCATCTACCGTCTCCTGAACATCGTGGACCCGGATAATGCGGGCACCCCGATCTGCTGCCAGAATGGCCGCCGCAATGCTGGACGCTACTCGCTCGTTGGTATCACGACCTGTTAACTTACCCAACATCGATTTACGAGAAATCCCCGCCAGCACTGGATAGCCCAGTTGGGAGAAGTGATCGAAGTTGGTGAGCATATTGAGGTTGTGTACCAGGCTTTTGCCAAAACCAAACCCTGGATCAATGGCAATACGATTTTGTGCAATGCCCCGTGCCTCAAGTAAAGCTAAACGCTCTTGCAGGAATAGCTTTACTTCAGCAATGACATCTTGATACTCAGGATTAAACTGCATCGTTTGAGGATCACGTTGCATATGCATTAAGACAATTCCGCAGAGTCTCTCTGGATTGCTTGCTCCGCTCTCGAGTACAGCCTCTAACGCACCCTCTTGTCGCAATGCCCAGATGTCATTCACACAGTCCACGCCAGCCTTAAGAGCTTGACGCATTGTCTCTGCTTTATAGGTATCAATCGATAGCGCTACTCCGCAATCCTTCAAGACCTCAATTACCGGCAGGATACGATCTAACTCTTCCTGCAGAGAAACTGGCTCAGCGCCAGGGCGAGTAGATTCTCCACCAATATCAATCATGTCTACGCCACTGGCAATCATGCGCTCAGCCTGGGCAATAGCATCGCTTGCTGTACGAAACTGCCCCCCATCAGAAAAAGAATCTGGCGTGGTATTCAGAATACCCATGACGAGTGGGCGTTGACGTTTGCTAAAGTCAAAAAGAAAACGCCCGCAACACCACGTTGCGGGCAGAGTGTGCTTCATCACCTAGCGCTTAATAAGGAGTAACTTAGAAATAACTAAGCAGTCGCTGGAGCAGCGCCCGCAGCAGGACCCGGCGTACCAGCAGAGTTCCCAAACTGAGTTGCTGGCGGCGCCTTAGGACTGCGCGGTGGACGACCTTCCATGATGTCGGTAATCTGCTCAGCGTCAATGGTTTCCCATTCAAGCAATGCAGCTACCATTGCTTCAACCTTGTCGCGATTTTGCTCAAGAATCGATCTTGCCAAGGCATACTGACTATCCACCAATGCACGAATTTCTGCATCCACCTTTTGCTGAGTTAACTCAGAAACGGTCTTCGTGCTATTGCGTCCGAAAATACTCTCAGACTCAGTATCTACGTAGACCATCGTACCTAAGCTATCGCTCATTCCATAACGGGTCACCATATCACGAGCCATTTTGGTAGCACGCTCAAAGTCATTTGAAGCGCCAGTGCTTGAAGAATTTAAAAACACCTCTTCAGCAGCACGACCACCAAACAAAATGGCCAAGTCTTCCATCATGCGATCTTTATACAAGTTCACGCGATCAAATTCAGGCAACTGCCAAGTCACGCCCAAGGCCATACCGCGCGGCATGATAGTAACTTTATGAACTGGATCTGCCTTAGGCAATACCTTGGCTACCACTGCGTGACCCGACTCATGATAGGCCGTGTTACGACGCTCTTCTTCACGCATGACAGCCGATTTACGCTCAGGACCCATGTAGATCTTATCTTTGGCATCCTCAAAGTCTATCATATCTACCGCACGCTTATTACGACGTGCTGCAAATAATGCTGACTCATTAACTAAGTTTGCCAAATCTGCGCCGGAGAAACCAGGCGTGCCACGCGCTAGTACAGCAGCATTGACATCCGGATCTATCGGCACTTTACGCATATGTACTTGCAAAATTTGCTCACGACCACGAATGTCCGGTAAGCCTACGTGTACTTGGCGATCGAAACGTCCTGGACGCAATAAAGCCTTATCCAACACGTCGGAACGGTTGGTAGCAGCAACGACGATCACACCGCTATTGCTTTCAAAACCATCCATCTCAACGAGCATCTGGTTGAGCGTTTGCTCACGCTCATCATTACCGCCACCCATACCGGAGCCACGATGACGACCGACAGCATCGATCTCGTCGATGAAGATGATGCAAGGAGAGTTTTTCTTGGCATTATCAAACATATCTCGCACACGAGATGCACCAACACCAACAAACATCTCAACAAAGTCTGAGCCAGAAATTGCAAAGAACGGTACCTTGGCTTCACCCGCAATTGCGCGTGCCAACAAAGTCTTACCTGTTCCTGGAGGGCCAACCAACAATACGCCATGCGGAATGTGGCCACCCAGCTTTTGAAACTTCTGTGGATCCTTCAAGAAATCCACAATCTCAAAGACTTCTTCTTTTGCCTCATCGCAACCTGCAACATCTGCGAAGGTAACGGTGTTGCTGTTCTCATCAACCAGACGTGCTTTGGATTTGCCGAAAGAAAATGCTCCGCCTTTCCCGCCGCCCTGCATTTGACGCATCATGAAGAACCAAAAACCAATGATCAATAAAGTAGGTCCGAGGTAATACAAAGCAGAAACCAACATATTTGGCTCATCGTCTGCTTTGCCGGTAACTTGAACGCCGTACTTCATGAGATCGCCAACCATCCAAATATCTCCTGGAGAGATGATGGAGTATTTGGTACCGTCATTTGGGGTGACTTGAAGTGTGCGGCCCTGTACATCTACTCGCTTCACTTTGCCAGCTTTGGCATCATCCATGAATTGAGAATAAGTGACCTGAGTCTGATCTCTTGGCTTGTCAAACTGTTTGAAAACAGTAAAGAGCACCAGGCCCACAATGAGCCATACACCAATTTTTTGCAGCATATTGTTATTCAACAGGAGACCTTTGCCGGATTAATCCGGGAGTTAAAGCGGATTGCTATATCTGAGTATTTGATTCTACTACTAGGCTTTTTCAAGGGTTGGGAGCGACTTTATTTGATAAACCCCTGTTTTTAGGGGGTTATTTAGCTTGTTTGAGGTCACGGCCCAATAAAAAGATTTCCGAGGACTTCGCCCGAGAAGCTTTAGGTTTTCTGGAGGCGACCGTTTTAAAGACCTTTTTGAAAGATTCTACGATTTGACTGTAACCACTGCCATTGAAGCACTTAATTAATAAGGCCCCTTCTGGCTTCAGGTGCTGAAGAGAAAAATCCAAGGCGATTTCAGCCAAAAAGGCCATCCGAGCGGCATCAGCAACACCTACACCGGATAGGTTGGGCGCCATATCGGACAACACAAGGTCCACTTTGCCGCCCGCATCAGCCGGCAAAAGTGCCTCTAAGGCCTGCAAACCCTCATCCTCTCGGAAATCTCCTTGAATAAAGGAAACATCCGCAATATCTTCCATCGGCAGAATATCGATCGCAATAATGATTCCATCAGGCTTGCCAGATTCAATATTCGGATTGTGTTTGCCAAGTTCGGTCAATCGATTGCGGGCGTACTGCGACCAGCTCCCAGGAGCGCTCCCAAGATCCACAATGGTCATGCCTGCTTTGATAAGTCGGTCTTGCTCATCTATTTCGCTTAGCTTATAGACGGCGCGTGCACGATAACCCTCTTTTTGGGCCATTTTGACGTAAGGATCATTGAGGTGATCTTGTAACCAACTTTTATTAAATTTATTCTTTGCCACAACTTACCCACTTTCGACTTCTATTTTCCTTGTTTATGCCAGCTAAGGCAAAAGGAATCGACGTAAAACGCCTAAATTCATGACTATATGGTGGTGAAAGCCCCGTTTTACAAGCCCTAATGCTCTATCATCGAGGCCATGACTGCACTTACTATTACCCCCGCACAACGCAAATCCCTTAAAGCTGACGCTCATGACCTGAGTCCCGTGATCATGATTGGCGGCGATGGCCTGACTCCTGGCGTGATTAAAGAGGCTAAATTGGCCATTTCTCATCACGGCTTAATCAAAGTTCGCGTTTTTGGCGACGAGCGCGAAGCGCGTGTTGCCATCTATGAAGAGCTCTGTGACAAACTGGATGCAGCACCTGTTCAGCATATTGGAAAACTACTCGTCCTCTGGAAGCCAAAAGATGTGGTGGATGAAGCTTTTGCCAACTTAGGCAGATCAAGCAAGCAAACCAAAAAATCATTGCAAGCGCCTCGCACTAAGCGTCAGCCAAATCGCGTAGTTACCAAGACAGGTATTCGTACCAGCACCTCGGAGAGATCGGACCGACGCTCTGCCTCAAACAAGTCCCCCTTCGAAAGAGCTGCTGCTGTGAAAAGCGCTACGCCGAAGAAACGCGTTCTGCGTGCGGACGCTGCGGAGTCCAAGATTGGCTGGTCATCACCAGGCTACCGCAAGGCAGCGGCGGCTCCTGCCCCAATTAAGAGGCGCAAAGAACGCATGAGCAGCACTAAGAAGAAATCACTCGGCTCTTGATATCAAGCGCATTGAAGAATGTAACTCTACCAAATAAGAAACGCCGCTAGTCGGCGTTTTTTGTTGTTGCTGTTTGTTGCTGTTTGTTGCTGGTTATTGCTGTCTATCGCTTAAACGCCAGACCAAATAAATTCCCAAAATACTCTGCAGCATAAAGAAAATGCTAGAAGCGCCATGTAATCGTCCAAACAGCGTCGCCGAGGGAGAAAGCATCACCGGCATACCTTGAAGCAGAGCATCATCTCTTAAGGAATTCATCCAAGGGATGAAGATGAACGCAGCCGCAATTGAACAAAGCAACATTGCTAATAAAATCCAACGAATGATTCTGAATTGATGCAGGCCGCGATTGACCAATAGGTTGGCAAGCACCATTAAGCCGATACATACGATCAAACTGAGATAGGCCTCTATCCTAAAAATGCTACCAGCAACCATACCGGCAGCCTGGCGATCGGTCATAGTGCTAAAGATAGCTGGAGCAACGAGATAACCTACGGCGAGTAAGCTGCCTACCCACAAGCCTGCAATCAGAATAAATAATCTCTGAGCCCCGATGTAATTTGAGGCATCTAGATTCCGCATCTTAGCTTTCTGAAGGATGCCGCTATTAGATGTAACGAACCGCGAGAATCTCTACTTCGCGATTACCACCTGGCGCCTGAACTGCGACGACATCACCCTCTTCTTTGCCAATTAAAGCGCGTGCAATTGGTGAGCTAATGGAGATCTTGCTTACTGCAATATCAGCCTCATCATCACCAACAATTTGGTAGGTGAGCTTAGTGCCATCTTCCAAATCCTCAAGATCAACTGTCGCTCCAAATACGATGCGTCCGTTTACATCAAGACTGGCTGGGTCAATAATCTGCGCTGCAGAAAGCTTGCCTTCGAGTTCCTGAATACGACCTTCGATAAAGCCTTGCTTCTCTTTAGCAGCGTCGTACTCAGCATTCTCTGAAAGATCGCCTTGAGCACGTGCTTCAGAGATCGCAATGATCACCGATGGACGCTCAATATGCTTTAAACGATGCAGCTCTTCCTTGAGAAGGGCTGCGCCATGCTTGGTAATAGGAATTGTGCTCATGCTTCTACCTAACTTGAATTAATTAAGAGTCTGATGCAGATTCTGCAATGAATATACTTCAAGAGACCCTTTATTGCCATTCTGTGATGTCATCAATCCATCCATGACCGCACGTGCGGCGCTAATAGTGGTGTAATAAGTCACATTATTCGCTTGCGCACTAGTACGAATCGAACGTGAATCCGCAATCGCAGTACGAGTTTCATCAACAGTGGTAAACACGAGTGAGATCTCACCATTCTTGATTAAGTCAACGATATGTGGGCGACCGTCTTTTACCTTATTCACGACTCGAACCGGTAAACCAGCTGCTTCAATTGCAGCAGCAGTCCCTTTCGTGGCCACCATTGGGAATCCCAGCTGATGCAAGAGTTTTGCGACCTCAACTGCCTTGGGCTTATCACTGTCTTTTACTGTTAGCAATACTGTTCCGCTTTTCGGCAACTTAACACCGGCGCCTAACTGAGACTTAAAGAGTGCCTCACCAAATGTTTTGCCCACACCCATGACCTCGCCGGTAGAGCGCATCTCTGGCCCCAGGATTGGATCAATGCCTGGGAATTTATTAAATGGAAACACAGCTTCTTTTACAGAAAAGTAAGGGGGCTTGATTTCATTCAGGATACCCTGCTGCTCCAAGGTTTGACCAACCATACAACGAGCGGCAATCTTAGCTAATTGCAAACCCGTCGCCTTAGATACAAATGGTACGGTACGGGAGGCACGCGGGTTTACCTCAAGCACGTAAATGACATCTTTACCGTCAACATTCTGGATTGCAAACTGTACGTTCATTAAACCAACAACATTAAGACCCTTGGCCATCGCGGCAGTTTGGCGCTTGATTTCTGCAATGGTCTCATCAGACAAAGAATAAGGTGGCAATGAACAGGCGGAGTCACCAGAGTGAACTCCAGCTTGCTCAATATGCTCCATTACGCCACCGATAAACACTTGTTGACCATCGCTGATGCAATCGACATCACACTCAATGGCATCGTTTAAAAAACGATCCAATAAAACGGGTGAGTCATGGGAGACCTTTACTGCTTCACGCATGTAACGCTCGAGATCGCGGCCGTCATGAACAATTTCCATGGCGCGACCACCCAGTACATAGGAAGGACGAACAACGAGTGGATAACCAATTTCTTCTGCGAGTTTAAGAGCCTCGTCTTCAGCACGCGCAGTACGATTAGGCGGCTGACGCAAGTTCAGCTCATGCAACAACTTCTGAAAGCGCTCACGATCTTCTGCAGCATCAATCATGTCTGGTGATGTGCCAATAATAGGAACGCCATTAGCCTCAAGATCCAGTGCCAACTTCAAAGGAGTCTGACCACCATACTGCACGATCACACCTTTGGGTTTTTCAATCGCAACGATTTCTAAAACATCTTCGAGGGTCAATGGTTCAAAGTACAAACGATCCGAAGTATCGTAGTCAGTAGAAACGGTTTCTGGGTTGCAGTTCACCATAATGGTTTCGTAGCCATCTTCACGCATGGCAAGAGCCGCGTGGACGCAGCAATAGTCGAACTCAATACCTTGGCCAATACGGTTTGGACCACCACCTAAGACCATAATTTTGTCTTTAGTACTTGGATTGGATTCACACTCGCCATGCTCTGCTTCATAGGTGGAATACAAGTATGCAGTGTTAGTTGAAAATTCAGCCGCACAGGTGTCTACCCGCTTATATACAGGCAATACTTTGAGACGATGACGGGCTGCACGTACTGAGGAAGCATCCACCCCCAATAATTTCGCTAAGCGGCGATCCGAAAAACCTTTTTGCTTGATGAAGCGCAACTCAGGAGCAGACAAGCTATCGATCTTGCGCTGCTTTAGCTCAGTTTCCATCGTGATGAGCTCTTCGATCTGCTCCAAGAACCAAGGATCTATTTTAGTCTCGTTGTAAACCTCATCGAGACCCATACCCATACGGAAAGCATCAGCCAAATACCAAATACGATCTGGGCCTGGCTCGCCGATCTCTTGAATGATGTCATCGAGGTCTGTAGAAACTTCATCGAGACCATCAACACCAACCTCGAGGCCTCGAAGCGCTTTCTGGAAAGACTCTTGGAAGGTGCGACCGATCGCCATCACCTCACCTACGGATTTCATCTGCGTAGTTAAACGAGAATCAGCCTGGGGGAATTTCTCAAACGCAAAGCGCGGAATCTTAGTCACAACGTAATCGATTGAAGGCTCAAAGGATGCTGGAGTAGCGCCCCCAGTGATGTCATTTTTCAACTCATCCAGCGTATAGCCTACTGCCAGCTTGGCAGCAATCTTGGCAATCGGGAAACCAGTCGCTTTAGAGGCCAAAGCAGATGAACGTGAAACGCGTGGGTTCATCTCGATGACGATCATACGACCGTCAACTGGATTGATCGAAAACTGGACATTCGAGCCGCCAGTATCCACGCCGATCTCACGCAATACCGCAACTGAAGCATTCCGCAGAATTTGATACTCTTTATCAGTCAAAGTTTGCGCTGGAGCAACCGTAATCGAGTCACCGGTATGCACGCCCATTGGGTCCAAGTTTTCAATTGAGCAAACGATGATGCAGTTATCGGCGCGGTCACGCACGACTTCCATTTCAAACTCTTTCCAACCCAACAGAGACTCTTCAATCAACAGTTCACGGGTGGGCGACAAATCTAAACCACGTTTACAGATCTCTTCAAACTCTTCACGGTTATAGGCAATACCACCACCAGATCCACCCATCGTGAATGAAGGACGAATAACAACTGGAAAACCTAAGCTACCCGTTTCCTTCTGAATGCGCTGCTGTACTTCATGCGCCTCATCCATGGAGTGCGCAATACCAGACTTCGCAGAGCCTAGACCAATTTTGGTCATAGCATCTTTAAACTTCTGACGGTCTTCTGCTTTATCAATCGCCTCAGGTGAAGCGCCAATCAATTCGCAACCGTATTTTTCGAGAACACCATGGCGATGCAAATCGAGCGCGCAGTTCAAGGCAGTTTGACCACCCATCGTTGGCAAAATCGCATCGGGTTTTTCTGTGGCAATAATGCGCTCTACCACTTCCCAAGTAATTGGCTCAATGTAAGTCACATCCGCCATTTCTGGGTCAGTCATGATGGTCGCAGGATTACTGTTGACCAAAATGACTTTGTAGCCTTCATCACGCAAGGCTTTGCAAGCCTGCGCACCGGAATAGTCAAATTCACAAGCCTGTCCAATCACAATTGGACCAGCACCAATAATCAAGATACTCTGAATGTCGCTACGCTTAGGCATTATTTGCCCCCCTTATTACCAACAGCGGCAGCATTCATTAGCTCCACAAAACGATCAAATAAATAGGCAATGTCATGAGGACCTGGTGAGGCCTCAGGATGGCCCTGGAAACACAAAGCAGGTTTATCTTTCCAAGCAAGACCTTGCAAGGATCCGTCAAATAAAGAAACATGCGTGACACGAACGTTGTCAGGCAAAGAATTGGCATCAACAGCAAAACCATGATTCTGGGAAGTAATCGCCACGCGCCCGGTATCCAAATCTTTAACAGGATGGTTTGCACCGTGGTGACCAAACTTCATCTTCAGTGTTTTAGCACCAGCAGCTAAGCCCATGATTTGATGTCCCAAGCAGATGCCAAAAGTAGGAATACCCTTCTCAATGATTTCCTTAGCGGCAGTAATCGCGTAATCGCAAGGACCGGGGTCTCCAGGACCATTTGAGAAGAACACGCCATCGGGATTCATAGCAAATACCTCAGCGGCGGTAGTCTGCGCAGGCACTACGGTTAGCTCACAACCTCGCTCGGTCAGCATGCGCAAAATATTACGCTTGACGCCAAAATCATAAGCAACCACTTTTTTGATTGGCTTATTGGTATCCAAGGTTTTATATATTGGCCTATCCTCGGGACCATGCAGCTCCCACTCGGCTTCGCGCCATTGATAAGGCGTTGTAGTCGTTACGACTTTAGCCAGGTCTAAGCCGGACATACCAGGAAAGGCCTTCGCCAATTCCAAGGCTTTCTTGGCGAGGGTTTCTATGTCGTCACCCATCTTGCCAGCAACAATTGCACCAGACTGAGCACCTGTATCACGGAGGATACGGGTGAGCTTACGGGTATCGATACCGGATATCCCTACTACGCCCGCTTTGGTCAAATAACTGTCAAGACTTTCTTCAGAGCGGAAGTTCGAAACTCGCCTAGAGAGATCTTTTACAACCAGACCAGCAGCATGGATTCGATCTGACTCTGCATCCTGATGATTTACTCCAACGTTTCCAATATGGGGATACGTTAAGGTCACAATTTGGCGCGAGTAACTAGGATCGGTAATGATCTCTTGATAACCAGTCAGTGCGGTATTAAAAACCACTTCGCCGGTAGTTTCGCCAGGGGCGCCAATACTCAGACCGGGAAAAAGTGTGCCGTCGGCTAAAGCCAATACGGCGGGGGGAAAAGAAGGAAGCAAGGGTGACAAACCATCTCCAGTCCCTGCTCCATCCGACGCTCAACACCCCAAAAAGACCAACCCAGGACTGTTTGTGCGGGAGGTGAGTGTCTTTAAGCGCTAGGGTAATTTATTAAGTTTTGAACATGACAATGATACCAGTTTTACCTATAAACCCTTAGATTCCTAGCCACTTAGGCTGAGAGGGTAATAAGCCCCTGAGCCACAGGACTGAGAGGCTTATTTTGCTTAGAGCGAACCAGCTTAAGGCTGGGCGCCCTGCTCAATAATGGTCTTAATTTGAGCCAAAACGGACTGATCTTCCATCGTACTGATATCACCAGGATCGCGCCCTTCAGCAATAGCCTGCAGTGCCCGACGAACAATCTTGCCAGATCGGGTCTTGGGTAATGCGGTCACAATATATACCCGACCTGGACGAGCAATCGCACCCAATGTCTTGTCTACCGTCTTCATACACTCCGCCTCCAAGTTGGCAGTATTTGAAGCGTCTTTTGGAATGACAAAAGCAATGGCCGCCTGACCTTTCAGTTTGTCTTCAATACCTACCACCGCTACCTCAGAAATATTGGGATGACCAGAGATACTCTCTTCGATCTCACGGGTACCTAAGCGGTGTCCAGCAACGTTAATAACATCATCGGTTCGGCCCAAAATAAAGAAGTAGCCATCCGCATCCTTAATACCCCAGTCAAAAGTAGAGTAAATTGTTTTGCCGGGAATAGTCTCCCAATAGGTGCTAACGAAACGCTTGTCATCCCCCCAAACAGTTTGCATACAACCGGGGGGCAATGGACCTTCAATCGCAATCACACCCTTGCGATCTGGGCCCAATTCTTCTGATGTAGCGTCATCCAACAACTTCATGTTGTAGCCAAATGATGGGACACCAGGGGAGCCAAACTTATGCGGCATCACCTCTACACCACGCTGAATTGCCAACATAGGCCAACCAGTTTCAGTTTGCCAGTAGTTATCGACAATCGGTTTCTTAATCGCATCATGAATCCATGTCGCCGTTGGCTCATCCAAAGGCTCACCCGCCAGGAACAGGGCTTTCAAGCTGGAAAGATCATATTTTGTAAGAAATGCAGGATCCTGCTTCTTGAGAACGCGTACCGCTGTTGGAGCAGAGAACATCACAGATACTTTGTATTTCTCAACCAATTCCCACCAGATACCCGCATCAGGACGCAGTGGCGTACCCTCATACAGGATGGTTGCCATACCATTAATAAGCGGTGCATAAATAATGTAGCTATGACCTACGACCCAGCCAATATCGGATGTACAGAACATCGTCTCACCAGGATTACCACAAAAAATATGCTTCATAGTTGAAGCCAGCGCAACTGCGTAACCACCTGTGTCCCGCTGCACACCCTTCGGCTTACCAGTAGTACCCGAGGTATACAAAATATAAGATGTATGAGTCGCGTCAACCCATTCAATTGGCACTAGATCGTTGAGGTGTTTTTGGCGCTCAGTGGCGTAATCCAGATCACGCCCAGCCACCATGGTGAACTCAGCAAGACCGCGATTAACGATCAAGACTTTTTCGGGTTTGTAGTGAGCTAGAGTAATTGCTTCATCCAATAATGGCTTATAAGGTACTGCCTTACCGCCACGGGATCCAGCCTCGGCAGTCACAATCATTATGGGTTTTGCATCATCGATGCGGGACGCCAAACTATGCGAGGCAAATCCACCAAACACTACCGAGTGAATTGCACCAATACGTGCACAGGCAAGCATTGCAAAACAAGCTTCAGCAATCATCGGCATATAAATCAATACACGATCGCCTTTTTGCACTCCATTGGCTTTGTAAATAGCAGCTATGCGATTCACCTCTTCGTAGAGCTCTTGGAATGTATAAGCTTTTTCTAAATTCGTTTCCGTTGAAACGGCAACTAGAGCAATTTGATTGGGGCGATCTTTAAGGTGACGGTCGACTGCGTTGTAGCAAAGATTGGTGAGACCCCCTTCAAACCATTTGGCAAACGGCGGGTTTGCATAATTCAGAACCTTGTTAAATGGTTTTTCCCAATGAATGAGCATTGCCTGCTCTCCCCAGAAGCCTTCTGGGTCTTTAATGGAGCGTTCGTGTTCTGATTTATAGGACATGGTCAACCTAAACAAGTAAGTAAAAAAGTTCTGAAATTACTGAATCTTGCTAGCCCCTTTGGCGTTCGTTGTCTTCACTAAAGGGCTAGCTGCTGTCGTAGTGCTATTTTTCGCAGATTTTGCAAGCCCTGTCGATGCGGATTTATGCTGAGATGCAGCATTATTTGCAGAGGAATTACCCTTAGTTGCCCCTTTTGCAGATTTCACAACCGGGCATTTGGCCCCTTTTGCACATTTTTGAGGGGCTGGAGCTGGCGGAGGTGCTGGCTTGACCAGGCTCAGACTGCCATTCTCAGCCATCACCGACGAAATATCTCCTGGGCGAAGGCTAGTTTTAGGCACTATTACAGTCGACCCCGAACGAATACGCATGCCTTTGGGGATGTCATTAATTGCACGCAAAGTATCAACATCAACACCCAGCGTCTTGGCAGCCTGGTCTACGCTTTCTGTCTTGCTGACTTGAACTGCAGTCCATGAGGACAGCGGTTTGGTGTACTTGCGAAGGTTTTCTTGAAAGATTTCTGCATGTCCGAATGGCAACAAAATCTGTTGATTGGCATTACTCAAAATGACTGGCTTATTAAAAGAGGGATTCAGACTATGAAACTCTGCATCCGGAATCTCGCTTAACTTCACCACCAAATCAACATCAATATCAGACCCAACATCTACCGCCACAAAGTAAGGGTGATTTTCCAGTTCGGGCAAAACAATACCGTAGGCCTGTGGATCCAACACAATCTGTCGATAAGCCATTAACTTGGGCACATAGTTCCGAGTCTCATTGGGCATTTTGAGACTCAGATAGTCCGTTGGAAGTCCTGCAGCAAGATTGCGTTTCTGCGCTTTAGAGACATTGCCCTCACCCCAGTTGTAAGCAGCTAGGGCTAAATCCCAGCTTCCAAACTGTTTATGTAGACGCTGTAGATAATCTAGCGCCGCATCCGTAGATTGCAGCACATCTCTACGCTCATCCCTAAAAACATTTTGCGTCAACCGAAAATCTTTACCGGTAGCGGGCATAAACTGCCACAAACCCATCGCTTTTGCACTCGATTTGGCAGGCATTACAAAGGCACTCTCCACAAAAGGAAGCAAGGCAATTTCGGTTGGCATCTTACGTGCATTTACCTCTTGCACGATATAGAACAGATAGCGGGAAGAACGAGCCATCGAGCGATGCACGTAATCGGGTCGAGCACTCAACCAGCGCACTTGCGCGATCTCTAGGGGGGTGTTCATCGGCTCCATCTCAAAGCCATCCCGAATGCGGATCCATAGATTGCTTGATGGCGCATAAATATCGCTGACCGATTGATTTTGTAAGTTGACCCGCTTTGCTTTAGCTGCGCGCGGATCTTGACGTGTCGGCGTATCGGAAGACCAGTCCCCCGTGCTCGCACATCCTGAGAGCAAGGCAATCAGCAATACAGCCATGTAAGGCCACATCGAACGCCACGCCATCAGAAGCGGTCTTTCCAAGCTCGAATGACTGCTAAGACATGTGCACTTGTTGGAAGCAATTGCTCGCCAGAAACTTGTAATGCTGCGTCAATCACCTCTTTTTGATCACAGCGCATAAAGGGGTTAACTTGCAACTCTTGTCCAATCGTTGTGGGTAAGGTAGGTAAATTTTGTTCACGTAATGCTTGAGCAGTTTGTGCCCAAGTTATCAGGTTCGCATTATTGGGCTCCACTGCAAGAGCAAAACGAATGTTAGATAAGGTGTACTCATGAGTGCAATACACCAGAGTATTTTTTGGCAAGGCAATGAACTTCGCTAGAGACTGAGTCATCTGCGTTGGGGTGCCTTCGAATAAACGACCACATCCAGAGGCAAATAAGGTGTCACCACAAAACAGCATTGGCTCAACTACATTGGCCTGCATATTCGCGAAGTAAGCAATATGACTTAAGGTGTGTCCTGGTACCTCGTAGACCTCAAAGCTGATGCGTGGCGCGACTAGGCCAATCTTATCCCCCTCGAGCAGAGCATGAGTACGACCCGGAATATCGATCGTGGCTGGACCATACACCGGCACATGGGACCCTGCAGCCTGCATTAAGGATAGGATGCCGCCAGTATGGTCGGCGTGGTGATGGGTAATTAAAATACCCGTCAGAGTGAGTTTGTTTTGCTCAAGATATCTGATTACGGGCGTGGCATCACCTGGATCCACAATCAACGCCGATTGACCATCGTGAATGCACCAGATGTAATTGTCGTCAAAAGCCGGTATCGGCCAAACCTGCAATAAAGTATTCTTCACCATAGACTCATGATACCAACCATCCCCTCCCCATCTCAGATGCCTGCCCCACCCTGGAGTTCTTGGGAAAAGTGGCTCCAGTCCCCTCCTGGTCAATATGTTCTTGCCTGGGAGCAAAAATGCTTCAATCAAATTGTGGCTGATGTCTTTGGTTTTTATGCCGTCCAAGTTGGCTTGCCACAAATGAATACCCTCACAGAAAACCGCATGCCACTGCAAGCTCTACTGGTGGATGCCAATGATCGTCAAAAGGAAGTAAAGGGCTTTCACTGGCATCAGATTGAAGGGAATGCCAATGAACTGCCCTTTGCCTCCGAAACCATTGATTTATTGGTATTGCCACACGTCTTGGAATTTGCCGCCGATCCCCATCAAGTTCTGCGCGAGGCAGAGCGTGTGCTTCGCCCCGAAGGTCGCTTAATCATTTCGGGATTTAATCCGGCTAGTCTTTGGGGTATGCGCCAATATCTCAGTAGGTTGATTGGTAGCCCTTATTTGCCAAGGGATGGTCAATTTATTGGGCTTTTACGAATCAAAGACTGGCTCCAACTTCTAAACTTTTCTCTGGATCGTGGGCACTTTGGCTGCTATAAACTCCCGCTCAATGGGGAATCGGGTATGGCCAGAATGGATTTCCTAGAACCAGCAGGCAACCGCTGGTGGCCTATTTTTGGAGCTGTTTTCGTCGTTTCCGCCATCAAACGCCAACAAGGCATTCGCTTGATTGGCCAAGTTCAAGGCTTACGCATCCCAGCTATGACGCAGCTGAGTCCAGCCACTGAAAGCCGTCAGAATGCGGTCAATAGCCAAGACCCAGTAAATTAACGCTATGTCAGACACCAAAACACGCCCTCACATCATTATTTACACCGATGGTGCCTGCAAAGGCAATCCAGGCCCTGGTGGCTGGGGAGCCGTTCTTCGCTCCGGCGACCATGAAAAGCATCTTCACGGAGGTGCCGAACACACCACCAATAACCGCATGGAAATTAGTGCCGTCATTCATGCCCTAAGAGCCCTCAAGCAGACTAGCTCAGTAGAGCTTTGGACTGACTCGCAATATGTCCAAAAAGGGGTTACTGAGTGGCTTGAGGGGTGGAAAAAAAGGGGTTGGAAGACCGCGAGCAAGGATCCCGTCAAAAATGCCGATTTATGGCAAGAATTAGATGCCTTAATCCCTGACCACCAGATTTCTTGGCACTGGGTCCGGGGACACAACGGTCACCCCGGAAATGAGCTTGCTGATCTGCTGGCAAACAAAGGCGTAGAGGAATTTCTGCCGTAAGGCAGGTCAAAGTACTGCCGCCCGTTCGTAACGGGCTTATGAGAGAATGAAAATATTCTGAGCGGAGGAAAATTCACCGCTAAAACCCTATAAAACCAAGAAAAACGCCGAAACCGTGTCAACAATTGAATCTGCACTCGATAAGGCAATCGCCAAGCTCCCAATGCTGAAAAACTGGGTCATGGGTCACCTATGCGCTCTCTGGAAAAAAGCCTCCCCGATATTTGCTCAGCTCAAAAAATTAGACTACTCCACGGTCAAAGCATTTACCCTTAAATACAAATGGCGCATTCTGTTGGTGTTGATCATTTTGTATGCTGGATTGAAAGCCTACGACTACTTTTTTCCAGCCAGCGGCAAACCGGCTGGTGGCGCGCAAACCATTACCAGTGTCATAGTAGAAAAAAAGGATATTCCCCTCATCATCGAAGCCACGGGAACAATCATTTCTAGCAGTATTGTGGATATTCGTCCAATGATTACCAGCATGGTGAAGACCATTCACGTGAAGGATGGGCAAGAGGTGAAAGAAGGTGAGCTCCTGTTTACCTTGGATGATCGGAACGATAGAGCCAACTATGAAAGATTAAAAGCACTAGCTGACGATGCGCAGCAGCAGTATCTGCGTGCCAAGGAATTAGTTACTAAAAATTTCATCTCCAAAGCAGGTTTAGAGACCTCCCTTGCGAATGCAAAATCTGCCCAAGCCGCTGCCCGATCAGCTGAAGTCCAACTCTCTTATGGATCTATTCGCTCACCAATCGCTGGGCGCGCAGGCATTGTGAATGTATTTCCAGGATCACTGGTGCAAGCTAGCAACATCGTCACAACAGCGACCAGCTCAACAGCAACCTCTAGCGTTGGATCTATGGTGACCATTACCAAATTGAACCCCATTAATGTTCAGTTTGTAGTGCCCGAAAAAGATATTCCATTGCTAATGGATGGTAAACAATCCGATGCGCCACTTAAGGTCAAAGTCAGCGTTGGCAATGATTCAAAATCTGTTTATGAGGGTGAAGTGCTGGTCATTGATAACCAGGTTGATCCGAGCATCGCAGCCGTGCGTGTTCGCGCTCAAATCCCCAATGACAAGATGTCTCTATTGCCCGGACAATTTGCGCGAGTTCAGCTCAATGCCAATACCCTAAAAGATGCAATTGCAGTTCCTACTGAGGCGATCGTGATCAGCCCTAAAGGTAGAGTTGTTTATCTGGTGGATAAAGACGACAAGGTGGTAGCCAAACCCATTAAGGTTGTTTATGAATACCAAGGCAGTTCAGTCATCTCCGGTATTCAGGCAGGCGATAGCGTTGTGATTGAGGGCAAGCAAAATCTGCGTCCTGGCGGCAAGGTTCGTGAGGCCAAAAAAGTTGCTGCTAAGCCAGGCTCCAAACCAACCGAAACTCCTGCTGCTGCTGCCACCCCAGCCACTCCTGCTAGTCCGGGTGCTCCGGTTGCTCCGGCTGCTCCAACTGTTGCCAGCCCCTCTTCTACTGAGAAAAAATGACGCTCTCTGAATTATGTATTAGACGCCCCGTGATGACGGTGCTGCTGTCTATCTCAACAGTGATTGCAGGTACCGTCGCCTATTTCAACATTCCTGTTGCAGCCCTTCCAAGCTTCAATACGCCCATTATTTCGGTTAGCGCGAGTCTTCCCGGCGCAGCACCAGAAAATATGGCGTCTTCAGTGGCACTACCGCTTGAAAAAGAATTCGCCACTATTGATGGCATCAAAGTCATTAGTTCAACAAATACGCTCGGCTCTACTAGCATCACCTTAGAGTTTACGAATGAACGAGATATTGATAAAGCTGCAGTAGATGTTCAGGCAGCCTTGCTCCGAGCGCAGCGCAGACTCCCAATTGAAATGACGGTTCCTCCGTCATATCGCAAAATCAATCCTGCGGATACAGCAGTACTTGTCGTTCGGATGAGCTCACCGTCAATGAGCCTGTCAGAGATCAATGATTACGCAGAAAATCTATTGGCTCCGAATATCGCCACTATTAGCGGCGTATCTCAGGTAGTCGTTTATGGCGCAAAACGCTATGCGGTGCGGGTCAGCGTGCGTCCAGATGCATTGGGTAATCGCAATATCACCATGGAAGAGTTGGCTACCGCAATCAATAAGGCCAATACTAATAGTCCAGTAGGTACCTTGGATGGCCCACGCCAACTAATTACGATTTATGCCAATCCCCAACTTGTCAAAGCGGAAGAATTTGCCGGCCTCGTCATTGCACAACGCAATGGTCTACCAGTCTATTTACGTGATGTTGCAGATGTGCAGGAAAGCTTTGAGGATGTGAGAACCTTTGCTACTTCTGGCGGCGAACGCTCTATTGCCGTTGCCATCCTGCGCCAACCCAATGCGAATACAGTGGACGTAGTTGCAGCTGTTAAAAAACTACTGCCTACATTTAAAGAGCAAATGCCCGCCTCAATTAATTTAACGTTAATTAACGATCGCTCGCTCTCCATTATTGAAGCGATTCATGATGTCAACATTACATTGGTATTTACTATCCTGTTGGTAGTTTTAGTGATCTTCTTATTTCTCAAGCGGATCTCAGCGACTTTAATACCCTCTATTAGCTTGCCCATCTCGCTCATCGGCGCATTTTTTCTGCTCTACATCATGGGATACAGCCTAGATAACATCTCGTTACTGGGTATCACTCTTGCAGTTGGCTTGGTTGTAGACGATGCAATTGTGGTGCTAGAAAATATCATGCGCTACATAGAGCAAGGTATGGATCCACTGAAGGCCTCCTTGAAAGGCAGTAAAGAGGTCGGCTTCACCATCATCTCGATTTCTATCTCTTTGGTTGCAGTATTCATACCGCTATTTTTTATGGCGGGTCCAATTGGACTTCTCTTTAGAGAATTCGCGGTAGTAGTCTCCCTGTCCATTCTGGTCTCAGCCTTGGTCTCACTGACTATCGTGCCAATGCTCTGTAGCCGCTTCCTACCCAAGCCTGGTGACCATCCAAAAGAATATGCCATCACGAAAAAATTTGATCGACTGTTTGACTGGTCCCTCAAGACCTATATTCACTACCTAGATCTAGCCTTAGACAATCGAAAAAAAGTATTGTGGGGGGCGGTAGCTAGCCTTTTCATCACTATTTACTTGTTTTCAAATAGTCCTAAAGGGTTCTTTCCAGAAGAAGACCTCGGGCAAATTACAGCTACTACAGAGGCTGCTGAAGATACATCCTTTAAAACGATGCTGGCGCTTCAAGATCGCGCTGCTGAGATTGTGAATAACGATCCCAACGTAGCCAACTCGATTTCTATTCTAGGTGGTGGCCAAAGTTCTGGCCGCAACACAGGGCGCTTCTTCATCATTCTGAAACCCAAGGGTGATCGAGAAAAAATGAGTAAGGTCATTGAAGGTCTAAGAAATAAGTTCAAAGATATTCCAGGCCTACAGGTATACATGCGCCCGGTTCAAAACTTACAACTAGGCGGTAGAAGCAGTAAGAGTCGCTATCAATTTACACTGCAAAGCGTAGGCTTTGAAGGCGTCAATGAGTGGGCTGACAAGATGATGGATAAGATACGCGCTAATCCTATCTTTAGAGATGTGACAAGCGATTCCAAAATGAAAGGTCTTAATGTCAAAATTGAGATCAATCGCGAACAAGCTGCTATTGCTGGTGTGACTATTGCTGACATTCGTAGCGCACTGTACAACTCGTTTGGAGAGCGCCAGGTATCCACCATCTATACCCCAGTCAATACGTATTATGTCATTCTGGAAACTGCAGAAAATGATCGACAGTTTGAAACGGATTTAAATAAGGTCTACGTCAGGGGTCGCGCAACGGATAAGCTTATTCCTCTATCTAGCCTGGCTAGTTTTGTTCGTACCGTCGGACCCACGGCCGTAAACCATCAAGGCCAAATTCCAGCGGTAACGATTTCATTTAACCTTGCACCAGACGTTTTCTTGGGTGATGCAACCAAGGCTATTGATGGGTATGAAAAAGAGATAGGGCTTCCCCCTTCCATCATTACGAGCTATGGTGGTGATGCTGCAGTATTTAAAGACAATCAAACCGGTCAAGTGATTTTGATTTTGGCAGCCCTTGGTGTTATCTATATTTTGTTGGGCGTTCTCTATGAGAGCTACATTCATCCCCTCACCATTCTGGCCGGCCTCCCATCAGCGGCGATTGGCGCGATTCTAGCTCTGCGTATTTTTGGCTTTGAGCTCACCATCATCGCCTCGATTGGCATCTTATTGCTAATTGGTATTGTCAAAAAGAATGCAATCTTGATGATTGACTTTGCCCTCGATGCCCAACGTAATCGAGGAATGACTCCGGAAATGGCTATTCGTGAAGCCTGTATCTTGCGTTTTAGGCCAATCATGATGACAACGATTGCTGCGCTCATGGGCGCACTGCCGATTGCATTAGGCTTAGGTGCTGGAGCAGAGTTGCGTCAACCTTTAGGCATTAGCGTAGCGGGTGGATTAATCTTCTCGCAGTTCGTCACCCTCATCATTACCCCCGTGATCTATCTATATTTAGATAAATATGCCGGTAAGGGTCCTATGGAAATCCCTCAATCCGTGTTGGAAGGCACCTAATGCGTCAAGTTATTCTCGATACTGAAACCACTGGACTCAACCCCGCTACAGGCGACCGTATTATTGAAATCGGTTGCGTTGAAATGGTAGGGCGTCGATTAACCGATCGTACTTTCCATTACTACATTAATCCTGAACGTGATATTGATCCTGGCGCATTTGCCGTTCACGGGCTTTCACGTGAATTCCTGTCAGATAAGCCGGTCTTTGCCAATATCGTTGAAGAACTGATTGAATTTGTTGATGGCGCCGAAGTGGTAATTCATAACGCCGCATTTGACTTGGGCTTTTTGGATAATGAATTTACTTTACTCAAGCGCCCTACTTTTAGAGGTCTTGCTTCAAAAATTACCGACACGCTCTTAGATGCCCGTCAAATGTTCCCAGGCAAGCGCAACTCACTGGATGCACTCTGTGAGCGATTTTCAATTAGCAATCAACATCGAACCTTGCACGGCGCTCTATTGGATGCCCAGCTATTAGCCGAGGTCTATGTGGCAATGACACGGGGTCAAGAGGATCTCTCTATTGATCTGGTTGATTACACGGTAGGTACTGATGCTTCTGGGCAAATGAAAGCTCTACCAAACAATCTCAAGCTAGTGATAGCCAGTCAAGAAGATTGCCAGTTACATGAAAAGATATTGGACGAGATTGCAAAAGCAAGTAAAAGAAATTCTGTTTGGAGCACGGCTGAGATTTAATGTGATTTCGTTTTACTCACCAAACCAATATACAGAGACTCTAGATCCTGCACATATTGTCTTGTATTAAATAGGGGTGATTCATCTCGATTTGCTTCTAACTGTTGACGTATCGACTTTAGAGCACCTGGGTGGGTTGAAAATTCTAGCGCCTTAGCAACATACTCAGCCTCTGAATGGGCAATTAGCTCATTCAAACCTAATGCGTTAATCTGACTTGCGGCAACCCTTCCAGCAAAAGTACTGCCAATCAGCGTCAGTACTGGCAACCCGGCCCACAAGGCATCAGCAGCAGTCGCATGCGCATTGTAATTGGGCGTATCTAGAAATAAATCCGCTAACCGCAACCTGCCAAGGTGTTCTGATCGCTCCGGCATTCGACTTGCAAAAATTAATCTGCTCGAGTCAATCCCCCTGCTTTCCGCCTCTTGTTTAAGATTTTCAAGAGCCTCAGGAGCTGGCTTTGAGAGCCATAGAACACTTCCAGGAACATCCTGAAGAAGCCTCATCCAGAGATCAAAAATAGGTGGCGTAATCTTGTACGAGTTATTGAAGCAAGCAAATACAAAACCAGTCTCAGGTAACCCCTGGCTGAGCCTTGAAGGAAGGTCACCAAAATCCTCGACTGGAATACTCGTATCCACCGGGAAAAATGAATTAGGTAAATAAAGGATCTGTTCAGAGAAATGAATTTGGTGCTCAGGTGGAACTGCAATCTCATCCGCAATTAAGACATCATAAAAGTTAGCCCCAGATGTACCTGCATAGCCCAAATAATTAATCTGAATAGGTGCAAGTTTTCTACCAAACAATGAAGTTCTTGCTCCGCTCGTATGTCCATTCAGATCAATTGCTATATCTAGTGCACACCCAATGGCTAAATTCGAAGCTTCAGAATCACTCACACCATGAAGATAAAAGGTTTTGTCAAATGCATTAACTAACCGACCTTCAGTGACATCTCCAGTCGTAACGTTTAAAAAAAATCCGTAGAGCTCAAATTGCTCTCGATTATGATATTTGAGTAAATTCTCCATCAATATTCCGACAGGGTGAGCCTTAAAGTCTGATGAGAAGTATCCTATTCGAATTTTATTCCTATCATCACGCATAGGCGCCACAGGAGGGTCCGTATTTAAAAATGACACTCGATCATTAATAAATATTTCTGCGGCTAATTTTTGAAGCTCTAACGAGGCATCTGTTTGAAGAAGAATAAAGGGGTGTGCAACTTTTTTACCAAGCTCAGCATCTGAGGTTATTTTTGATGCTAAAGCTTGAGAAATATTCCAATCGCATCGACTGGTGGCTGCGCTGAATAATTGCCCAATCAGAAATGGGTGATCAGGCTTTAATGAGTATGCTTTTTGATACGCTTCATAATCACCAGAATCCTTTAGTTCTAATAAGGTATTGCCGTAATTCGACCATGCCTCAGCATAGTTCGGATTCAGCTCAAGCGCCCGCTCATGAGCTAATCTCGCCTCCTGGTAACGACTGAGGTCAAATAATGCATTACCATAATTAGTCCATGACTCAGCATAGTTCGGATTTAGCTCTAGCGCTTTTTCATAAGAAACTATTGCTTCTGCTGTAGATCCAGTCTCAGCCAAGAGATTTCCACGATTGGACCATGTTAGAAAATAGTTAGGGTCAACTTGCATCGCTTTTTCAAAACAAAACTGCGCATCCTGGAAATTCTTTACTTTGGCAAACGCAGTCCCCAAATCGGTCAAAATTTGTTTATTACCTGGAATTAATCGATCTAATTTTTTATAGGTTGCGATAGCTTCAGTATGCATGCAAGCATCGTGCTGAGCTTTCGCAAGATTCATTAACAGTTCAGAATTTTTTTGATCCTGTTGAGATGCCTTATAAAGCGGAACTACAGATTCAATAGATCTCCCCTGCATTGCAAGAGAAAGTCCATAAACCTGAAGTGCCACTAGATTAGTTGAGTTAACCTTCAGTAGCATTTTTGCCAGCCTTTCAGCTGTCTCTAAATTTTGCCCCTGAAATGCTTGCAACATCTGCTCATACAGTTTTTGGTGATGGGCATTCATAAACTAACTATTCATCAAATTGCTGCAGCAATAGCCTTACCCAAGTCATCCGTTTTTCCGGTGCCGCCTAAATCTGGCGTGAGAGGTGCCCCACCCGCAACCAAGACCTTCTCGATTGCATTAAAAATAGCTAATCCGGCTTCTGGGTAACCCAAGTGATCTAGCATCATCGACCCACTCCAAATTTGACCAATCGGATTAGCAATCATCTTGCCAAAGATATCGGGCGCAGAACCATGAACCGGCTCAAATAGTGATGGGAACTTACCCTCTGGATTAATGCTGCCAGATGGAGCTACAGCAATTGTGCCAGTACAGGCTGGACCCAAGTCAGACAAAATATCGCCAAACAAATTACTTGCAACAACAACATCAAAACGATCAGGGTTCATTACAAATTGTGCCGTCAAAATATCAATATGGTACTTATCCGTTCTCACCTCTGAAAACTGTTTTGACATTGCCTCAACTCGCTCATCCCAATAAGGCATAGTGATTGCGATGCCATTCGATTTAGTGGCAGAAGTTAAATGTTTTTTCGGGCGACTCTGAGCCAATTCATAGGCGTACTTGAGGATGCGATCGACACCATGACGTGTAAAGACGGATTCTTGAACAACAAATTCTCGATCTGTATCGGGGAACATTTTCCCACCGACGCTAGAGTACTCACCCTCAGTATTTTCACGAACTACAAAGAAGTCAATATCACCCGGCTTGCGATTGGCGAGAGGGCATGGGACGCCCGGCAATAATCGGACCGGCCGCAAGTTCACATACTGATCAAAAGAGCGGCGGAATTGAATCAAGCTACCCCACAATGAAACATGGTCAGGAAGGATATTCGGCATGCCTACTGCGCCAAAGAAAATGGCGTCATACTGCATCAGAGTTTCAAACCAATCATCCGGCATCATCTTGCCATGCTCGAGATAATAGTCACAGCTAGCAAAGTCAAAGTGATCGAACTGCATGCCAATATTAAATTTTTGATTGGCTACCTGCAGCGCACGCACACCCTCTGGCATCACTTCTTTTCCAATACCGTCGCCAGCAATCACTGCAATTTTCGGATTTTTAACAGGTTTCTTTGTGTTCATTGTTTAAGGTCTCATGGTCTTGTTGGTCTTAATGGGATATCGATTTAACTAATCGCACGACGTATCTCATCCGTCTTCGGCTTTGAGCCCGCAACAGATTCCGTATCGTGATCAGTCGTATTTTCAATTGTTTCTAGAACAGCTTCTTGCATTCGAATATTGTCTTTAGGACAAATAGGGGCGCCATAAGTGGCCCACTTCTTGAGTAAGGTGACTTCATAGCCACACTGCCCACACTTAGCCTTATTACGGATAGCATTACTGGGCCTGGGTGGCGGAAAAACAATTGCTTGGTGTGGATAAGGGCCAAGCTCTTGACTAATCATCATTAAGCGCACCATGAGCTCTTCAGTAGCATGGGCCATTCTGGCTGGTCCCTCCAAACCAACAGTTTGTGCAATTCCCTTAAAGTCTTCACCATGACCGCTAAAGCAATCATCCACAGCATGACAAAGTTCGTGTACAAGCGTGTCTAGGAGCTGAACAGGGTCATCTAACTTCGGAGAGATAAAGATCTCATTGACACCGCCGCCAGAGCGCTCACGTGGCCAGCATTGACCCAAGGTTGTTCTTGGACTACTGGAGGCTGGAAAACCACAAGAGACTCTTACCGGCGGAATGGCATACCCCGCCTTCGAAAAGACTGGCTCTAAATATCTAACGGCGTCTTCCAGCCAAGATTCTCGTAGAGAGTGTTGCTTCATAGGTAAGTCATTTCGGGTTTTGTTCGGTGGATCAATTCAAGACTGGGTAGCTTCTTATTATCGCTGCCCTACTTTGACATCACCAAAAATGGCTTGAGCCTCACGCGGTAGACAGCGCCAATAACGCTCATTAGACGGAACAGTGCCACCTAAAGCTGTAGCGGCCTCCCAAGCCCATCTTGGCTTGTATAAAAATGCACGCGCCAAAGCAATCAAATCTGCATCACCTGCTTGCAAAATTTCCTCAGCCTGCTTTGGCTCTGTAATAAGGCCGACAGTCATCGTAGGGATACCAGACCGGTCTTTCACAATCTTGGCAAACGGCACTTGATATTTTGGCCCAATCGCAATCTTTTGTAATGGAGAAATTCCACCAGAAGAGATATGAACAAAATTACATCCCAGTGGTTTTAGGCGAGCGGCAAAGTCGGCGGTCTCTTCAGGAGTCCAGCCACCCTCGATCCAATCGCTAGCAGAAATACGAATGCCCAATACGCCTTGATAGGCTGCTCTCGCCGCTTTAAATAATTCCAGAACAAAGCGAATGCGATTTTCATAGGAGCCGCCGTATTCATCGGTACGCTGATTGGCGATGGGTGACAGAAATTGATGCAAGAGATAGCCATGAGCCCCATGCAGCTCAATACCATCAACCCCGACGCGTTCTGCACGCTGCGCTGCAATAACAAAAGCGGTAATGAGCTCTGTCAACTCCGCTTGAGAGAGTTCATGTGGCAAACGCTCATCTTTTAACTGTGGGATGGCTGATGGAGCAACCATATCCCAGCCGCCCTGCTCTTTGGAGAGCAATTGACCCCCAGCCCATGGAGTGGAACTGGAGGCTTTACGACCAGCATGGGCCAGTTGGATAAATACTGGCGTAGCTGGGGCTAATTGACGGGCTCTATTAAGCTTATCTTTGAGGGCTGACTCCGTTCGGTCATCCCACAAGCCCAGGCAAGCAGGGGTAATACGCCCTTCGGGCGTAACGCCCGTAGCTTCAATAATGAAAAGTCCTGCGCCACTATTCAGCAGATTGCCCCAGTGCATCAGATGCCAGTCTTGGGCCTCGCCGTTTATTGCCGAGTACTGGCACATTGGCGCCACCACGATGCGGTTCGGGAGCTCTAATACCCCCTTAGGCGAGTTCAATTCGAAGCTAGAAAACAGAAGGCTCATATAAGGTCCAGGGGTGCTAAAAAAACGTGTCAGTGGTGAAAGGGATAAAATAGAACCCGTAGGATAAACGAGGCTAGCAGTTTTATAGAATATAGTTAAAGCCACTTTTATTAAACCTAAAATCCGTCAAAAAAACATAAAGTAAAATACTATGAGCGCACCACAAGCCTTTGAATCAAAAGAAGATATTGGCCACTTTGTTGGCGGTAAGCTAGTCAATCCTAAGGATGGCCGCTTTTCTGACGTATTCAACCCTTCAACAGGAGCGGTTGCTAGACGAGTAGCTTTAGCTAGCCGTAAAGAAGTTGATGATGTTGTTGCTGTTGCTCAAGCTGCCTTTCAGACTTGGGGTCAGACCTCCCCACTTCGCCGTGCGCGCATCATGTTCAAGTATCTTGAACTATTGAATGCCCACAAGGATGAATTGGCTGCAATCATTACCGCTGAGCACGGCAAGGTGTTTACCGATGCCCAAGGCGAAGTGACCCGCGGTATCGATATTGTGGAGTTTGCAACTGGAATACCCGAGCTCTTAAAAGGTGACTACACCGAGCAGGTTTCCACTGATATCGATAACTGGGTTATGCGACAGCCCTTAGGTGTGGTCGCTGGCATAACGCCTTTTAACTTCCCGGTCATGGTTCCGATGTGGATGTTCCCGGTAGCAATTGCCTGCGGTAATACTTTCATTCTCAAACCTAGCCCAACAGATCCATCTGCCTCATTGTTGATGGCCAAGCTTCTGAAAGAAGCTGGTTTACCAGACGGCGTATTTAACGTTGTTCAAGGTGATAAAGAGGCGGTAGATGCCTTGATCGAAAACCCAGATGTGAAAGCAGTCAGTTTTGTGGGTTCAACACCAATTGCGAACTACCTCTATGAGCGCTGTGCTCACTTTGGTAAACGTTCCCAAGCCTTGGGTGGTGCAAAGAACCACATGGTGGTCATGCCCGATGCCGATATCGATAAAACTATTGATGCCTTGATTGGTGCAGCCTACGGCTCTGCTGGTGAACGCTGCATGGCGATCTCAGTTGCAGTATTGGTAGGTGATGTTGCTGAAAAAATCATGCCAAAACTGATTGAGCGCACTAAGACGCTTAAGGTAAAGAATGGCATGGAGCTCGATGCTGAGATGGGTCCGATTGTTACTAAAGCAGCTTTAGAGCGTATCACTGGCTACATTGAGAGTGGCGTTGCTTCAGGTGCAAAGTTACTAGTGGATGGTCGTGGTTTAAAAGTACCAGGGCATGAGAATGGTTTCTTTATTGGTGGCACCCTCTTTGATGGTGTCACGCCAGATATGAAGATCTATCTTGAGGAAATCTTTGGGCCAGTACTAGCTTGTGTGCGCGTTGCGAATTTTACAGAGGCATTAAATTTAGTGAACTCCTGTGAATACGGCAATGGTGTTGCCTGCTTTACGAGTGATGGCAACATTGCCCGCGAGTTTGCACGTCGTGTTCAGGTTGGCATGGTTGGCATTAATGTACCTATCCCCGTACCTATGGCTTGGCATGGCTTTGGTGGCTGGAAGAAGTCCCTCTTTGGAGATATGCATGCCTATGGCAAAGAAGGTGTTCGCTTCTACACTAGGCAAAAGAGTGTCATGCAGCGTTGGCCAGAAAGCATTGCCAAAGGTGCAGAATTTGTGATGCCGACTTCGAAGTAATCAGTATGCAGCAGAGAAGATCTGCAAATAAAAATAGCGGCCTGTGGGTCGCTATTTTTTTACTCTGGTCAGATGGAGGTGAAGGCTAAAGTGGCTTCAATTCTGGAGTGTTAACTATTGCAAGGTATTTTTGAAGGCAGGCATCATGGGCATCGCCATCACTTCAATCCCCTCTTCGCGCAAAGCTTCGGCTTCATCTAGAGTGGTTTGCCCACGAATACTCCGTTCAGGAGATTCCTTGTAGTGAATTTTGCGAGCCTCTTCAGCAAAAGAGTTGCCAACATCCTCGGATCGCCCCATTAACTCACGCATACCCTTTAAGAAAGCTGCCTGTACTTGAGCCTCCAATTGAGAATGATCGCTACCGGTGAGAGCAACAACATCTCCGCTAATGGTGCCGTTCATAGTGTCACTGACACCGTTATTATCAGATACAGCAGGATTGATGGTGGTAAGCTCAGTTGAACTAGAGGCCTCTTTGCTAGAGCTAGATCTGCCAATATGCGGCGCAGATGGCATGCGAGTAATGTCAGTACTTTCACAAACGGGGCATGCGAGCATTCCCTTGTCTTGCTGAGCAAGGCAATCCTCTTCAGAGGCAAACCATCCCTCAAAGCGATGATCTAGTGGGCAAGCAAGGTTGTAAACTTTCATAAGACCTATATCGGGGCAAAAGTACAAAATTCAATAGCCCTATTTTAATAGGATTCTTAAATCATCCTTGGATGAGCTTAGGACTTACTAGACCGCGTCGGTAACGATCTAGCCAGTAAGTTGCTATTGTGGTCTTCACATCCGTAATCTCACCCTGCTCAACCCACTCCAGCAGCTGCTCAAGCGGTGAGGCGAATACATCCAAAAACTCTTCTTCATCTAAGTGGCTTTTACCCGAAACCAAGCCTTCAGCCAAGTAGATATCAATAAATTCAGTCGAGTAGGAAATTACCGGATGAATGCGACGAATGAAGCTCCATTTAGTCGCCGTGTAACCGGTCTCCTCTGCCAGTTCTCGCTGTGCGCATACGAGGTGACCTTCTTTAGGGTCTAGCTTTCCGGCTGGGATCTCAATACAAGCTTTTGCAATTGGATAGCGATACTGACGTTCCATAAGCACTCTACCGTCATCCAAGATTGCGAGAATAGCTACTGCACCAGGATGAGTAAGGTATTCACGTACAGCTTGATTTCCATCGGGCAGGCTCACTTGATCTCGCTTCATATTCAGAAAAATGCCACCATAGATATCTTCACCAGATAAGCGCTCTTCCCTTAAATGCACATCGCCAATCGGAAGGTCTTGAAACGATTTTTCAGTCATCATGCCTCTTTCGTATATTGAATAACCATCTTACAAAACTAGGATGACACCAAAAAGAAAGGCCCCTATTCGGAGCCCATCGTCATCAACTGCATACCCACTTAGGAGCCTAACAAAGTACGTCGCATGGCATCTAGACAAACGGCCATTAGACCCGCAGGGAAGATTCCCAATGCGAGCACCAAAATAGCATTCAGACTCAGCAAGCCGCGAGCAAAACCAGATCCAGAAATCTCTGCGGCATGCTCTGCCTTTGGCTCATCAAAGTACATGACCTTAACAACCCTCAAATAATAGAAGGCGCCAATTAACGAGGCAATGACTGCAACTACAGCCAAGAAAGTATGCTCACCATCTACCAAGGCTTCAAGTATGCCAAGTTTTGCAGCAAAACCTACTGTTGGCGGAATACCCGCTAAAGAGAACATCATTACAAGACCAATAAAAGCAAACCAAGGATGACGCTTATTTAAGCCTTTGAGATCGTCAATCGTTTCGCAGTCATGTCCTTTGCGAGATAGCATCATTAAAAGTCCAAAGCTACCCAAGGTCGTCAAGACATAGGTAATAACGTAAAAAGTAGATGCGCTATAAGCGTGGTCGTCGAATACCGATAACATGCCCAGCAACACAAAGCCCATTTGTGCGATAGCTGAGTATGCCAACATACGCTTGATATTGGTTTGCGCAATAGCAGTGATATTTCCGATCACCAAAGACAGCACAGCAAGAATCAACAGCATCGGCTGCCAATCGCCCATCAGTGGCAACAGAGTATTCACTAATAGGCGGAATAACAAAGCAAAGGCCGCTAGTTTCGGCGCCGCAGCGATCATTAAAGTAACCGCTGTTGGTGCACCTTGATATACATCAGGAACCCACATATGAAATGGCACAACGCCCAGCTTAAACGCTAAGCCAGAAACAATAAATACCAGACCAAATGCCATGACTAAATGATTCACTCGCGGGTCAGCGACGGTTCTAAAGATTTCGATGAGATCAAGCGATCCAGTAACGCCATACAACATAGACATGCCATAAAGCAAGAAGCCAGATGCCAAAGCACCAAGAATGAAGTACTTAATCGCTGCCTCAACACTCTTCTCGTTATTGTGACGCATGGCTACCAAAGCGTAAGTTGGCAAAGCCATTAGCTCAAGACCCAAATACAGCGTTAAGAGGTTGGCGCCAGAAATCAATACAAATTGACCCAACAGGGCTAGCAAAGCCAAAACAATAAAGTCTGGGCGGAAAATCGCACGATCCATCAAGTACTGCTTAGAGTAAATAAGGCTAATCAAAACTGCGCCGCAGGAGCACGCCTTTAATAGATTGGAGAGCGGATCAGACTGAAATAAACCATTCATGGCGACAACAGAAACATCATCCATGCGAGCAACAAATGCCAGGATCAAATAAACCAACAAAATGATAGTGAAGAAGTAAACAAAGCCAACGCCACGCGGTGTATGGAAAATATCCTGCTCTACCCCAGGGGTGGCAGGCTGACGCTCAGGAACATAGACGCTAGCCACCAATAATAGGCAGGCGACTACGAGTAAAACGAGTTCTGGCAGGATGGCGTATAGGTCAAATGCTTGCATTAGCTTTTACTCAGAGTTTGCTGACAGCAACATGCTGCAACAGATTAATCACGGCAGGATGAATGATGTCGGTAACAGGTTTTGGATAAACACCCATACCGATTACGCAGATGGACAGAACCGCCATCATGAAATACTCACGTGCATTGAGGTCTTTTAACTCTTCAACATGCGCATTAGTGATAGCGCCAAAGAACACACGCTTGACCATCCATAAGGAGTAAGCAGCACTCAAAATCAAAGCGGTGGCCGCTAAGATACCAATCACAAAGTCATAATCGACAGCAGCCAAAATAACCATGAACTCACCCACAAAACCGGAGGTAGCAGGCAGGCCACAGTTGGCCATCGCCATCAAGACGGCAAAAGCAGTAAAGGCAGGCATACGGTGAACAACACCGCCGTAGTCTGCGATTTGACGAGTATGCATGCGGTCATACAGCACACCAATTGACAAGAACATAGCGCCAGCTACAAAGCCATGAGAAATCATCTGCACAATACCGCCCTCAATACCCAATGGGCTAAAGAGGAAGAAGCCTAGGGTGACAAAACCCATATGCGCAACAGATGAATAGGCTACCAGCTTCTTCATATCTTTCTGAACCAAAGCAACTGCGCCAACATAAATCACGGCAACCAAGGACAGGAAAATAATAAATGGGCCTAGAAACTGACTTGCATCAGGAGCTATAGGCAATGAAAAGCGTAAGAAACCATAAGCACCCAACTTCAACATGATGGCAGCAAGAACTATCGATCCACCCGTTGGCGCTTCAACGTGAACGTCTGGCAACCAAGTATGTAAAGGCCACATGGGCACCTTGACAGCAAATGCCATAAAGAAGGCAAAGAACAATAGAACTTGCTCAACGATGTCTAGGCGTGCGTTGTGCCAAGCCAAAATGTCGAAGGTATTTGTCACGTTGTACAGGTACAGCATGGCAATCAAGGTTAATAAGGAACCGAGCAAGGTATACAAAAAGAACTTGAATGCAGCATAAATCCGGTTATGACCACCCCATACACCGATGATGATGTACATAGGAATCAGGGTCGCTTCAAAGAACACATAAAACAGCAAAGCATCTAGAGCTGCAAATACGCCGATCATTAATCCAGAAAGGATTAGAAAAGACGCCATGTACTGGGAGACCTTCTTATCAATGACTTCCCAAGCTGCAACCACCACCAAAACATTAATGAATGCTGTCAAGACGATGAACCAAACCGAGATGCCATCGACACCTAAGTGGTAGTTGATATCGTAACGAGGAATCCAGCTCATCTTCTCTACAAACTGCATACCAGGATTGGCAATATCAAACTCAATTACCAATGGCAAGGTGGCAATGAAGCCAAGTACCGAGCCCACGAGAGCCAACCAGCGGACACCAGCGGTAGGCTTTTCAGACCCATAAAACAAAATAATGAGTCCAAAGAGAATGGGAATCCAGATGGAGAAGGAAAGAATCATAATGGCTACTTAAGTAACAAAGGCCTAGCGAACAAAAGGCAGGTAAGCGTACAAAACCCAAGCTAACAACAACGCTAAGCCTGCGATCATCGCAAATGCATAGTGATAAAGATAGCCGGATTGCAAATGGCGAATAACTGCGGAGAAACGCCCTACCGCACGCGCACTTCCGTTAACCAAGAAACCGTCAATAGCCTGTTGATCACCGCGATGCCACAAGACTCCGCCGATCCACAACAAGCCTTTGCCGAATACCACTTGGTTTAAATCATCGAGATAGTATTTGTTATCAAGCAACTTTTTGATAGGCGCAAAGGCCTGCGCAACAACTCCGGGCAACTTCGGCGCCCAGAGGTAGCCAATTGCAGCAGTTAAGACACCCAGAACTACCAACAGCAATACAGGTGATGTCAAGGAATGCATCGCCATGGCAATAGGACCATGGAATTCATCCTCTAGCTCTTTCATTACTGGATGGCGAGCTAAATCAATAAAAATAGAATCGCCAAAGTAGGTGCCAAACAACAACGGTGTAATCGTATAGTAACCAATGATCACCGATGGAATTGCCAGCAGAATCAAAGGCAAAGTCACAACAAATGGAGACTCATGTGGTTTTTGCCCAGGAGCTAAACCATGATGCGCATGATCATCACCCTGCTCTGCGTGATCATGATGGTGATCATGCGCATGAGCATCTGCATGACCCCAACGGGCTTTACCGTGGAACACATAGAAATACAAACGGAAGGAATACAAGGCCGTTACAAAAACACTAGCCATCACGGCAAAGTAGGCAAAACCAGAACCAGGAATATGGCTAGCGGCTACCGCTTCGATGATCGAGTCTTTTGAATAAAAGCCGGAGAAGAATGGGGTACCGACTAACGCCAAATTACCCAACAACATCATGAGACAGGTAATTGGCATGTACTTCCAAAGTCCACCCATCTTGCGCATATCTTGCTCGTGGTGCATACCCAAGATCACGCTACCTGCAGCAAGGAATAGGAGGGCCTTGAAGAATGCGTGTGTCATGAGGTGGAAGATGGCGATTGGATAAGCAGAAACACCCAAGGCAATCGTCATATAACCCAACTGTGACAATGTTGAGTAAGCGATCACCCGTTTGATGTCGGTTTGGACTACGCCTAAGAAACCCATAAAGAGTGCCGTAATTGAACCAATTACCAAGATGAAGCTCAATGCCACATCAGACAACTCAAATAGAGGTGACATGCGCGACACCATGAAAATACCAGCAGTTACCATCGTCGCCGCATGAATCAACGCAGAAATTGGGGTTGGGCCCTCCATCGAATCGGGCAACCACACATGTAGAGGAAATTGAGCTGATTTACCCATCGCACCAATAAATAGGCAGATACAAGCAACAGTGACTAAATTCCAATTAGTGCCAGGTAATGTTTGCGCAGCTAAGGCAGTGTTCTGGGAAAAGATAACATCGTAGTTCATGGAGCCAGTGCCAGCTAACAATAGCCCAATACCTAGAATGAAGCCAAAGTCACCAACACGATTAACTAAAAAAGCCTTCATATTGGCAAATACAGCTGACTGACGCTCATAGTAGAAGCCAATGAGCAAATAAGAAACCACACCCACTGCTTCCCAGCCGAAGAAGAGCTGCAAGAGGTTATTACTCATCACCAACATCAACATGGCAAAGGTAAAGAGTGAGATGTAGGAGAAGAAACGGTTATAACCTTCTTCACCCTTCATATAGCCAATGGTATAGATGTGCACCATCAAAGAAACAAAGGTCACCACACACATCATGGTGGCTGTCAACGGATCGATTAAAAAACCAATATCCAGATTCAGTTCACCCAACTGCATCCAGCGGTATACGGTACCGTTGAAATAGAAACCATCCATTACCTGAACTAATACAAAGCAAGACAAAACGAAGGCAATCATGACACCAAGAATGGTCACAAACTGGGAAGCGCCATTACCAATTCGATTACCACCCAATTTAGTTCCAAAGAATCCCGCAATGACTGAGCCAAATAAAGGCGCCAACGGAATTGCGCAGAGAACAGGAAGAGTTAAGGTCAATTGCATGACTAGCCTTTTAGGTGGTCAAGGTCTTCAGCATTGATGGTGTCCACCTTACGGAAGAGAACAACCAAAATAGCCAGACCGATTGCCGCCTCAGCAGCAGCCACAGTCAAAATAAAGAATACAAATACTTGACCAGCCATATCCCCCAAATAATGAGAGAAAGCGATAAAGTTCATGTTCACCGAAAGGAGCATTAGTTCAATAGCCATTAACAGCACAATGATGTTCTTACGGTTCAAGAAAATACCAATCACACTGGTCGCAAACAGAATTGCGCCAAGGACTAAGTAGTGAGCCAGGGTAATAGTCATTTCTTCTCCCCGCGAGAATCTTGCTTGGCAGCCATATCAGAGCCCATCTTCACGATGCGCATACGATCAGCAGAATTGACATTGACTTGCTCATGAATATTTTGTGACTTGGAGTCTTTGCGATTACGCAAAGTCAACGCAACGGCAGCAATAATGGCAACCAGCAGAATGACGCCCGCAACTTCGAAAGCATAAACATAGTCAACAAAGATCAACATACCCAATGCTTTGGTGTTACTTGCAGTCATTTCTTCGAGCATCGGCTGAACTGGAGTACTGGTACCAATAAAGCTACGGATCAATACAATCGACAACTCCAATACGATGACTGCACCCATTAACAGCGCTACCGGCAGGTATTTCTTAAAATCTCGGCGTAAATGCTCAATATCAAGATCTAGCATCATCACTACAAACAAGAAAAGCACCATCACAGCGCCAACATAAACCAGAATCAAAGCCAAACTTAAGAACTCCGCTTTCAGCAGCATCCACAAGCCAGAGGCGCAGAAGAAAGCCAAAACCAGGAACAGTGCGGCATGCACCGGATTGCGCGCAGTCACCACGCGCAATGCAGATAGCACTAATAGGCCAGCAAAAGCATAGAAAAATGCCGCAAAGAGTGTAGAAGTATCGAATGTCATATGTCGTTGTGCTCGATTCGATTAACGATAAGGCGCATCAGCTGCGCGGTTAGCGGCAATATCTTTTTCATACTTGTCGCCCACAGCCAAAAGCATTTCTTTGGTGAAATACAAATCACCACGCTTGTCACCGAAATACTCAAAAATATTTGTTTCAACAATAGCGTCTACTGGGCAGGCCTCTTCGCAAAAGCCGCAAAAAATACACTTTGTTAAGTCGATGTCATAGCGGCTAGTGCGACGTGTACCGTCATCCCGCTCGGCTGTTTCAATGGTGATCGCATATGCTGGACAAACTGCTTCACACAACTTGCAACCAATACAGCGCTCTTCCCCGTTTTCATAACGGCGCAGAGCGTGTAGACCACGGAAGCGAACGGACTGCGGAGTCTTTTCTTCAGGATATTGAACAGTAATTTTTGGCTTGAAGAGATAGCGGCCGGTAATGGACATACCGACCAAAATATCTTTGAGCATCAAGCTATCAAGGAATTGGGAAATTTTCTTAAACATGATTGATCAACTTATTTCCAAATATTCAATGGGGATATAACCCATGCGCCAACGACAACAACCCAGAATACGGAGATCGGAATAAAGATTTTCCAGCCTAGACGCATAATTTGGTCATATCGATAACGGGGTAAGGTAGCGCGCAACCAAATAACGCAAGATAAAAGGAAGAAGGTTTTAGCAAACAACCAGAAGAAACCTGGGATATCGCGCAAGATGGGCAAATCAACGATAGGCAACCAACCACCCAAAAACAATGTGGAGGCCAAAGCTGCGATCAAAATCATATTGGCGTATTCAGCCAAGAAGAACATCGCAAATGCCATGCCCGAGTATTCAACCATGTGGCCAGCAACAATCTCGGATTCACCCTCAACCACGTCAAAAGGATGACGATTGGTTTCAGCTACGCCAGAGATAAAGTAGATGATGAACATGGGGAGCAATGGCAGCCAGTTCCATGAAAGGAAGTTCAAACCCATGCTGGCAAAGTAGCCCTGCTCTTGGGAGCTAACAATCGCGCTCAAATTCAAAGAGCCTGATGTCAACAACACCGTGACTAATGCAAAACCCATTGCGATCTCGTAAGAAATCATCTGGGCTGAGGCGCGCATAGCGCCTAGGAATGGGTACTTGGAGTTAGAAGACCAGCCAGCCAAGATCACGCCATAGACGCCAATGGAGGATATTGCCATTACATACAGCAATCCGGCATTGACATCAGCTAAGACCATTTTTGCCTGAAAAGGAATCACAGCCCAAGCAGCAAATGCGGGCATGATCACCATGACCGGCGCAATGAAATATAGAACCTTACTAGCTTGAGTGGGAGCAATGATCTCCTTCATCAGCAACTTCAAAGCATCAGCAATCGGTTGCAATAAACCCAATGGGCCAACACGATTCGGGCCGAGGCGCATATGCATCCAGCCAATCAACTTACGCTCCCAGAGCGTCATATAGGCAACCGCAGCAAACATCGGCAATACGATAATTACAATACGTACTAGAGCCCAAACGAGTGGCCATAACGATCCAAAGATGGCCTCACCCTGAGTAGTAATGGCGTTCAAGAAATTATCCATCTTGTCCCTTATGCCTTACTCACAGTTACAGAGCCGAACATTGGTCCCAATTGAGCATTAGCATGTGTGCCCGCAGAAATTCTGACAGTCCCGGCAGCCAGGTATGACTCCAATGTTGCTGGTAAATCGATGGAGTGACCGTCTTGGGTGACTCGCACAGCATCGCCCTCTTTTAAGCCAAGCTCATTAAAGAGTGCTTGACCTAAACCAAGTTGATTACTGCGCTTGGCATCACGTGTTAGCTGTAATGCTGATGAGCGACGCACGATTGGATCGCCAGCATAAATACCGACATCCGAAATGCGCTCTAAACCCTTCGCTGGAGATAAGTTGGTATTTCCTAATCCAGCAGCAGTAGATTGATTGCTCAACTTGTTAAGATCATTTTCTGAAAGTGCCTCACCTAATACTTCTTCTGGTGAGTTAAATAAGAAACCATCTAAATTCAGTAAACCACCAAGAACACGAAGAACCTTCCATGCTGGACGAGAATCACCCAAGGGTTTCACGGCCGGCTGAATCGTCTGAGTGCGACCTTCCGCGTTTACAAATGTAGATACGGTTTCGGTATAGGTAGAAATCGGCAAAATGACATCCGCCACTTCCAAGAGATCAGGGCTCTTAAAAGCACTTAAAGCGATCACTGTATTAGCCTTAGCCAATGCAGCGCGTGCTTGTAGCGCATTCGGCAAATCAGCATCAGGCTCGATATTCATCAAGAGCACAGCACGACGATCGCCGGAGAGAATGGAATTAACGCCCGCACCATTGGCATTGACCAAACTAGCGCCAACTGCATTGCCGCCGACTGGCAAGAAGCCTAAGGTAGCACCAGTTTGCTCTGCAATAAATTGAGCTAGTACATGCAAATCAGATGCATGGGGATGCGCGACTGTAGCAGAGCCAAGTAATACGGATGAAGTTGTACCCGAAAGCAAGCTATCTGCAATCTTTTGCGCAGAAGCTGTCACCGGCAAACTAATAGTGCCTGATGGCACAGAAGTGGATTTTGCTTTGGCTACAGCTTGGGCAACTTCGCTTAATGCGTTAAGCCATGCACCTGGAGAAGCTGCAATACCCACACTAGGCATCAACCAGTCATCACCACCTGCATCAATACGAAGAACTTGTAGATTACGTTTAGCTGCTGCACGCATACGCAGAGCTATGAGAGGCTGATCCTTGCGCAAGAAACTTCCGATTACCAATGCACGATCTAACCCACTCACTTGAGCAATCGGCATGCCTAGCCAAGGAGCAGATGCGGAGCCTGTTACATCGGTTTGACGTAAACGGGTTTCAACTTGATTGGAGCCTAAACCACGAACTAGCTTTTGCAGTAGATGTAATTCTTCAGTACTGGAGATTGGATGCGCTAATGCTCCGATGGCTTCCGGGCCATTTTCAGCAGAGATTGTCTTTAATGAGTGGGCCACATAATTCATGGCTGACTCCCAATCAGTCTCAAGCCACTGACCACCCTGCTTGACCATTGGCGTGGTGACACGATCGGTACTATTCAAGCCTTCATAGGAAAAGCGATCACGATCACTGATCCAACACTCATTAATTTCCTCGTTATCCAAGGCAACGACACGCATGACTTTGTTTGCTTTAGTTTGAACAGTGGCATTAGCACCCAAGCTATCGTGCGGACTTACTGAACGCTTACGCCCTAACTCCCAAGTACGCGCAGCATAGCGAAATGGCTTACTAGTCAAAGCGCCCACTGGACATAAGTCAATCATATTTCCAGACAACTCGGAATCAATCGTTTGACCAGTAAATGTCGTGATCTCAGAATGCTCACCGCGGTTAACCATACCCAATTCCATGACGCCAGCCACTTCTTGGCCAAAGCGAACACAACGGGTACAGTGAATACAACGGCTCATCTCTTGCATAGAGATCAATGGGCCTACATTCTTATGGAAAACCACCCGCTTATCTTCTTCATAGCGAGAATTCGATTTTCCATAACCTACCGCTAAATCTTGTAACTGGCACTCACCACCTTGATCGCAAATTGGGCAATCCAAAGGATGGTTGATCAGAAGAAACTCCATCACGGAACGCTGTGCTTCCACTGCTTTAGCGGAATGCGTGAACACCTTCATGCCTTGCGTTACTGGCGTTGCACAAGCTGGCAATGGTTTCGGTGCCTTCTCCACTTCTACTAAACACATGCGGCAGTTGGCAGCAATAGATAATTTCTTGTGATAGCAGAAGTGCGGGATGTAAGTGCCCAACTTGGTCGCGGCGTGCATCACCATCGAACCTTGCGGAACTTCTACTGCCTTGCCATCTAATTCGATTTCAACCATGCTCACTTTAAGATGTCCCGTGCTCAATGTCTTATAAAGGTTTAGCAGAATCTAAGCAGCGCTTATGTTCTACGTGATACACAAATTCATCCATGTAATGCTTCAACATGCCACGAACTGGTAGTGCAGCAGCATCACCTAAAGCGCAAATGGTGCGGCCTTGGATATTCACTGCAACGTCGTTCAATAAATCTAAATCTTCTGGACGCCCCTCGCCGCGCTCAATGCGGCTAACGATGCGCCACAACCAGCCAGTTCCTTCGCGACACGGCGTGCACTGTCCACATGACTCTTCATGATAGAAATAAGACAGGCGCTCTAATGCACGCACCATGCAACGCGTTTCATTCATCACGATCACTGCGCCAGATCCCAACATCGAGCCTGCTTTTGCAATACTGTCGTAATCCATTGTCAGAGTCATCATTTCAGCACCGGGAATCACTGGGGCTGAAGATCCACCAGGAATCACGGCCTTCAGGGAAATACCATCACGCATACCACCGGCCAGCTTTAGCAACTCTGCAAAAGGTGTGCCCAATGGAATTTCATAGTTACCCGGATAGTTCACATCGCCAGAGACGGAGAAAATCTTTGTACCACCATTGTTAGGCTTGCCCAACTCTAAATATGCCGGGCCACCGATAGCCATAATGAATGGCACAGCTGCAAAGGTTTCGGTATTGTTAATCGTGGTTGGCTTGCCATACAAACCGAAACTCGCTGGGAATGGTGGCTTAAAGCGAGGCTGACCCTTCTTACCTTCAAGGGATTCCAAGAGCGCAGTTTCTTCACCGCAAATATAAGCACCCCAACCTGGAGAGGCATGCAATTGGAAATTGAACTCGCTGCCCAAAATCTTGTCGCCAAGGTATCCAACAGCACGAGCCTCTTCAAGCGCCTCCTCGAAACGGGAATAGACATCCCAAATTTCGCCGTGAATATAGTTGTAACCCACGCTAATGCCCATAGTGTAGGCACCAATGATCATGCCCTCAATCAAGGCATGCGGGTTATAGCGCATGATGTCGCGATCTTTAAAAGTACCAGGCTCACCTTCATCGCTATTACAAATTAAATACTTTTGACCCGGGAATTGGCGGGGCATGAAGCTCCACTTCAATCCGGTTGGGAAGCCTGCGCCTCCGCGGCCCCGCAAAGATGATGCTTTTAATTCAGCAATGATGGCATCTGGTGCAATGTTGTCATTGATAATGCGACGCAACTGTTGATAACCGCCACGGCTTTCGTAATCTTTTAAGCGCCAGTTCTCACCATTCAATCCGGCAAGAATGAGGGGCTTAATATGTCTATCGTGCAAACTGGTCATGCTGCTTTCCCTTCTGCACGTAGCTCATTCAATAGAGCATCAATTTTTTCATTGCTCATGAAGCTGCACATACGCTTGTTATTGACCAGCAACACGGGAGAATCTCCGCAAGCACCCATGCACTCACCCTCTTTTAAGGTGAATGTGCCGCAAGGGGTTGTCTCGTTATAACCAATGCCTAGCGTTGCTTTTAAATGACTTGCAGCAGTTTCACCATGATTGAGCTGGCAAGGTAAATTTGTACAAATTACTAACTTGTATTTACCAATTGGCTTGGTGTCGTACATATTGTAAAAAGTCGCTACTTCATCAACAGCAATCGTCGGCATTTCTAAAATTTGAGCAACCGTGGCAATCACTTCTGGTGAAACCCAACCTACTTCGGTTTGAGCGGCAATAAGAGCAGCCATCACAGCAGACTGTTTTTGCTCTGGAGGGTATTTCGCGACATTGCGCGCAATGTCTGCGAGCGTGTTGTCAGATAGTTGTAACGTTGTTGTCATGAATTTATCCCTTGGCGCGCTGTATTAGCGGTCAATCTCCCCGAACACAATATCTTGGGTACCAATAATCGTTACCGCATCAGCCAACATATGGCCGCGTGACATCTCATCCATAGCAGAAAGGTGCACAAATCCTGCTGCACGAATCTTCATGCGGTATGGCTTGTTGGCGCCATCCGAGATTAAGTAAACACCGAACTCCCCTTTTGGATGCTCAACAGCCGAATAAGCCTCACCATCAGGAACGTGTATACCCTCAGTAAAGAGTTTGAAGTGGTGAATCAACTCTTCCATATTGGTCTTCATGTCTACCCGATTTGGTGGGGACACTTTATGGTTATCACTCATGACAGGACCGTCATTTGCTTTGAGCCACGCAACGCACTGCTTAATGATGCGATTCGATTGACGCATCTCCTCCATACGGACCAAGTAACGATCGTAAGAGTCGCCATTGACGCCGACTGGAATATCAAAATCCAATTTGTCGTAAGTTTCGTATGGCTGCTTCTTACGCAAGTCCCACTCGATACCAGAACCGCGCAACATGGGGCCAGTAAAGCCGAGCTGCAAAGCGCGCTCAGGCGTCACAACACCGATACCCACTAAGCGCTGTTTCCAAATACGATTATCTGTTAAGAGATTGCAATATTCGTCGACGTTTCCATCAAAGCGCCCAGAAAACTCTTCAATGAAATCCAGCAATGTACCGCTACGGACCTCATTTAAACGCTTGACTGAAGAAGTGCTACGAATCTTCGACTGAGAGTACTGTGCCATTTGCGTTGGTAGGTCGCGATAGACACCACCTGGACGGTAGTAGGCTGCATGCATACGCGCGCCAGACACCGCTTCATACATATCAAAGATATCTTCACGATCGCGGAAAGCATACAAAAACACAGCCATTGCGCCAACGTCAAGACCGTGACAACCGATCCATAAGAGGTGGTTGAGCAAACGCGTTAACTCATCGTACATTACGCGGATGTACTGGGCACGCAAAGGCACGTCTACTTGCAGCAATTTTTCAATTGCCATCACATAAGCATGCTCATTTACCATCATCGATACATAGTCCAAACGATCCATATAAGGAACGTTCTGAATCCAAGTACGTGTCTCTGCTAATTTCTCTGTCGCGCGATGCAATAAACCAATATGGGGATCTGCGCGCTGAATGACCTCGCCATCCAACTCCAGCACCAGACGTAACACGCCATGCGCCGCAGGATGCTGAGGACCAAAATTGAGGGTGTAGTTCTTAATTTGTGCCATGACTTAAACCGGGCCTCCATACTGCTCTTCGCGGACGATGCGTGGTGTGATTTCACGGGCCTCGATCGTCACGGGCTGATACACCACACGCTTTAACTCTGGGTCGAAACGCATTTCTACGTTTCCAGTGATGGGGAAATCTTTTCTAAATGGATGACCAATAAAACCGTAGTCAGTCAAAATACGACGCAAATCTTCGTGGCCATCAAACAAAATACCGTAGAGGTCAAATGCTTCACGCTCAAACCAATTCGCTGCCGCCCAAACTGGAGTCAGTGAAGCAACAACTGGATAGGCATCCTCTGGAGCAAACACGCGGACACGCAAACGCCAGTTATGCGCCAAAGACAAGAGATGAGTAACAGCAGCAAAGCGCTGTCCAGTCCAAGCACCGTCTCGGAAATCTTGATAATCCACGCCGCATAAGTCAATCAATTGCTCAAAAGCCAATGAAGGCTCATCGCGCAAGAGCATGGCTGACTCAAGATAAGTATCTGCATTTAAAACCACAGTAACCTCACCTAATGCGGAATGAATAGAGTTTGCGCGCTTACCGAGTACTTTTTCTAAATTGGCGACGAGCTGCGCTAAACGATCTGACATGATTTAAGCCTTCCGCGCAATCGTGCTGGTTCGCGCGATCTTAGATTGCAGCTGAATAATTCCGTAGATCAAAGCTTCTGCAGTTGGAGGGCAGCCAGGAACATAAATGTCTACAGGCACGATGCGGTCGCAACCGCGAACTACTGAATACGAGTTATGGTAATAGCCACCACCATTGGCACAGGAACCCATGGAAATTACCCAACGTGGCTCTGGCATTTGGTCGTAAACCTTACGCAGCGCTGGTGCCATCTTGTTGCACAAAGTGCCTGCCACAATCATCAAGTCTGACTGACGTGGAGATGGACGGAATACCACACCAAAACGGTCCAAGTCATAACGGGACGCACCCGCATGCATCATTTCCACGGCGCAGCAAGCAAGGCCAAATGTCATTGGCCATAAAGAACCATTACGGGTCCAGTTAATCAACTGATCCGCAGTTGTGGTAACAAATCCTTCTTTGAGAACGCCTTCTAGTGCCATATCGATCACTCCCAGTCGAGAGCGCCCTTTTTCCAGATATATACGAAACCCACGATGAATTCCAAGAGGAAAATCACCATAGAGGCGTAGCCGAACCAACCAATATCACGCAAAGCCACACCCCATGGAAACAGGAATGCAGTCTCTAAGTCAAATAAGATAAACAGGATGGCAATAAGGTAATAACGCACGTCGAATTTCATACGCGCATCTTCAAAGGCCTCAAAACCGCACTCGTATGGCGACAGTTTTTCAGCGTCTGGCTTTGAAGGAGCCAGGATTTTTCCAAGGAACATGGGTACTAAACCAACCCCAATACCTACAAGGATAAAAAGCAGAACAGGAAAATAGTTAGCGAGATTCAAAATGGTCCTGAGTCGTTCGTCTGATAAATCCTAAAAATGAGATTTTCAATTATTCCGCTACATAAAACCTTGATTTAAAGCATTAAAACGCTATAAATCTCTCAATTGGTGCCGACGGCGAGACTCGAACTCGCACAGCCTAAGCCACTACCCCCTCAAGATAGCGTGTCTACCAATTTCACCACGTCGGCATGTTTCAAAACTCATCAATTCTACTGCATTGCACCACTGGTCTACCCCAAAAAAAGAGGGGGTAAAAACTGCTTAAAATCCTATTTTTACTTTGGAACTGCTGGCTTAGTCGGATCCTGAACTGGAGCAACTGGGGCAGCTACTGGGGCTACTACAGGAGCTACTGTGCCGGATAGAACTCCAGAACTAGATTCCTTCTGATTACCAAGCCAAGTAATGCCCAAAGTACAGACAAAAAAGACCGCAGCAAAGATCGCAGTTGCATGGGAAAGGAAGTTAGCAGAACCGCTAGCGCCAAAAAGGCTACCAGAGGAACCAGAGCCAAAAGCAGCGCCCATATCGGCACCCTTACCCTGTTGCATTAATACGAGCAAGATCACAGCCAAAGCTGAAATCACCTGTAAAACGATCAGTAAAGTCTTAAACCATTCCATGGCTTATCTCCAAAATAAAAAAACTAGGCCTGACAAATAGCGAGAAAATCCTGCGGGCTCAAGGAGGCACCTCCAATCAATCCACCATCAATATCCGGCATTGCAAATAATTCAACGGCATTATCAGGCTTAACACTGCCGCCATACAAAATTCCCACATGGGAAGCTACATCTTCATCAAACTCCGCCAACTGCAACCGAATCGCTCGGTGCATATCCTGGGCCATCTGAGCGCTTGCTACCTTGCCAGTGCCAATAGCCCAAATGGGCTCATAAGCAATCAAACAGTCAGCCAAACGGTCTTGCAAAATCGCTACCTGCTTTGAAATCTGACCTCTGACAACCTCGATCTCGCGACCCGAGTTACGCTCATCAGCCGACTCACCCACACAAATGACTGGAGTCATGCCACTATCGAGTACTTGCAGGGCCTTCTCCGCAACCTGCTCATCCACTTCCTGATGATGCTGGCGACGCTCCGAGTGCCCCACAATCACGTAAGCACAACCCAACTCCTTGAGCATGGAAGCTGCAACCTCACCCGTATAAGCACCCGAGGTATGAGCTGATGCATCTTGAGCGCCCATACTTAAGAATGCAAGAGAGCACTCAGTAATTAATTCACCACACTGCGCTAAATATGGGGTTGGTACACAAACCGCATATTGACGACCTGCTGGCATTCCCTGCTCCATGCCACGGCAAACAGTCTTCACCCAGTCTGCGTTGCTCGCAAGACTGCCGTTCATTTTCCAATTGCCGATTACTGTGAGTGGACGCATCAAATCTAGCTCAATACTTAAACAGTCAACACAATTTTGCCAACATGCTCAGAAGACTCCATCAAGCGATGGGCATCAGCAGCCTGGTCCAAAGTAAATGTTTTATAAATCACCGGCTTTAATTTACCCGCATTTAACAGAGGCCAAATGCGCTCATGCAGCTGCTGAGTAATTTGCTTCTTAAATGACACTGGACGGGGACGTAAGGTAGAGCCCGTAATTGTTAGACGACGACGCAAAATTTGCCCGGTATTCACTTCGGCTTTTGATCCACCCATAATCGCAATAATCACGATACGACCATCATCGGCTAAGCAATCGATTTCTTTTTGAACGTAAGTACCGGTAACCATATCAAGCACGACATTGACGCCCTTACCATTGGTTACCTTCTTCACTTCTTCTGCAAAATCTTGTGTCTTGTAGTTAATCGCCAAATCAGCACCTAAAGCGACGCAAGCAGCGCACTTCTCATCAGTACCAGCAGTTACAAATACTGTATGACCTAAGGCCTTGGCAATCAAAATGGCTGTAACACCGATACCACTAGAGCCGCCTTGGACCAATAGGGTTTCACCTTCGGATAACTCACCACGCATGAAGACATTGCTCCACACGGTATAGAAAGTTTCTGGCAAAGCAGCCGCTTCTTGATCGGTAAATCCTGTTGGATAAGGCAAACATTGAGCAATGGGAGCGGTACACAATTCTGCATAACCGCCACCCTGCACAAGCGCGCAAACCTTGTCGCCCACTTTAAGTCCAAACAAATTGTCAGCGTGATTCAAATCACCGCCAACAATTTCCCCAGCAACTTCAAGGCCAGGGATATCCGATGCGCCCGCTGGAACAGGGTAATGACCTTTACGCTGCAATACATCTGGGCGATTAATCCCAGCAGCAATCACCTTAATCAAAATCTCACCCGTTCCTGCAGCCGGAGCTACTGGATCTGGGCGAGTGGCAGGCACCAACATTTCTGGTGCCCCAAACTCTTTGATTTCCATTACGCGCATATGAACTCCGCTCGCTAACTAATTGACTTAATCAGTTAAGCAGTTTCATCAGTTGCTGGCGCCGCTTCGGCAGGAGCATCAGCAGATGCACCAGCTAAGGGAGCGATCGTGCCACCTTCATCAGCCATTGCAGCTTTGAGAGATAGGCGTAAACGACCACGCTCATCAGCAGCCAACAACTTCACGCGGACCACTTGGCCTTCTGCCAAATAGTCTTTAACTTCTTTTACACGCTCATTCGAAATCTCAGAGATATGCAAGAGACCATCTTTACCTGGAAGAATATTTACCAAAGCGCCAAACTCGAGCAACTTCACAACTGGGCCTTCATAGATCTTGCCTACTTCAGCTTCAGCAGTAATGCCTTCGATGCGTGCCTTGGCTTCAGCCATACCTTCTGCAGAAGTAGAGGCAATTGTTACAGTACCGTCATCTTTAATATCGATGCTGCAACCGGTTTCTTTAGTCAAGGCTTGAATTGTTGCGCCGCCTTTACCGATCACTTCGCGAATCTTGTCTGGATGAATCTTGAAAGAAACCATGCGTGGAGCATGTGCAGACAACTCAGTGCGAACTGAACCCATTGCCGCTTGCATCTCGCTCAGAATGTGCAAACGTCCCTCTTTAGCTTGGGCCAATGCCACTTGCATAATTTCTTTAGTAATACCCTGAACCTTGATGTCCATTTGCAAAGCAGTAATACCATTAGCTGTACCAGCAACTTTGAAGTCCATATCGCCCAAGTGATCTTCATCACCCAAGATATCAGTCAACACAGCAAAACGATTGCCATCCAAAATCAAGCCCATTGCAACACCAGCAACGTGCGCTTTCACTGGAACACCAGCGTCCATCATCGCCAAACAGCCACCGCAAACGGAAGCCATGGATGAAGAACCATTGGACTCAGTGATCTCTGAAACTACGCGAATGCTGTAAGCAAAGTCTTCTGCACTTGGCAGTACTGGAATCAATGCGCGCTTAGCCAAACGGCCGTGACCAATTTCACGACGCTTAGGGCTACCTACGCGACCAGTCTCACCAGTAGCGAACGGAGGCATGTTGTAGTGGAACATGAAGCGATCACGGTACTCGCCTTCGAGTGCGTCAATGATCTGCTCATCACGCGCCGTACCTAAAGTAGCTACTACGAGGGCCTGTGTTTCACCACGAGTAAACAAAGCTGAACCGTGTGTACGTGGCAATACGCCATTACGAATTTCAATCGGACGAACAGTGCGTGTATCGCGACCATCAATACGTGGCTCGCCATTCAAAATCTGGCTACGGACAATTTTGGCTTCGATTTCGAACATGATGTCGTTAACAGCAACTGCATCAACATCACCCTCTTCAGCCAACTTCGCCATGACTGCTTTAGTAGTCTCTTTTAGCTTGTCTGAACGAGCACCTTTTTGGCGAATCTGATAAGCCTCACGCAATGGCGCTTCAGCCAATGCAGTTACCTTGGCAATGAATGGCTCATCTTTAGGAGCGGCAGTCCAATCCCACTCTGGCTTGCCAGCTTCGGTTACCAATTCATTGATTGCATTAATTGCGGTTTGCATTTGGTCGTGGCCGTATACCACTGCACCCAACATGATTTCTTCTGATAGCTGGTTGGCTTCTGACTCCACCATCAATACCGCAGCTTGCGTACCAGCCACGATCAAGTCCATCTCGCTAGTAGCTTGCTCTGTACGAGTTGGATTCAAGAGGTATTGGCCGTTGGTATAGCCAACACGCGCAGCACCAACTGGACCGGCAAACGGAATACCTGAAACCGCCAAAGCCGCTGAAGCAGCGATCAATGCAGGAATATCAGAAGGAACATCTGGGTTGATAGAAAGTACATGAATCACTACTTGAACTTCGTTCAAGAAGCCTTCTGGGAACAAAGGACGTAACGGACGATCGATCAAGCGGGAGATCAAGGTCTCGCCTTCTGATGGGCGGCCTTCACGGCGGAAGAAGCCTCCAGGAATCTTTCCTGCGGCATAAGTTTTTTCGAGGTAATCAACCGTTAATGGGAAAAATGACTGGCCTGGTTTAGCAGACTTAGAAGCCACTACAGTACCCATTACTACAGTGTCATCGATGTTCACGATAACGGCACCACCAGCTTGACGAGCAATCTCGCCAGTTTCCATGGTGACTTGATGGTTGCCCCATTGAAACGTTTTTACTGCTTTATTAAATATAGACATTCTGATCTTCTCCAAGTTGTTCACGTAAAAGCCACATGGATTTCACGCTTGTCGTGGGATAAAGCAGTGTCACGACAACACTGGAGCGTCTAAAGATTACAAGGGATGCCATTCCAGGGAGACACTAAGTTCGCAAACTCAGAAACTCATTGGAATGACACGATCCCCTACACAAATAATCTTGAAGCGCCCAAAAAACATGCCATCTGCTTAAGACTGATTCTGTGACGAAACAACCCTAAGATAGATGGCATTGCAATACCAATAAGAATTACTTACGGAGACCTAATTTCTCGATCAATGCGCGATAGCGACCCAAATCCTTGCCCTTGAGGTAATCCAAGAGGCGGCGGCGGCGTGAAACCATCTTCAACAAACCACGACGGCTGTGATGATCTTTAGCGTTAGCTTTGAAATGGGGTGTTAATTCATTGATGCGGGCTGTGAGCAATGAAACTTGCACTTCAGGGCTACCCGTATCGTTTGCGCTGCGCGCGTTGTCTTTGACGATTTCCGCCGTTTTAATATCAGCAACTGCCATTTTCATACTCCTTACTTGCGAACACCTGAGCTTTCACCCAATTCGTGTCGTGCATTTATTAATCAAATAAAACAAAAAAGCTTTACAAATCAAAGCCCTCGAATTGTAGCAGATCCACGATCAATCCCCTACCCTTGGACTCTGCAGATCAGGAGAGCTACAAGCAGAAAGGTGACTTCAAGGGTCTGATTTATATACAAATTCAGATCAACATAACGAATATTGCCTATTTTTTAGGCACTTCCTCATCAAATCCCCGCCTGTAGCCAGGGGGGTACTTCTGCCACTCCTTGCCGCCCAAACCCTGCTTGTAACCATATTCAAAAAGAGCCTGCATGTAGGAAGTATCAAACTCAGATTTATGTGGAAATTTGAAGTCTGATCCGATAAATGCCAAGTTGAAGCCAACTCCATCAAGCTGGGTGGTGTGATAGATCCGATAGAGATCGCCAATGCCTTGAGTCTGAATCATGCTGGAGATCGCCCTCTGAATGATGCTCAGGGTACCCCGCTCCGTCTCACGCCACTCAGGATCCAAACGGGCATTCCGGATAATGTAAGCATTACGCTGCTTTTGTAGTTTGAGCTTCAAGTCTTGGGCGCGCTGAGATAAAGCGCTGGGATACAGAAATACCTGAGTAATAGCCCCGCCGTCCACGTGCATCTCGTGAAAGCTTTGACCGGCTACCTCAAAGTCAAACATGACCGGAGAAAATGCCCCAGGTATGGAGGCGGAGGCCAGCATGATTTTTCTAAACAGATCGAGCGCTTCAGGTGTGCCAATGCTGGCAATCTTGCCCATATTCCAAACTACCGGCACTCCAGCATCCAGATTGGTTGTGCCGATTAATAGCCAGCGATTTTTACTGGTGTACTCATTTCCAACCTTCCTCAAGAAGTCTTGATCAATATATTTTGAAATCAATTGAAAAAGGGGCGTGGTGTCAGATAAGCCATCACTCAAAATGCCTGAGACCAATCCTCGCTCTATAAAAATATCTCGGGGGCCATATTTTGTGTAGACCTCACGTAAAGCGGGGTCATATTCTTTCCCCATAAATGCAAACGGCGCAATTAAAGCGCCCGTACTAATTCCGGTGACCAAATTAAACTGGGGGCGATCACCACGCTCAGCCCACCCTATCAGCAATCCAGCGCCGTATGCGCCATCATCACCGCCACCAGAAAGTGATAAATAGTTCGCTGGGGTATTTAAGGTTTTTTCATCTCTCACCTTAAACCCAGCTTGAATATCACCTGCCATTTGATCAATGCTAGATTGACTAGCAACCAGATATCTCACACCAGATAAGCCGGCGATTTGCGCCTGACCCATCTGCTGAGACGGAACTGCCGCTTTGCGCTGCAAACTACTGCAACCTGCTAACGCAAGCATGAGTAAAGGGAGGATGATACGAATAAGTAGGGGCATGATGGGCAGTTGGAAGTCTAAAAGTCTGAATGGAGTATAAAGAGGGAATTATTTAATGATCGAAATACGGTAAAGGAAGATCAATGCGAGTCCAAATCATTCAAGTATTAGCTTGTGGTCTATTAGCTCTATTTCCATTAAGTAGCTCCGCACAATTTTCAAATATCTTTGGCACCGATAAAACTGTCAGCGAACAGCGTCAAGAAATATTAAAGAAGAGCGATGACACTCTAAAGGCACTCTATCAAGTACAGCCTAAAGCCAAAGAGTTGATTGATCGATCTGTAGGCTATGCCACCTTTAGCAACTTTGGCATGAAGATTCTGATTGCTGGTGGCGGCACTGGCAGTGGAGTTGTTATTGCTAAAGATGGAGCCAAGCCTATCTATATGAACATGGCTGAAGTCCAAGCTGGACTGGGTCTTGGAATTAAATCCTTCCAAAATATTTTTGTATTTCAAACTAAAGATGCATTGAATGACTTTGTGAACTCTGGCTGGACATTTGGGGGTCAAGTGACCGCTGCGGCCAAGTATGAAAAAAGTGGTGATGCTTATCAAGACGCCACTGTAGTAGCGCCTGGCGTATTGATGTATCAACTCACAGACTCAGGCCTTGCCGCGGAAATCACCGGCAAGGGCACTAAGTACTATAAAAACACAGATCTCAATAAATAAAGAGATGCTATTGCAGATGTCGCTGAGAACTTCTTAAGGCGTCATCTGTGCGTTGAGCTTCGCTTGACTGGGATCATGCAACTTATTCAAGGCGGATAAGTAAGCCTTAGCAGAGGCTGCGATGATGTCTGGATCGGTTCCAACTCCATTGACGATACGCCCCCCCTTAGCAAGACGCACAGTCACCTCACCTTGCGATTGAGTACCCGAAGTGATGGCATTGACAGAGTAAAGCAACTGCTCCACCCCACTCTTCACAATTGCTTCAATGGCATTTAAGCTCGCATCGACTGGACCGTTACCTTCGGCCTCTGAACTCGCTTCTTTATCGCCAATGCGAAAAGTCACTTTGGATTTTGGACGCTCACCCGTTTCTGAGTGCTGGCTCAAGGATATAAATTTATAAAACTCGCCTTCTTCAGCTGCTGCAGAATCTGACATGATGGCAATAATATCTTCATCAAAGATTTCCGATTTTTGATCGGCCAATGTTTTAAAGCGAACAAAGGCCTCATTAAAATCCGCTTCAGACTCAATCGCTATACCTAACTCTTGTAAGCGTTGTTTGAAAGCATTGCGGCCAGATAACTTACCCAAGACAATCTTGTTAGTCGCCCAACCGACATCTTCTGCACGCATGATTTCATAGGTATCGCGGTTCTTCAAGATGCCATCCTGATGAATACCTGAAGTGTGCGCAAAGGCATTCGCGCCAACCACTGCCTTATTAGGCTGAACCACAAATCCCGTGATCTGAGAAACTAACTTAGAGGCTGGAACAATCTGAGTAGCATCAATACCGCACACCATATCAAAGTAATCCTTACGGGTACGCAAGGCCATCACAATTTCTTCCAAGGCTGTATTGCCTGCGCGCTCACCCAAGCCATTGATCGTGCACTCGATTTGACGCGCTCCGCCAATCTTGACGCCTGCCAAGGAGTTAGCAACCGCCATGCCCAAGTCGTTGTGGCAGTGCACCGACCATACTGCTTTATCTGAATTGGGTACACGCGTACGTAAGGTTTTAATAAACTCGCCGTATAACTCTGGAGTGGCATAGCCTACGGTGTCAGGGATATTGATAGTGGTGGCGCCTTCATTAATAACGCCCTCAACTACCCTGCACAAGAAATCCATTTCTGAGCGATAACCATCTTCTGCAGAGAACTCCACGTCCTCGGCCAAGTTTCTAGCAAACCGAATCGACCGTTTAGCCTGCTTCAAAACCTCTTCAGGAGACATGCGCAACTTCACAGCCATATGCAAAGGACTGGTAGCTAAGAATGCATGAATACGTTTGGCATTCGCAGCCTTTAATGCATCAGCAGCCCGAGTAATGTCTTTGTCATTAGCGCGTGCAAGTGAGCAAACAATCGAATCTTTGACCGCAGCGGCAACTGCAGAAATAGCCTGAAAGTCACCCTCAGAGCTTGCGGCAAAACCGGCCTCGATCACATCCACCTTTAGGCGCTCTAATTGACGAGCAATGCGCACCTTCTCATCCTTTGTCATCGAAGCACCAGGCGATTGTTCGCCATCACGTAAGGTGGTATCAAAAATGATTACTTTGTCGCTCATCACTACTCTCCGATTCAATATGACTTAATTAGGTTTACCGCCAAATCACCCATCTTAAAAACAAAAACCCCAGCAATTTGCTGGGGCTGGTATTTGGCGGCTAATGAATTACTTTAATCTCATTAACTCAGGCCTTACCCGCCCCAAGCTGTAGGCTTAGTGCTAGAAGCAGTTTCCCGCTGGGAAGGCTGGATAAAGAAAAATTCATCAACATGGATTAAATATAACCTAAATATCCTAAATTAGCTAAAACGGCGCCCACTCATACGCTCCCAAGCCCATATAACATAGCCAGAGATGGAGTACGCCACGAAGAGGCCGAATAAGGTCAATGGTGGGTTAGAGGAGATCAGCACAAAGGTCAGAATCATCAAAACCATGACGCCGAAGGGCACTCGGTAGCGCACATCTAATGCCTTACCGCTATAAAAGCGCGCATTGGACACCATTGTTAAGCCAGCGTAGACCGCCAAGAAAAAAGTAATCCAAGGAATAGCGCTATCGCGTACTGGAATCTTATTGTCATCCGCCAGCCAAATGAAGCCAGCCATCAACGCTCCAGCAGCTGGACTTGGTAAACCCTGAAAGAACTTCTTGTCGACAACGGTTGTGTTCACATTAAAGCGAGCTAAGCGCAAAGCAGCACCGGCACAATAAGTGAAAGCAGCCAACCAACCCCACTTACCCAAGTCTTTTAAAGCCCACTCGTAAGCAACTAATGCTGGAGCTACGCCAAATGACACCATATCAGCCAGAGAGTCGTACTGCTCCCCAAAAGCACTTTGAGTATTAGTCATGCGAGCAACGCGACCATCCATACCATCTAATACTAGCGAAGCAAAAATTGCAATAGCAGCTGTTTCAAACTGGTGATTCATCGCATTAACGATGGCAAAGAAACCACAGAACAAAGCTGCAGTAGTAAATGCATTCGGGAGAAGATAAATACCTTTACTACGGTGACGCGGTTTATCCGCATGCAACTCCTCTACCTCAAAATCTACCCCATCACCGAGATCTTCGGCCCACTCATTTTGAGTGCGATCAGTGCGAGTACGCTCCAAGCGACTGCGATCGATACGGCCACGACGGCGAAATGAAGTCAAAATATCTTCCTAGTTAAAGCGGTCTGATTAATCTAGGCCAGGTACACGAGCTAATGCGGTATTCGTAGCAAACACTTTGTCACCGACACTAACCAAGGGCTCAGCTGTTAATGGCAAATAAACATCGACACGGGAACCGAAGCGAATAAAGCCATAACGCTCACCCGCTTTCAGACGATCGCCAACGTGGATATAGCAAAGAATACGTCGAGCAATTAAGCCTGCAACCTGAACCAAAGTCACGATTTGACCATTAGCATCAATCACCACGGCATTGCGCTCGTTCTCAGTTGATGCCTTATCTAAATCCGCATTAACAAACTTGCCCGGGAAATACTGAATCTCTTTTACCGTGCCGTTCACTGCGCTGCGGTTGGAATGAACGTTAAAGACATTCATAAACACGCTAATTTTTAACGCTTCACGACCAGCGTAAGGATCGTTAGTTACCTCTACTACGACGATGCGACCATCTGCAGGAGATAAAACCAAATCACGACCTAAGGCAGCAATTCGCTGCGGATCTCGAAAAAACTGCAGAACAAAGAAGAAAATGATCCATAGCGGCCATGACCAGCCAATACCACCAAAATAGTGGACCAGCAAAGTCAGAGCCCCCACTAATGCCAAATACGGCCAACCTTCTTTCGCAATAATGGGGTGTGGATACATCATCTTTGTTCTGAGCCTTTTTAATTACTGCTATTAATTTCTGACTACTGAGTTCTTGCTTAGTTCTTAGTCTGGTCAACCAATTTGTTCTTTGCAATCCAAGGCATCATGGCGCGCAACTTAGCACCAACTACCTCGATGTCATGCTCAGCATTCAAGCGACGGCGTGAAATCAAAGTAGGCGCACCTGCTTTGTTTTCAAGAATGAAGCTCTTAGCGTACTCACCAGTCTGAATGTCTTTCAAGCACTGACGCATCGCGTTCTTGGTATCCTCTGTCACAACGCGTGGGCCAGTAACATACTCACCGTACTCAGCATTATTAGAGATAGAGTAGTTCATGTTCGCAATACCACCTTCGTAGATCAAGTCAACAATCAACTTGAGCTCATGCAAGCACTCAAAATAGGCCATCTCTGGAGCGTAACCAGCTTCAACCAAAGTTTCAAAACCAGCTTTGATCAACTCGACTGCGCCACCACAAAGAACTGCCTGCTCACCAAACAAGTCCGTTTCAGTTTCTTCACGGAAGTTGGTTTCGATGATGCCGGCACGACCGCCACCATTCGCAGTTGCGTATGACAAAGCAACATCACGCGCTGAACCAGATTTATCTTGGTATACAGCGATCAAATGAGGAACACCGCCACCTTGAGCGTATGTGCCACGAACCGTATGGCCAGGAGCCTTAGGGGCAATCATGATGACATCTAAGTCAGCGCGTGGCTGAACTTGACCGTAGTGAACGTTAAAGCCGTGAGCGAATGCTAATGCAGCGCCCTGCTTGATGTTGCCATGAACTTCTTTACTGTAAACATCAGCGATTTGCTCATCCGGCAAGAGCATCATCACTACGTCAGCGTCTTTCACTGCTTCGCCAACTTCTTTTACTGTCAAGCCAGCATTGACGGCTTTGCTCCAAGAGGCGCCATCTTTACGCAGACCAACAGTCACGTTACAGCCCGAATCCTTAAGATTCAGTGCGTGCGCGTGGCCCTGTGAACCGTAACCAATGATGGTGACTTTTTTGCCTTTAATGAGTGACAAATCAGCGTCTTTATCGTAAAAAACTTTCATGCTCTTTCCTTGTATTGAAAATGTTGTTAATTCAGTAATTAGTTAAAAAAATTAAACCTTCAGGATGCGTTCGCCGCGCCCGATACCAGAACCACCCGAGCGGACAGTTTCCAGAATCGATGCACGATCAATCGAATCAATAAAGGCATCTAATTTGGTGCCATCACCAGTTAATTCAATGGTGTAACTCTTATCAGTCACATCAATGATGCGACCACGGAAGATATCCGTTGTTCGTTTAAGCTCTTCGCGCTCTTTACCAACCGCACGCACTTTAATCATCATGAGCTCACGCTCAATATGAGGGCCTTCAGTCAAATCAAACACCTTGACTACTTCAACCAAGCGATTGAGATGTTTAGTGATTTGCTCAATGACATCCTCAGAGCCGATAGTAACGATCGTCATGCGGGATAGTGATGAATCTTCAGTAGGTGCAACGCTCAAAGTCTCAATGTTATAGCCACGCGCAGAGAACAAACCCACTACACGAGACAGCGCTCCTGGTTCGTTTTCTATTAGTACTGAAATAATGTGACGCATTAGTGCTCCTCTTTACCCAAAAGCATTTCAGTAATCCCCTTACCTGCTTGCACCATCGGGTAAACATTTTCTTCTGGGTCTGTCTGGAAATCCATAAACACAGTGCGATCTTTTAAACGAATCGCCTCTTTGAGGGCGCCCTCCACATCAGACTTTTTCTCAATGCGCATGCCAACGTGACCAAAGGCTTCCGCTAGCTTCACAAAGTCCGGCAAGGAATCCATATAAGAACTGGAGTAGCGCTTGTTGTAAGTCAGCTCTTGCCATTGGCGAACCATACCGAGGTATCGGTTGTTCAAAGACACGATTTTCACTGGTGTGTTGTATTGCTTACAAGTGGATAGTTCTTGAATACACATCTGAATCGAGCCTTCACCCGTAATGGCGAACACATCTTTATCTGGGAAGGCTTTCTTGATACCCATGGCGTAAGGCAAGCCAACACCCATGGTGCCAAGACCACCGGAGTTAATCCAGCGGCGCGGCTTATCAAACTTATAGAACTGGGCAGCCCACATTTGGTGCTGACCTACGTCAGAAGTGATGAATGCATCACCGCCAGTCAGCTCCCACAGCTTTTGAACTACATACTGTGGCTTGACAATTTGCGATGCCTCGTCGTACTTCAGGCAATCTTTTTTACGCCATTCGTTAATTTGCGCCCACCATGCCGCCAGGTGCGCATCATTCTTGCGAGGACCAGAAGCCTTGAGTTGAGCAGTCATCTCTTGCAATACTTCTTTAAGATTGCCAACGATGGGAACATCTACCTTCACCCGCTTAGAAATCACCGATGGATCAATATCAATATGAATGATCTTGCGTGGATTACCTGCAAAGTGCGCAGTGTTGCCAATCACTCGGTCATCAAAACGTGCGCCAATTGCGATCAACACATCGCTGTGTTGCATCGCCATATTGGCTTCGTAAGTACCGTGCATTCCGAGCATGCCCACAAACTGGGGGCTAGTACCCGGGAAACCACCAAGACCCATCAAGGTGTTGGTAACGGGATAACCCAACAAATCAGCAAACTCTTTTAATTCTGGGGCAGCATCAGCCAGGATCACGCCACCACCCGTATAGATAAATGGACGCTCGGCTTCTTGCAATAAAGACACCGCTTTACGAATTTGTCCACTATGCCCTTTAACCACTGGGTTATAGGAACGCATCTCCAATGTTTCTGGGTACACAAAAGGACCTTTGGCTGCTGAGACATCTTTTGGGATATCGATCAACACTGGGCCTGGACGACCCGTCTGCGCAATATGAAAAGCCTTCTTAATCACTAAGGGCAGGTCTTTCACATCCTTTACAAGGAAGTTGTGCTTCACCACTGGGCGTGTAATACCAACGGTATCCGCCTCCTGGAAGGCATCTTCACCAATGGCGTACGTTGGTACGTTACCGCTGATAACTACCAGTGGAATAGAGTCGGTATAAGCAGTAGCAATTCCGGTAACCGCATTGGTTACGCCAGGGCCTGAGGTAACTAGGGCAACGCCAACCTTACCGGTTGCGCGAGCATAGCCATCGGCCGCATGAACGGCTGCTTGTTCGTGGCGGACCAGAATGTGCTCAAACTTGTCCTGCTTAAAAATTTCATCGTAGATAAAGAGAACAGAACCACCTGGGTAACCCCAGACGTATTCGACACCCTCTTTGTGCAATGCTTTGACAAGCATCTCTGCACCGATCATTTCTGGTGGAGCTTCTACGGAATTGGGTTTTGTTGTGTCTTGATTAGCCTTCGAGGCTAAAAATTCGGCGCTGCTTGTATTCATTTTTCTTTCGTCCTTTGCAATTTTCGGCAAAAAATTGTTTGGTCTGTTCTGTCTCCTGCTTGTGGCCTGAGTTCGAACGGCGCTGCTACCGGAAAAAACCACTTCTTGAATGAGATTCTAGGTAGTAAGCCTTATATTCTATAGCAATCCCCTAAAATCAACCAATTCCATCTGATTCAGGTCTAATCTTCTGCATGGCTTCACCCCAAGAACTTTCTGACTTTTTGAGCAGTATTGAGCAGCGCGCATTCAAGCAGGCGGTCTATGCCGTGCGAGATGACGATGCTGCCCTCGATATTGTTCAGGACGCCATGATTAAGTTAGCGGAAAAATACGGCGATCGACCCGCTGCCGAACTACCTTTAGTGTTCACCAGAATTTTGCAAAACCGTATTCACGACTGGTTTAGACGTCAAAAAGTCCGTAACACCTGGGTGACCCTATTTTCCAACATGGGTAAGAAATCCGATGAAAGCGATGATTTTGACCCCTTAGAGTCACTTTCAGCGCCAGATGACAGTGAAATTCACCAAGATGGTGCGCATCAGCTCGAGAGAAGTCAGCTTTTACAGGCGCTGGAGTCAGAAATATCAAAATTGCCTGCCCGTCAACGAGAAGCCTTCCTGATGCGTTATTGGGATGAGCTGAGTATTAGTGAAACTGCCCTTGCAATGAGTTGTAGCGAGGGAAGCGTTAAAACCCACTGCTCAAGAGCCACCCAGGCTCTAGCTAAAGCATTGAAATTAAAAGGAATTACGCTGTGAACCGCAAAAATGAAGACCTCTTAAGCCCCTCAGAAGCAGACCAGTTTGGTCAGGCTACTGCCGCCCTGCTTCGTCAAGAATCACAATTCTTGCCAGCAGGCATTAAAGATCGCCTTTATGCAGCTCGCCTGACGGCCCTTTCTCTTCAAAAACCGGAAAAGGTCCGTATTCAGCAGCCTGTTTTGGCCAATGTCGCCGGTAACTGGTCTTTAGGATCACGCTCATTTTGGGATAACGTTGGCTGGATTGCACCGCTAATGGTCCTCGTATTTGGTTTAATCGGTATCGCCCAATGGCAGCAGGATTCCCGCATTAACGATATTGCTGAGTTGGATGTTGCCCTCTTAACGGATGATGTCCCGCCAGATGCTTACGCTGATAGTGGCTTTATGGGCTTCCTAAAAAATGGTCTACTTGCTGATCCAGACGATCGCCTCGATTCTGCTAAGTCACCTTCTTAAATCTCATACCCGGCCTTAACTAGCGCATGCTAAAAAACTTACGCTCGTCTTCTGTTGCTATCAGCATGATGCTGATGTTAGCTACAGTTGGCTTTTTACCGAGCGCTGGTGCACATGCGCAAACATCCGCAGGCACTCAAGGCAAAACGGTCAGTATTCCCGAGAAAAAACCCGATGGTACTTGGGAAGGCCTCAAACCAGCGCAGCAAACCATTTTGGCCCCTCTCGAAAGTGATTGGGACTATATGCTGCCTGACAGTCGCAAGAAATGGATACAGGTCGCCAACCTCTATCCGAAAATGAGTGCGCTTGATCAACAGCGCCTTCAATCTCGTATGACTGACTGGTCCAAACTCTCTCAAAAGGATCGTCGCATAGCACGAGAAAACTATTTGAGCAGTCTGAAGTTCCCTGCAGAGAAAAAGGCAGAGGCCTGGAGTGCTTACCAAAAACTCAGCGATGAGCAAAAGAAGAAGCTTGCGCAAGCAGAGGTCAATAAGAAAAAACCGACTGCGCTTAGTGCACCTACATTGCAACAGCATCCGATCACACAAAAATCGAATTTGGCACCAACCCTGCCAGCAAGTAGCACTCCTGCACAAGATGCTCCAACTTCGAGCTCAAACTCGGATAGCAGTACCAGCAACCCCTAAGACCAAAAGAAGCCCTGATTCGTGATTACCCCCGCTGAATTAAACACCTTCCCCGCTCCACAGTTTTGGCGACGCGTGTTCTGCGGCATGTACGAGCAATTGGTTTTATTGGGCGTGATCGCCCTCACCTTCCTGTTGCCGAATTTAGGCTTAGGCCTTTTGTTTGGCGTTTCGCTGCCAAGCTGGCTCACCTTTTTATACCTCTATGTAATTCTTGGCGTTTACTTTGTTTGGTACTGGACTAAATCAGGGCAAACCTTGGCGATGCAGACTTGGAGAATACGCATGATTAGCTCAGGCGGCTTTAATCTGTCTCGTCGCCAAGCAATCTGGCGTTACGTCTTCGGGTCACTATGGGTTGTGCCCTGCGTCGTATTGCAATGGCTCTTCGAGTTACAGAAATGGCAGATTATCGAAATGCTCTTGGCGGTATCCTTATTTCTGTGGCCACTCAGCATCTACTTGCATCGAGTCAGCCCCCTGCTGCGCCAAGGCCTACCAGACCGCCTTGGTAAAACTCGCTTAGTAGAATTACCCAAGAGCCTGGTGACCCTCAAGTAAGCGTCGCGTCAATAGCTAAAGATGCTTGGGCCCTGATTGCTTATCCTTAGCTCTCTCGCAAACATTCCATCGCAGTAGCAGTCTGAATTTTTCTCTGAAAACGATAGCCTGCTAAGAGGCAAGCAGATATACCAAAGGCAATACCCATCACTAAAGACTGTGCAAACGCACGAAACTCAATCTCTAGAACAAAGTGGCCTAGCGCCCAAGCGGCCATTGCTGCCGCTAATCCAGCCAAGGTTCCCGCAAGCACTCCAATCACCAGAAGTTCAGCCAAGGCAATCTTACCGAGTAGATGGCGTGATGCACCGACCGCTTTAAGTAATGCCGCGCTTCGAAAGCGCTCATCTTGCGTTGCGGCGATCGCAGCAACCAGCACGAGAACAGCAGCAGCAATCGTAAACGTAAAGAGCAGGCCTAGTACCGAAGATAGGCGATCTAAAACATCTTGGATTTGGCGAAGTGATGTTGCGACATCCACAATGGTGAGGTTAGGATAGGTTTGAGCTAGCTGGTAGTCCAGCCCCTCAACTCCGGCACCTTGGTAGTAGGAAGTAATCCAAGATTGCGGCATATTTTCTAGCATTGCTGGTGGCATGATGACAAAGAAGTTCACTTTCATTGAACTCCAGTCCAATTTACGTAAAGACGTAATTGGCGCAGTCACCCGCTCTCCGGCAAGCTCAAACGTCATTTGATCGCCAAGCTTAAGTTTGAGGGTCTTAGCAATACCCATTTCTATTGAAACCTGGGGCGCACTTCCTGCAATCCATTTGCCTGCGGTAATACGATTGCCCTCAGGTAATTGATCGGTATAGGAGAGATTAAATTCTCGATCCACTAAACGGCGCGCATTCTCATCCACATAATCATTAGGTCCAATCGATTTTCCATTGACCTCGATTAAACGTGCACGCACCATCGGACTGAAGCTGGGATTTTCTATACCTGCATCAGCAAGTGACTGGGATATATCTCGCTTTTGATCTTCCTGAATATTAATCATGAAGCGATTAGGTGCATCCATCGGAATATTACCCTGCCATGTGGCCAACAAATCCTGTCGTAGTAGCAGAATGAGCAGCAACGCCATCAATGCAACGCCTAAGGCAGTAATTTGCATCACGGCAAACCCTGCGCGGCGCGCTTGAGCCGTCAAAGCAAAGCGAAGCGCAAAACTCTGAGAACCTTGTTTCGAAAAAAGGAATCTCAGTAAACGCAGGGATAACCAAGAAAGGGTTGCAAAGAGAGCGATGGCCAAGCCAAAGCTAGTAGCAACCCAAAACGCCAGCTTTAGATCTCTTGCCGCCAGGGCAATCAGAGATAGGCAGGTAATCAAACCAAGCAATGCGACCCAAATCACCTTGATATTCACCAAGCCCAATTCTTTTCGAATGAGCCGCACCGGTGAAATCATGACCAAACTCAATAGCGGCGGACCAGCAAAACCCGCTAGCAAGAAAAATGAAAACAACATACTCCAAACCATAGGCCAAAGCGATACGGCAGGTAAATCCGCCATTACCAAGCTACCTAAGATGCGCATCAGCACCTCCTGTACGCCATACCCAACTACTGCGCCAATGAGGGCAGCCAACAGGCCAAGACTCGTCAAAAGCTTGACTTGATTAATCAGAATCGTTTTTTGACTTGCACCTAAGCATTTCATGACGGCACAAACATCTGCTTGCTTAAGCACATAACGACGTGCCGACAAAGCAATCGCCACAGCAGCAACCATTGCCGTTAATAAAGCAACTAAGGACAAGAATCGCTCCGCCCGATCCAATGTTTTGCGCATCGTAGGCTGGGCATTTTCTAAGGTCTCTATACGCAATCCGCGCACACCATCAGAACGGATCTGCTGCATAGCCCATTTCTCATAGCCAGAGATAGCACGATCATCACCCGCTAGCAGCAAGCGATAGGTGACGCGACTGCCTAGGCCAATGAGCCCTGTAGAGGACAAATCATCAAGCGACATCATGACGCGTGGAGCGAAGTTCATAAATCCAGCGCCACGATCTAACTCACGCTCAAGGACACCGCTGATTACAAATGTCTTATCACCCAAGAGCACCTGATCGCCCACTGTAGCGCGCAGCGCATTCAGCATTGCGGGATCAACCCATACAGAACCTGTGGACGGAGTTAAATCTGACAAAGCAGAGGAAACCTTTAGGGATCCGCGTAAGGGATAGGCGCTGCTCACCGCCTTGAGCGAGGCAAGCTTACTTTGCGAGCCTACCGTGGCCATGCTTGGAAAGACAACCGTTTGGGCGAAGCTCAGTTGTCGCTCCTTCGCCTCCTGAATAAAACGCTCAGGTAAAAGCTGATCAGCCACTAAGAGTAAATCTGCCGCAAGTAGCTGGCGAGCGTCTAACGAAAAAGCGCGCTGCATACGGTCAGCTAAAAAACTCACGCTCGATAGCGCCGCTACCGACAGGGTAAGCGCAAACAGCAGCGCTACCAATTCACTCGACCGAAAATCCCGTCTAATGCCCTGAAAAAAACTGGCTAACACTGCGCTTAAATTGCCTGAATCTGACCACCATCAACCCGGATCACTGAACCCGTGATGTAGGAGGCATTACGAGAAGCTAAAAATGCGGCTGTATCACCGTACTCTTGGGGGTCGCCATAACGGCCCATCGGGATTTGCTTCAAGCTGGCCTGTACAACGGAGTCATAGCTGACGTTTTCACGTTGAGCACGTGCCTCATCAAGTTGGCGCAAGCGGTCAGTTGCTACACGGCCTGGCATGATGACATTGACAGTAATACCATCAGCAGCCACTTCTGCAGCTAATGTTTTTGACCAGGCAAGAAGAGCTGCACGCAAAGTATTGGAAATAGCTAAATTCTTGATTGGGGCGATAGCGCCGGAGGTAGTACTGGTAATGATGCGGCCCCACTGGCGTTGACGCATCCCTGGCAGAACTCGATCGGTAATACTAATCAGAGAGAGCACCATGTCATTAAAACTCTTTTGCCAGAGAGCTGGGTCTTGCCCCGCTGCAGGCGTTGGCGCAGGACCACCGGTGTTATTAATCAAGATATCAATTGGACCCAACTCTTGCTCCACTTTAGTAACCAGAGCATCAATCACCGAGCTATCTGTCAAATCCCAACTTAAAGCCAATGCCTTACCACCAGCCGCCTCTATCAACTCTACTGATTTTTTAAGGCCCTCAGCATTGCGCCCAGTTACCGCTACCTTCACACCCTCACGCGCCAAAGATACGGCCATTGCCTGACCTAAACCTCGGCTTGATGCCATCACTAAAGCTACTTTGCCCTTGAGTCCTAAATCCATGTCTTCTCCATCTTTTTATATGTACTGTAATTTTAGAATGCCCACAAAGAACAACTAATGCGAGTAACTACTACGCATAACTACTGCAAATAACTACTGCCCTAGAGGTTTAGGTAAATTACCTGCGTATTGATAAAGCGCAACCTCATACTCCTTCAGAATTTGTGCCAAGGCTTCTTGTTGACCTAACACCAATGCTTGAGGGGTGTTGTCCTTAAGAGCAACTCTCTTGGTATAACGATTCTTACCAATCACCGGGTTCAACTTTTTGGGATCAGTGGCTGTCAGGAAAAATTCTACTGTGACAACCGCTTCAGGACGAACACGATAGTCGCCATAAAACTCTTCTACAGAAGTCTGCAAAATGTAATAGGGGAAGAAGCTATTTCCCTGTCCTACCGTCATCGAAAAGACTTGAGCACTATTGAGCCACTGACGAGTAGCGCTACCAATCATTTCATTTGGCAATGCAGAATAGATATTGTAAAAATCTTTTTCGTAGCGTTGATCACCTAAGCGATAGACCAGGGATTTACCGTCAAATGGTGAGGCTGTTGTCACTGGGCCCATCTTCAGCCAAAGATCCGTACGTGGCTTATAGGGAGTTCCAGTTCGCTCTGGGGCGACCATCCAACTAGCCGTATCCAGTGCAGGTCTCTTCGGCAAAGAACATGCACTTAAGGCAGTCATGATCAAGCAGATAGTAGCGAACTTAGTAAAGTTTTTCATGGTCTGGATTCTCATTTTTGAGCTCCATTCATTGGGGGCGTAATACGTGCGGGTGGCTCACCCCAAATTAAAGTAGATGGAGATTGGCTAGCTACACGGGTAAATTCATTTAGCTGCTCACTGGCCTGGCGCAGGTTTTCTAGGGTGGCTGTTGTATCGCCCTGGACGCTGGTCACGGTCTGGCGAAGAGAAACCATCGTTGCAACCAATTCACGCATCAAGATATTGAGTTGATCTTTGTCAGTTGACTTTGCAATCCGATCTAGCAATACATTCAGGTCTTTTACAGAATTGATTAAGCCGGCACTATCTTTACTATCACCTGCCATCAACTGATTAAGATTACCCAGTAGCGCATCAAATTTCTTTTGAGTCCCATCTATATCTAGACCATTCAACCCAGTGATGAGCTTCTGAATTCCAGAGATAATTTCATCTGCCTGATTCGGCATAGATGGCACTACTGGATACTTCGGATCCCATGAATACGGCAGTGGAGAATATTGAGTAGCCGTTGAATAGAAATCTAGCTCCACATAGTTAACACCGGTAATGCCCATCGATTTGATACGGGCACGCAAGTTATCCTTTAAGTAAGTCTCTAAATGACTTAACTGCACATGATCTCCAAAAATTTTCATTCGCACGATCACATACTCACGACGCTCTGGCATCGGTACTGAGCTCTCATATACATCACCAGATAAACCAATAGAGGTTACTTGACCGATCTTGACACCCCGAAAGCGTACCGCCGCTCCAGCATCTAAACCGGTCACAGATTGCTTGAGGTAGGTTTCGATCATGAACGACTTTTTAAAGAACTGGCCCGAACCAAAAATCAACACAACGGCAAGTAATGTGCCAATTGCCGCTAAGACAAAAATGCCTAAGCGAAAATAATTAGGATTGGAGTTATTACTCATGCTGCGTCCTTGCTCATGATGCGGTTAAAGAATTGATGTACTCGAGGATCTTTACTGGTGTCTCTTAATGTCTTAGGATCACCCTCGGCAATGATGCCCTTGGCGGCCTTATCTAACATAATGACTTTATCGGCGATGGAATAAATACTTGCTAACTCGTGAGACACAATTACAAAGGTGAAGCCTAAATTTCTAGAGAGATCCAGAATCGTGCTGTCGAGATCAGCTGATGTAATTGGATCTAGACCGGCTGACGGCTCATCTAGAAATAAAATTTTTGGATCCAAAGCCATTGCTCTAGCAATGGCGGCGCGCTTTTGCATCCCGCCACTAATTTCGCTAGGCATATAGGTTTCGTAGGGCAACAAACCTACGAGATCTAGCTTGCAGCGTGCTAATAAATTCATTTGATCACGGGTGAGCTTGGTGTACTCTTCCATAAAGAGTGTCACGTTATCCAGCAAGTTCATAGAACCAAACAAAGCACCCTGCTGATACATCACTCCAAAACTCGTCATGATCTTTTGACGGTCAGCTCCCTGAGCAGTAGTGATGTTTTGACCTTCAATCAATACATCACCAGAGAGCGGTTGATAGAGGCCAAATAAATTCTTTAGAAGGCTCGATTTACCGCAGCCTGATCCACCCAAAATAACAAAGATTTCTCCATTCTTTACGGAGAAATCTAGATTTTGTAAAAGCACATTTGATCCATAACCCACGGTGAGGTTCTGGACGTCGATTGCATTATCGAGAGCATCCATCAGAAGCCTGTCCTGTAGGAGATGTAGGCAAAAATCCCATCTACCAATACGATCATGACAATGCTGCTGACTACAGCACGAGTTGCAGAGATTCCCACGGCAGCTGCGCCAGTACCCGTCTGCATGCCACGCAAGCAACCTACCGCTGATACCACCACACCAAATAGCGTGGCCTTTAAGAGACCGGAGAGGATATCCTCAATTCCGATCGCCGCCAACATCCCGTTATAGAAATTAATAAATGGAATGCCGTAGATTTGCATAGTCAACATCGACGCGAAGATACTCACGATGTCGGCATATAAGGTCAAAATTGGCATCACTAAAATTCCAGCGAGCACCCTCGGCACTACCAAAAAACGAATTGGACTTAAGCCCCCTGTCACCAAGGCATCTACTTCACTATTGACGGTCATCGTGCCGATCTCTGCAGCGAATGCTGCAGATGAGCGACCAGCCAGCAAGATGGCGGTGATGAGTGGACCCATCTCCCGCACAATCCCCAATGCAGCAAGTGGCCCTACAAAGGAAACTGCGCCAAATTGCTCCATGCCGATAGCGGCTTGAAAAGACAAAATCACGCCAATTAAGAATGCGACAAGACCGACGATTGGCAGAGCTGCGACTCCCGCCTCTACGGCGGCATTCACAAAATCACCCCAGCGTACTTGCTTAATGTTGCGGATGGACCATACAAGGTCAGAAGCGAGATGCCCTGCAAAAGTAATGAGTCCGCGAGCGTCATCCAATAAATTTTGGGTTGCCATTCCGGTGCTGACAACAAAGCTTCTCTTGGTCTTGATGGCGGGTGTCGGGAACAAGTTACCGATCGGAGCAAACTCTTTCAAGAGCGGTTGATACTTTGGATCTAAACCTTGAATCTCAAATTGCCCGCCTGCTGCTTGTTGAGCCTCTTCCACATCAATCAAAAATGCGAATGCAGAACCATCTAGCGAGGTGACCTTTGAGGCATCAAAGAGAAGAGATTGGGCATTGCCGCCACCTTGAGCCAACCAAGCAGCTTGCTTCACGCGTACATCACTCCATACCCTTGCCAAGGAGTAGACATTCACAGCACCACTCAAGGTCACTTGAGCGTGGTTTTGATCCACTTGTGACCAAACCGCTACTGGGGCTGTCAAAGTCGAGGAATTAGGGTCTGAAATACTCATATTCGAACTATAAGGGATCCCGATGAAAGCATTGTGAAAAGCCTACAAAAGAAAAAGGGCCTAGTTTTTGGACTAGGCCCTGTATGAGTTGGTGCGGCTGGCAGGAATTGAACCCACGACCCCTTGGTTCGTAGCCAAGTACTCTATCCAGCTGAGCTACAGCCGCAACAGCCATAATTATGCCATGGAAGAGAAGAACTACATCACGCCCGCCGGTCATGAGCGCATTAAAAGTGAGCTTTTACAGCTCCTGAACCTTGATCGGCCTGAGGTTGTCAAGGTTGTGCACTGGGCAGCCTCTAATGGCGATCGCTCAGAAAATGGGGATTACATCTACGGAAAAAAGCGGCTTCGTGAGATTGATCGCCGGATTCGCTTCCTCAATCAGCGCCTCGAATTTGCTGTTGTAGTGGATAACCAAGCCCGAAAATCTGGAGATGCGGACGCTGAACAGGTCTTTTTTGGGGCTACGGTGACCTATGAAAGTCTTGAAGGTCCAGATATCGGTAAGCAAACTTGCATCACGATCGTAGGGGTTGATGAAGTGGATTTAGAGTGCGGGCATGTCAGTTGGGTATCGCCCATTGCCAAAGCCTTAATTAAAGCGCGCTTAGGAGATTGCGTCAAAATTCAAACACCCACCGGACCTACTGAAATAGAAATCCTCGATGTTCAGTACCAGTGATGAGTAACAAGTAATGCGAGCTAGACTGATTTAGCTGACCCGAACCCGGGTCACGCGCATCACATCCTGATTGGCACGCAAACTGCGCATGACCTTGGAAAGATGTAGGCGGTCTGATACCTGGACAGTAAAGCGAATAGTAACGGCATCTTCTTTGTAACGATCGTTCATCGAGACGTTCATGATGTTGGCATCTGCAGCAGTCACGCTACTGGCAACTCTGGCGAGAACCCCTTTACCTTGACGGGTATCGATTGCCAAATCGACCTCAAACTCACGATTGACTTCTTTACCCCACTCTACCTCTACCCACTTATCACTGTCTTTTGAAAGCATTCTGAGGGCAACCGTGCAGTCATTCGTGTGAACCTGTAAACCTTCGCCCTTACCAAGGTAGCCGATGATGTTGTCACCAGGAATTGGATGGCAGCAGGTCTGAAAACTGATAGAGTTACCTTCACGACCATCGACCAAGATTGCCTGACGCTGATGGTGGTTGGAGGCGATTTCTTGATGGGGAGAAACCCAGTCAGTCGCACCTAAACGCATTTGCTCAGTGCCGCCCTCATCGTCGATCAAAATCTTCAGACGAATGGCGAGCTCTTGCGGTGATCTTCGTCCTAATGCAATATTGACGCAGCCTTCTTCGCGCGTTTTGTCACCAGTCCAATGTAGTAGTTTTTCCCAAACCTCAGGAGATAAGAGACCTGCATCTACGCCCTGCTGACGTAAAGCACTTGCCAAGAGACGTTCGCCTAATTGCAAGGACTCAGCATAGTGCTTGGTCTTGAGCGAGTGACGAATAGAAGCTCTGGCCTTACCAGTTCTGACAAAAGCTAGCCAACCAGGATTGGGTTGAGAGTTTGCAGAGATCACCACCTCAATAATGTCGCCATTCTTTAATTCACTGCGTAGCGGCAGTTGCATGCCGTTAATCCTCACGGCTACGCAAGTGTTACCCAGATCACTATGAATCGAATACGCAAAATCAAGCGCGGTAGCACCCCGTGGCAATGCTCTGATTTGCCCCTTGGGAGTAAAGACGTAAACCGCATCAGGGAACAAATCAATTTTGACGTGCTCTAAGAATTCTTGAGAGTCGCCGCTACTGTCCTGAATATCGATCAAAGACTGTAGCCACTGGTGAGCGCGATTTTGCACCTCACTCATGTCCGGTGAACCATCCTTGTAGGCCCAATGTGCTGCAACACCTGCCTCAGCAACCGCATGCATATCACTTGTGCGAATCTGAAACTCCACTGGTACGCCCGATGGACCCAACAGCGTGGTGTGCAGAGATTGATAGCCATTGAATTTAGGGATCGCAATGTAGTCCTTAAACTTACCTGGCATCGGCTTGTAAAGCGAATGCAATAAACCGAGCGCACGGTAGCATTCGTCAATCGAGCTAACAGTTACCCTAAAGGCATATACATCGAGTACTTGAGAAAAGCTTAAATGCTTACTGCGCATTTTGTTATAGATACTAAAAAGCGTTTTTTCTCGGCCCTGTAGATCGACATCGAGATTGGCTTTTGCAAACGCCATGCGAGTGGTCTGCAAAATCTTTTCAACCATCTCTTTGCGATTACCACGCGCCCGCTTGACTGCGCCCTCGATCACCCTGAAGCGCATCGGCATTGAGAAACGGAAACTCAAATCTTGCAGATCGCGGTAAATCACATTTAAACCAAGACGGTGTGCAATGGGCGCGTAGATTTCGATAGTCTCAGCGGCAACCCGACGACGCTTTTCCATCGGCACCGCATCTAGCGTACGCATATTGTGAGTTCGGTCTGCGAGCTTGACCAGAATGACTCGGACATCGCGTGCCATCGCCATAAACATTTTGCGAAAGCTCTCCGCCTGGGCTTCTGCATGACTTTGGAACTCTAGCTTATCGAGCTTAGTTAAACCCTCAACTAACTCCGCTACTTTGCTACCGAACTTACCGACTAAGTCTGCCTGTGTGCAGCCAGTGTCTTCAATCACGTCATGCAATAGCGCAGCCATGATGGAGGACGCATCTAGGCGCCAAGTAGCGCAGAGCTCAGCTACTGCAACGGGATGGGTAATGTAGGGCTCACCACTATGTCGATACTGACCCAAATGGGCAGCATCAGAAAAGTGGAAAGCTTTCTTAATGAGAGTTATCTCGTCCGGCTTGAGATAGCCTAACTTGGAGACAAGCCCTTCAATGGAAATAACTTGATGCTTTAGCGGGAGCTTGGGGGATGAGGTAGGGCCAAACAAATGTCGACTCGATTGCGCCAACAGGGTGGCAATAATCGAGGACTTACTAGTTTTTCCAGACTCTTCAGGCGAGACACGACCTGTGGATTCCGATGTGCTTAGGTCTCCTAAGGGGAGCTCCACAACGGAACCCCTGAATTACAAAGGTACTTTGGTCAACATATCACGGTCAGTTACGCCAGCAGCAACTTCACGCAACGCAACAACCGTTGCTTTATCTCTAGCTTCGACACGTGGGGAGTGACCTTGAACTAATTGACGTGCGCGATAAGTCGCAGCCAATACCAGCTCAAAACGATTGGGGATAGTTTTTAGACAATCTTCTACAGTAATACGGGCCATGCTGAACTCACTTAATTTAACTTTAGTACCTATAGGATAACTGATTAGACCCCAAGGCGCCTTAAAAGCGCAGGGTTGCGGGCCATAATCGGTCCTGAACGCAGGCGGCTAGCTGCAACTACCTGGCGTAAATCAATCAATGCCTGCTCAAAATCATCATTGATCACAATGAAATCCGCTTCATGAGCATGCTGGAGCTCGAGGTGCGCCGCAGCCAACCTTCTCTGAATCGTGGCCTCATCGTCCTGCCCTCGCTTGCGCAAACGCTCCTCTAGTGCCTCAAACGATGGTGGGAAGATGAATATCCACTGTACTTCAGGAATCATTAGACGAATCTGCTGTGCGCCCTGCCAGTCAATCTCGAGCATCACATCGCGCCCAGTTTTCATCTGTGCTTCGATCCAGGCCTTGGAGGTGCCATAAAAATTGCCGTGTACCTCGGCGTGCTCTAAAAAATGTCCTTGGTCACGCTCGGCAATAAATTCTTCTCTGGCAATAAAACGATAGTCCTTGCCATCGACTTCACCAGGCCGGGGTGAACGCGTGGTAGTTGACAGAGATAGCTTGAGCGCTGTGTCCTCTTGCAATAAGGCATTCACTAGAGACGATTTACCGGCACCAGATGGGGCAACGATCATCAGCATGCTGCCTTGATAAGCAGGAGAAAGATTGGGTTTCAGTTTTGGGCTAGCCATAGGATTTATCGAAAGAACAATTACTCTAAATTTTGTACTTGTTCGCGCATCTGCTCGATCAAGAGCTTGAGCTCTAGAGCTGCTTGTGTACATTCTTCTGAAACAGACTTAGAACTTAAGGTATTGGCTTCACGGTTCAATTCCTGCATCAAGAAATCTAGGCGCTTACCTACTGGACCTTTACCCGCTAGTGCCGTGTCTACCACCTGCAGATGGGTCTTCAAACGAGCAAATTCCTCTGCCACATCGATACGAACTGCGTAGAGCACAACCTCTTGACGAATACGCTCCATCAGCTCAGTACCGCCCTTGGACTGTTCCTGACTAGCTAAGGCTTCAGCCAGGCGTTCTGTCAGCTTGTCCTGGTACTGGGCAACATAGACCGGTACCTTGGGTTCAATCACCTGAACAATCTCCCGCATCTTGGTGGTGATATTGGTCAAAACGGTAGTCAGGGCCTTGCCTTCAGCATGACGGCTTTCCATCAAGGCCGCCAAAGCAGCGCGCCCCGCCTCCACGGTGGCAGCAATCCAGCCCTCCTCCTCACCCCTAGGCTCAGAAACAATACCGGGCCAACGCAAAATGTCGGCAATTCGTAGTGCTTCTGCACTCGGAAAGGCTGCTTGAGCATGTTCTTGAAGGGTATACAAGGCGTCTAAGCGGTCTTTGTTTAAGGCACCTAAAGCATGGGGGTTTGCCTTTGCACTAGCGCCAGCGCCAGCATTGACTCGCCAAGCAGCCCGAAACTCCACTTTGCCTCGAGAAAGGCTTTGGGTCGCCATTTCTCGTAAGGCAGGCTCAGCCCCACGACACTCGTCCGGTAGACGAAAGCCTAAATCCAGAAAGCGGCTATTGACAGTCCGACATTCCACTTGCAGATCAGCAACTACGCCAGCTCCCAGGGAGACTTGGCGAGAAGCGCTGCCATAACCAGTCATGCTCGATATCATAGGCACATTGTAGATCTTTAGGACCACACACCATGACTCAGCCCAACATCACTCGCCCAAGTGGCCGCACCCCCACCCAATTGCGCCCAGTCAGCATCAGCCGTGCCTTTACTAAGCATGCGGAAGGCTCGGTCCTCATTGCCTTTGGCGACACCAAGGTGCTATGTACTGCCAGCATCCTAGAAAAGGTGCCTCCTCATAAAAAGGGCTCTGGCGAAGGTTGGGTCACCGCGGAATACGGCATGCTCCCCCGTGCCACCCATACTCGCAGTGATCGTGAGGCTGCTCGTGGCAAACAATCTGGGCGTACACAAGAGATCCAGCGTTTAATCGGCCGTGCCATGCGTAGCGTCTTTGATTTAAAAGTGCTGGGCGAAAGAACGATTCATTTAGATTGTGATGTCTTACAAGCCGATGGCGGAACTAGAACTGCTGCCATTACTGGCGCTTATGTTGCAGCACGTGATGCCATCAATACTCTCCTAGCTAGTGGCGTACTCAAGTCTGATCCGATCATTGATAGCGTTGCCGCAATCTCGGTGGGCATTTACCAGGGCGTACCCGTACTCGATTTAGATTACCCTGAAGACTCTTCTTGCGATACCGATATGAATGTCGTCATGACAGGTAAAGGCGGCATGATCGAAGTACAAGGTACTGCCGAAGGCCCTGCGTTCACCCGCCCTGAATTAAATGCCTTGCTCGATTTAGCGCAAGAAGGTATTCGCGATCTCATTCAACTGCAAAAAGAAGCATTGAAGTAAACGGCAAAGGTTTAATTGTGCAAAAGCTTGTACTCGCCTCTAACAATGCCGGCAAGCTTCGTGAATTTCAGGAACTCTTGGCGCCGTTTCACTTTCAGGTAATCCCTCAAGGTGACTTAAGTATTCCGGCAGCAGAAGAGCCGCACTGCACTTTTGTCGAGAATGCCCTCGCCAAAGCGCGTCACGCTAGTGCTGCTAGCGGCTTACCTGCGCTGGCTGATGACTCCGGGATTTGCGCCCATGCCTTAGATGGCGCCCCGGGAGTGTACTCAGCTCGCTATGCAGGGCTTGATGGCGATAATGCAGCCAATAATCAAAAATTGATTGCGGCGTTACAGGGAAAAACGGATCGCGGCGCACACTATGTTTGCGCGCTGGTCATGGTCAATAGCGCTCATGATCCAGAGCCACTCATTGTGCAAACCCGTTGGTATGGTCAAGTGATTAACGAAGCTCAAGGCGATCATGGCTTTGGTTATGACCCTTACTTCTTTCTGCCAGAACTCGGTAAGACTGCCGCCCAATTAGAGCCCCCTGAGAAAAACCGCATTAGCCATCGTGGTCAAGCCTTACGTGAACTCATTACCCAGTTGCAAAGCCGTGCTTAATACACTGACGCCGGGTTTGGCTACCCAAACAAAGCTGACCGCCCTACCTCCGCTATCTCTGTATATTCATTTTCCTTGGTGCGAAAAGAAATGTCCTTACTGTGACTTCAATTCTCATCAAGTCAAAGAAGGCAAGCAAGGGTTTGATGAGGATAGATATATTCAGGCACTGATTACTGATTTAGAAACAGAGTTGCCTCGAATATGGGGGCGGCAAGTGCACAGCATCTTCATTGGCGGCGGCACCCCTAGCTTACTTTCAGCCACGGGCATGAATGAACTACTATCGGCCGTTCGGGCGCGCTTGAACTTAGAGCCTAATTGTGAGATCACGATGGAGGCCAATCCAGGCTCAGTCGAGACAGAAAAATTTGCTGGCTTTGCTCAGGCCGGAATCAATCGCGTCTCTTTAGGAATTCAGAGTTTCCAAGACGCGCAACTGAAGGCGTTGGGGCGCATTCATAACGGTGAAGAAGCCAAGCGCGCTATTGCGATTGCGCTACAACACTTTAAGTCTGTCAATCTCGATTTGATGTTTGGCTTACCAAACCAAAGTCTAGATGCTGCCAAGGCCGATATTGAAACCGCCCTCTCATTTCAGACGCCACACCTGTCTTTCTATAACCTGACACTTGAACCAAATACGTACTTTGCAAGCTTTCCACCCAAGCTCCCCAGCGAAGATGAAATCGATGCGATCTTTGAACAAAACTTGGCCTTGTTAGAGGCGGCAGGTTATCGACGTTATGAAGTGTCAGCGTATGCCAAGAAAGGTCAAGAGTGCAAACACAATTTGAACTACTGGCGTTTTGGTGATTACATTGGCATCGGTGCTGGCGCCCATGGCAAGATCTCCTTTCCCGACAAAATTACCCGTCAAGTACGAGAGCGTCATCCAGAAACTTACATGCAGGCCATGGAAACCAAAGGCAATGCCTTGATTGAGGCAAGAGAGATTTCTGCCAAAGATCTTCCTTTTGAGTTCATGCTCAATACACTTCGCCTAACGGACGGAGTAGATACAGTGACTTTTAGCGAACGCACGGGCTTACCCCTGAATACGGTCTCAAAGGGCTTAGAAGAGGCCAGCAAAAAAGGTTTGTTAGACTTAAATCCTAGCAAACTGAAGGCCACAGAACAAGGTCTGCGCTATCTGAATAACTTACAAGAGTTGTTCTTGTAGATGCCCTTGTAGATATTTTTGTAGGCGCCCTAATCGATCGCAGATCAGAACTGAAGAGCTGAAATTACTTTCCAGTCCAAATGGGTGGCTTGCCATCTAGAAATGCAGCAACACCATTCTTAAAATCATCACTGCCATAGCATTCCCGAATCAGATCGCTGCAATCCGGTAAGTGATGTTGAATGATCCGCGTCAGGGTTTGCTTACTCGACTTTTGTGTGATGGGAGCTAGCTTCATCAAGCGCTCAGCCAATTGATTGGCCTGGCTCTCGAGATCATCGGCAGCATAAGTAGCCAAGAGATAGCCTTGTTGTAGCAATTCAGGTACGGAAACTAACTCAGCTAATAACAGCATGCGCTTGACGATATTTATTCCGAGATGAGCAACAAGCCAAGCTACGTTTCCTGCAGATAAGCAATTGCCCAATGTTTTGGCTATCGGCACTCCGAAACGGGCATCGGGTGTGGCAATTCTGAAATCGCAACAACTGGCTATCGCAAGACCTCCACCGATGGCCATGCCGTCAATGACTGCAATTGTCGGAATGGGCATTGTTGCTAGAGGTGATAAATATTGATCAATACCCTCTTCATAACGAATACCATCATCGCCCGTCGTAAAGCTGGAGAACTGCGCAATATCACTTCCAGAAATAAATGATTTGCCACCAGCGCCGCGCAAAATAGCTACACGTGCTGCAGAACTCTTGGTCAAGTCTTCACAAATCGTTTGCAAGCTTTGATACATCTTGACTGTCATCGCATTGCGAGCAGCAACATGATCAAAGGTAATGTAGGCAATGCCATTGCGTAGTTCTAAGCGAACTTCAGCGAGGCGATCTGGAGGAAGATGTTGATCTGATGTCATGAAATGAAACCCTCTCCCATGTAAGAGAGAGGGTATATAAACACTATAACGGAAATGAGTTAATTGCTAGATTATTCAGCTTTAATGTTTAAGCTCTTAACTAAGCGCTGATACTTTGCTAACTCCCCAGTTAAGAACAGACTGAAAGCTGCCGGTGTTGTGGGTCCTTCTGGCTGTAAACCTTGGGCATCCAATGTTTTCTTAATCTCTGGGTCATTAGCAGCCGCCTTGACTGCTTGATCGATCCTGTTAATGACCGCAGGATCCATGCCTTTTGGTCCCATGACCGAGTACCAATTGGTAACATCAAAACCCACAATGCCCACTTCATTAAACGTCGGCACATTCGGCAATAAGGCTAAACGCTTGGGAGTAGAAATCGCCAAGGCCTTTAAATTCCCCTGCCGAATTTGTTGCAAATTGGGTGGCAAAGTATCAAAGTTCATAGTGATTTGACCGCCTAGTAAATCCACAATCGCTTGGCCGCTACCCTTATACGGAACGTGATTCATTTCTACACCAGCTATTTTGGAGAACAAAGCGCCCGCGAGATGCTGAGTACTACCAATACCAGACGAGCCATAGGTCATTTGACCTGGGTTCTGTTTTGCCAAGGAGACCAATTGCGCTACTGTGTTCACTGGCAGGGATGATTTCACCACCAGTACATTAGGCACATATCCTAAATAAGTAATCGGGGTGAAATCTGTGGCCGGGTTATAAGGAACATTCTTCAGTACAAAGGGAGAAATCGCATTGGAGTTGGAGTGCCCCATTAAGAGCGTGTATCCATCGGGATTGGATTTGGCAACCAAATCTGCACCAATCGTTCCAGCAGCACCAGACTTATTTTCAATGATCACGCTTTGACCCAAGATCTCACCCATCTTGGGTGCAATGGCACGTGCAACGATGTCGGTACCGCCACCAGGAGCAAAGCCCACTATGAGACGAATAGGTTTTACTGGAAAAGGCTGCTGTGCATGGGCAGCCAATGGCCAGACACTGCACATACCCAAAGCCAAGAAAGCGAATCTACGCAAAATCCTTTTGGGGGATTGATTGATCATACGGTCTCCATTTTTTGTTTTATATTGACTGCTATTCATTCGATTTTTAAATATAAACATATAAAAACACTTGAGACATAGATGAAAACACCTATCAGTAAGCCTTTACCTCTGGCTGGCGTTCGAGTTCTTGACGTGAGTCAAGTTATGGCAGGTCCCTACTGCTGCATGCTGCTTGCTGACTTAGGCGCTGATGTCATCAAAATAGAGCCTCCGGGTACTGGAGATCAAACCCGTGGCGCAATGGGATTCAAGATGAAAGGCTCAGATAGCATGGGCTTTCTGAATATGAATCGCAATAAGCGCAGCGTGACGCTCAATCTCAAAACCGAAGCGGGCAAAAAAGTATTCTTTGAATTAGTGAAGACAGCTGACATCTTGGTTGAAAACTATCGCCCCGGTGTCATGAAAAAACTGGGCATCGATTACCCCTCGCTCAAGGACATCAACCCAGGATTAGTCTATGCCAGCATTTCGGGATTTGGGCAAACTGGCCCTTGGGCTGATCGTCCTGGCTTTGACCTCATGGCACAAGCCATGTCTGGCGTCATGAGTGTCACAGGCTATCCGGATGGTCCACCAGTAAAAGCGGGAGTCCCTGTTGCCGACATTGGTTGTGCCCTGTTCGCTGTCTACGGTATTTTGTCTGCCCATATTGGTAAGACTAAATCCGGAGAGGGGCAATTTATTGATGCCTCCCTCTTTGATTCCGCATTGGCATTCTCCATCTGGGATACAGCGCAGTACTGGGGCACTGGTGTTGAGCCCTACAAGCTCGGTACAGCTAACCACATGAGTGCGCCCTACCAGGCTATGAAAGCTTCTGATGGCTACTTTGTGATGGGGGCTACCAATCAGAAACTCTGGAAACTGCTTTGCGACAAGATTGGTCGACCAGAATTATTTGAGGACCCCCTGTTTAAAACCAATCCTTTGCGCTTAGCCAATCGCCTGATTCTGGCGGCTGAGCTTGAAAAGACCTTCATCACCAAAACCAGTGAAGAATGGGTAGATCTACTGCTGGCTGACGGCATTCCAGCAGGGCCGATTAACACCTACCCCCAAGCGTTTGATAGTGAACATGGCAAGCATCGCCAAATGCGCATGGAGATTGATCACCCGATTGAAGGCAAGGTTCCTAATATTGGGTTTGCAGTCAAGTTGATGGGCACCCCTCAAAAAGTAAGCAGACATCCCCCACTTTTGGGCGAACACACCAATGAACTCCTTCAAGAGTTAGGCATTGCTGGCGATGAACTCAAAGCACTTGAGGCGGGCGGTGCTTTTACAGCCTGAGTGATTCATCTCTTCCTTGGAAAAGACATGGGCCCCTTAGGGCCCATTTTGTTAATGCTGAGTGTTATACGGCTTGGATTAAGCGCCATCCGAATTGGCGATAGGAGGCGCCTCGAATGGATCCTTGTTTGGTTTGGTAAGTGGCGCTTTTTTAGATTTCGTACCTGGCATCAACTCAAAATCTGGAGTAAAGGTGGTCATCGTGCTGCGCAGTTGCTCAAATACCTTGCGATCACCTTCGAACTTGGCCTTGCCTTCAGCTAATAATTTTTCAAACGTGGTTTGACCACCCATGACTTTTTCTAAGTCGCTACGATTCACGGTGATTGTCAGGTTTGGATTTTTATCCTGATAACCTTTGATATTAGACAGCGCAGAATTACTCATCTCCACAACGAACTTTTCACTATTATCTGGCGTACACAGATTGATGATGAACTTCATCCCGGCAGCTTTTTTACTATCCATGCTGATGGCTAATGCGTTCAACCAAAGCTCGGTTGTCATTGCCCGAATCATGTCAGGACCATTTGTCTTCGGAGAGGCCCCCGAAGGCATACCATGTCGCAATTCATAGGCAGCACCCAAGAAACTATTGCGCACGCTCGGGCTTTCTTTTTGATAGCCTATTTGCTCAAAGATATCTGCCAATAAGTCCTTGGCTGCAGTATTGTCCGGCTCTGCATAAACCAACTTATTCACAATCTCCATCGCTTCACGGTATTTACCCTGCTGATAGAGTTGCTTGCCCTTTGCCATGATCTTGCCAGCACCACCCATCATCTCAACATAAAGCGGCGCAGAATCTTTAGGTGATAAAGGAATCAAGGTGGCGGGGTTAGCATCCCAGTAACCTAGGTAACGATTAATTACGGCGCGGCTGTTGTGCTCCTCTGAGCCATGGTAGCTATGGGCTGCCCATTGAGATCTCAAGCTCTCTGGTTGCTTATAGACATTATGTACTTCATTAATCGTCACACCATTATTTGCCAAATGGAGAACTTCGTTATTCAAGTGGGCGTAGCTATCACGCTGTGTACGCATGACTTCCTGCACGCGATCATTGCCCCAGCGCGGCCAGGAATGCGAAGCAAACATGACCTGCGCTTCAGTGCCATAACTATATAAGGCATTGTTAATATTCTTAGACCACGCCAAAGCATCACGCACTAACGCACCGCGCAAGGTGTAGATGTTATGGATGGTGCCGGTAATATTTTCAGCAGCCCAGAATGCTTTCATCTGTGGGAAATAAGTATTCATCTCGGCGGGAGCTTCAGTACCAGGTGTGTTCTGGAACTCCATCTCAACGCCATCTACTGTCATTTTTTCAAATGGCTCATTAATGAGAATGGTTGGCTCTATCAGACCTAGATTACCTGCTGCCGTATTTTTGCCGATCGACTGGTCTACGTGACCAAATGGACTGCGTGGTAACAAAACGCCATACTGGAAATACAAACGACGTGTCATGGCATTACCAGCGTATACGTTTTCTGCCACGGCGTGATCCATAAAGCCAGCCGGGGCAATAATCTTGACCTTGCCACTCTTCACATCCGCCTCCTCTACTACCCCGCGGACACCGCCAAAGTGATCGGCATGAGAATGGGAATACACCACTGCTACTACTGGGCGTTTACCTAGCTTCTCATTCACCAACTGCAGAGCTGCTCTAGCAGTTTCTTTAGAGGTCAAGGGATCAAAGACAATCCAACCCGTATTCGTTTTAACAAAACTGATATTGGATAAATCAAAGCCGCGTACTTGATAGATCTTTCCTGGCACGACTTCATAAAGGCCATAGCCCATATTGAGAATCGCTTGGCGTTGTAATGATGGATGAACGCTATCGAAGTCTTTACCTTGCAGCAGAAAATCATAACTCCCCATGTCCCAAGCGACATTACCGGCATCAGCCATGATGGTTTTATAGCTTGGCGCTGCAATAAATCCCCTCTTAGACTCTTCAAAGTCACGCTTATCTTCAAATGGCAAAGATTTTCGCAAACCATTTTGGAGTTCTACTGTAAATCTTGAGGGTGCCTTGCCCTTAGAGTCAAAGTGCTTGCCCTGCATTGCACCAGGATCAGCAACCAACCCACCCCCACCAGCAGCAATAGCTGGGCTACCAGAAATCAGGGCAATAGAGAGCGCGATGAGCGTGAGTTGGGTTTTCATATAAAGACCTAGAAATTGATCAAAAGGATTAAAAGTAACTTTCTTAATGATAAGAGAGGTGGCGTATTGGGCAATTAGCCCAAGGGCTAATTTATAGCGATGCCTTAGGCAGAAAAACGATAAATTGGGCGCCTCCACCAGGGGCATCTTGATAGTCAATGCGCCCGCCATGACGTCGCACAATATGCCGACAAAGCCACAAGCCTAATCCCATACTCGACTTTTTATCGCTACCCGCGAGCAACTCAAATAGATGGAGTCTGATCTCAGCTGGTATGCCAAGACCGTTATCAGTCACCCGCAGCTCTAAACCCCCTGGAAAATCATGGCTTTCAATTTGAAGAATTCGCGGCACCTTATTGGAAGCAACCAAAGCTTGAATGGCGTTATTCATTAAATTCAGAAAGACTTGCTCCATTTCGCTCTGATTAGCGTTGACCAATGCCGTTGATGACAGCTTCAGAACCACTTGAATGTTTTTAGCTTGAATTTCTGGAGTGGTAATCTCGAGAACAGATTCAATCAAGCCGCCAATCTCAACTGATCTTAAACCGATCTTGCCACTCGAGAAAATAGAGCGAAGGGATTGGATGATGCTGGCAGCTCGCTGGTTATCGGCAAGTAATGCAGCAAGTATCTCTTGATTTTGTTCGACAGTTAAATTGCCTTCAAGCAGCTTCTTCTGCAGAAACTGAATATTCAGTTGGGATGCTCCTAGGGGCTGATTTAACTCATGGGCAATTGAGGCAGATAAAGCGCCTGTTGCGGCAGTCTTATTGGCTTTGAGCAAATTAGAGATTAAGTTCTCGCGCTCCATCAAGAGTGACTTGATTTCTTCATTCTCAATTTGTGATTGAACATTCGACCTAGCAATGCGCTCAGACCAATAAGCGCCAATGGCGATATAGGCCAGGGTGTTCATGACGATCTGGGTGATTGTGAGCAGAATCAGCAATTGAGGAATCTGCTCAACCTCGCGAATAGTCAAACCGGATGCAAGCACCAAAGATAGCCGGCCAATAGCAAAAAATAATTCCGCACTAGTAGCGTATTGCAAATAGATTAATTGCTTTGAAGGTGCGGTAGCTCTTTTAATACGCAGTTGAACAATTTGCAAAATGAAAAAGAATCCCGTGACTAAGCAAATAAGCGAAGTTCGACTTTCAAATGTGCTGTGAATACGCATCCACTCAAATACTAGGCCGAAAATAAGTGCGGAAAGCAAAAAGACGTATTGCACCCGTTTACTGACTGGTTTATTAAGAGACCTACAAAACAGCAATTGCAAAATAGCAGCAATATAAAAGAGCGTATTGGCTACCGTGAAATTAAATTCTGGCTTGGAGACATCTTCAAGAGTGATGATTCCAGCGCCAAAGGTAGTCAAGGCGAAAACACTCACGATTAATGAGCCCATCCAGTACGGACTAGGTCTTACAGTAATTTGAGATCGATAATAGTGATAAACGCCAATAAACAACCCAAGCTGAATCGTGGCGAGAACAAAGAAATATAGGGAAAGCAGGAGCTTCATGCTATCTATCGTACAACGCTAGTTAGCCCACGGTTTTTTACTGTGTCAGCGCAGGCAAAGAGCCACTCAGGATCAAGAAGAAAAAATATAGGGAGCCGAGTAATATCAGCACGCCCAACCAATATTGTGGATATCGAATTGCCTGCTCTGGCATACCGTATTTTTTTCCAGTAACCATCGATTTCACCAGGTTTTGCCTCTCCAATAAGCTCATGACAATAGCTGCAAGAATATGCAGAATGACCACCGCCATAGCCAAATTAGAGACGATCTCATGGGCCTCGCTTGAAAAGTTACCTAAAAAATCCTTTACGGATAAATAGCCAGTCAAACCAATCAGAAGAATTAGTAACATGAGTGCAACCATCACTAAACCGCCAGCGGGGTTATGACCAACATCGTGATGGGGATGTCTTCGTAACATTGCCATAAAGTGCACTAGTACCGCCTGAGGACTTTTGAGAAATTGGCTAAAGCGAGCGTAACGTGTTCCGATCACACCCCACACCAAACGGAGCAATACCAGCAGACAGGCGGTGTAGCCAAATGCATAATGAATCATCTGCAAGCGTTCGCTTTCAGAAGTGAGCCAAGCTCCTGCAAAACAAATGACTAGTAGCCAATGAAATATCCGTACCGGCATATCCCACACCAATATCTTTTCCCTTAGCCTCCCAGTTGCACCAACTGAATCATGCATTGAATGCCTCATTTCGATGGAATCTGAATATTATTTTCGCTAAAGGTGCCTTTAGCGGCATCGCTGTGACATGCGCCACAGTTTGAAGGACTCTTGACACCCGCCCTCTTCCATATATCGGGCCTCACCTCATCATGCTCACGAATAAACCAAGTAGTTTTTGTGATGCGGTCATCAGGGGCAATCTCACTGTACTTTTGACGTGTGGCGGCGTTTTTCAATAACCAGCTTGTAATCTCAGTTTGGATTTTAGGATCCACACTAGCATCAGTACCAAAGTGCTTATTTAACCCAGACATTACATTCTTCCAGCTCTGCTCACCTAAGAGTGCTGGTGGGTAAGCCATATGACAGCTTGCACATTCAGATTCGTAGGAAGCTAGTGCGTTCGCCGGCATCGCCATTTTGGCTGCAAAGGTATTTGAAGAGGTCAAGATCAAGACAGCAAAAATTAAGGTAGTTTTGTTGTTTTTCATAGAACTCATTTAGTTGTCATTAACCACGAGAGAACGTCTGCCTTTTCTTGCGCGGTACATTCTCTTCCGAGCACATCATTGCAATTACGCTTAAACCATTTATCCGCTATGGCTTGGTCAGTAAAGCGTGCGGGATTAGCGCTAGGGGCAAGTGGCTTAATCACCTTACCAGTCACAATGTGCTTAGTATCATGAATGGGGGGGTTGTCATGACAAGATGAACAGCTCCACTCCTTACCATGCCTGGCATTAAAAAATTGGTCGCCGCGGTTAGGTGAAGCCTTGCCTGACTGCGCTTCATAAGACTTTAATAAGTCTTGCGGCGTTATCGCGCCGACAGAAACCGTAAATCCCATCAAAAAAGACATTGTGATGAACTTCGGCAGCATACAAACCTCTTTTCTGTAACCTTATTTATAGTATGCGCTCTCTATATGACAGTGAGAATCAATAAATAAGTGAAATAGTCGGGTATTGACCAGAAATCTCACCTATGTGGCTAAAAATTCATTCTGATTAATAGCATGAGTACAATATCTTTTAATACTGTTAAAAAGTATTTTATTATTCGCGCATTACCGTTTTACGGTGCTGTGCTTCAACACACTAAGGATTAATACCATCATGAAAAAATTATTCATTGTTATCGTCATTGCTGCCATCGCAGCCGGCGCCTACTTCTATCTCAATAAACCAAAGGCACCTATTGCCGCTGTAGCCGCTCAAGAATCTGCCCTCATTTATGACGGTGAAGTCATCAAGATCGATGCTGCAACTCGCGCAATCACCCTCAAAAACCAAGATGGCGAATCTACTATTGTTGCTGGACCAGAAGTTAAAAACTTTGCTGAAATTAAAGTTGGCGACCGTTTTGACGTGGTCTATGAATTAGCCGTAGCTGTTGAATTGGTAAAAGTGAAAAACCCAGGTACAACTAGTGAGCAAGTTACTACTAGCACTACTACTGCCCCACAAGGCGATAAGCCAGGCATGATCACTACCAACACTGTTACTGCAACTGCCAGCATTGAGGCAATTGATACAGTAAAGAACGTTGTTTCTTTAAAAGGCCCTCAAGGAAACATCTTCAAAGTTAAAGTTCAGAATCCTGACTTGATGAAAGATATTGCTGTGAACGACCAAGTTAAAGTGGTTTACACAGAAGCGATTGCTGCTGTAGTTAGTGCACCAGCTGCTAAGAAGTAATGCGCTAATCTTTTCTAGCTACTAGAAAGACAAAACCCCAGCAAGAGATTGCTGGGGTTTTTATTTTTTAGGTTGAAAATTGGGAGGCTAACATTTGAACCTTCTGTTCCATTCCCATAAAAATTGACTCAGCCACATCCATTGGAAATGGCCCTGTAATGCTCGACCTTACTTGATTGATGACAAACCCAGTCATCTCAATAACTTCGCCAATTAATTGCCGCGCTACATCAGGACCAAGACCTGTCTGCTGAGACTGAGCTACCCAGTGTCTATAGTGAATTTTATCTAGTAGATAGTGATTGGTCGACCCACGAACAGCCATTGCTAGCTTCGCTTTTTGGGGTGCGATTTGATTTGCCCCAAAACCTATTACTGGGTGCGCCGATAACACGTCATAAATTGGAGTTGCTTGATATTGAGAGCCCGGCAGATGCGCAATGCTAAAGTTTTTTCCATGTCCATCAGTTGCAGCTAAGATCCAAAAAATAATTTGCGTTTTGAAAAAATGTAGTCGGTCTTGTTCTGCGTTTACTGAGCCCAGCAATAACTTCATTGCAGATGTGATACTTGGACCTCCATCTGCTTGATATTTACTCATTGGCGATATGCCCATTGCCTGACAAAAATCCTCCTGAGGGAGACGCATAATCCATTGCCCATCAGCAGCTAATCTCCGGTCAAAGCGCTCAATGGTCAATACTTTTTGATCCTCAAAAGAATTAATTTCACAGGAAGCAGTTGGAATACCATATGCAGCCATAATTTTAGAGCAGAGCCACTCATTCTCAACCGATGTGCGCATGTCAGCTCGCATATGACCAACCAAACCCAAGGGTAATTTCAAAATATGTGTAGTTGGAGTGCTACCTTGAGGCAAGAGCCAACGTCCATCGCGCTTAAGTAGCGCAGTTTTTTCTTGCGCACCCGCTATGGATAGTCTTAAATCGTTGCTTTGCTCTGCTTGCCTGAAAACCGAATCCGACGAGACGCGACGAAGGTGATCTGCAATCTCCTCATTGCTCAATACTCGACCTTGAATTTGATAAATTTCTGCTGGCAACTCACCATCGGGCAGGAGCTGTATAGCCCCAACACAATCGCGACCAAGCTGAGATAACAAGTCAAAGGCGCCCAAACTTTTTACCTGATAGCGACTCGCTAACCTCCTACGAATCACGTCACTATCAGGCAATAAGTTATCAAAATAATAATTAACAGGATCGCCTTGATGCGCCACATTACCTGGCAAGAAAGGAAGGGATAGCGATAAGGGTCTTGCTTCTGCCCGCAAAATCCATTCATTAGAATAGGAGAAGCTTTCAAGTTGTCTTGTGATTTGCCAAGTGCCCACTTGAACACCATTCATCCAAATGGTTAGGCCTCTTGATTTTGAGCGAGCTGCCATGACTACCAAATCTCCTTGGACCCAGATTTCATGTTGGTTTTTGCTTCTTTTGAGTTTTTAATGATCTGTTCCAGTGATATGTTGACATCCAGGATCCGCAAGACCAGAAACAATCTTTCAAGAGTGGCTAATTGCGGATTGCCCTCAAAACGTGCATAAGCTTGCTGACTAATTCCGAGCTTTTGCGCCATATCGGCCTGAGTAACCCCCTTTTGCTTTCGGAAAGCCCTAATAAATAGCTTCAAGGTCTCTAGGGTTTGAATTTGATAAATCATCTGCAGCCTCGCTATGAATACAACTTTTAAATTGTAACGCACAATAACAATATATGGGTTGTATATTTACATAACAACTTATAAATTGTAAATAACAGTGAAAGCTTACCGACACCGACCCTTTTAGTCGTTCAGACCTCAACGATCAATGAGGGATTGAACTGTGGGTTTTCCGCATGGCTAGAGCGAACATAGCCGCGAGGATTGCACACCACTCTAGTGCCGTTCATTTCATAATCACAAGAGTCATGGGTATGACCATGAATCCAAAGCGACATCTTTCCAAATAAATGCGATAACTCTGATGCAAAACACGCTGACAAAAAATCAGGTTTATAACGCTCTGCAACAGAATGCATTGAAGGAAGATGATGGGTGATAACTACAGTCTCACCATCGAAAGGAACATCCAACTCTCCCCTAAGAAAAAAGAGTGACTGCTCATGCAATTGGATCGACTTTTGTGGCGAGAAGCCAATTCGTCCATCACCGATTCTCCTGAAATCATTTAAATACATTTCGCCATACATGATGCATTTTTCTCTCAACTCATCGTCAAACAATAAGAAATCAGTCCATAAGGTGGCACCTAAAAAACGGACGGGTTTTTTATCATTAGCACTTTGCAACTGAATTGCTCGATCATCTAAAAAATGAATTTCATAGAGAGCGCATTGCTCTTGTAACTTCGAAATAAGCTCAAGTCGTTGAGATCCATAAAACTCATGGTTACCGGCAACATAGATAATTTCTCGATCTGGAAAAGTCTCACGCGCCCGTTCAACACCACTAGAGCGGACATTAATATCTCCAGCTAGAACCACAACATCCGCATCAGTTGGCTCGGGATTGAAAGCGGCAAACTCTAAGTGAAGGTCACTCAAAATATGAATTTTCATATGCACTATTTAATAAATTTTTACATTGGAATTAAGAAGATGAATCTCTTCTTAAGGTAAGGATTGTATTGAATCAATTAACCATGCCGTCCTACAAGGCATTGAGGATGTAGTTGACTACTACACTGCTACAACCTAAATTACAAACTCGCCAACTCAATGTAGAAAAAATGAATCAAAAACAGTGTTATTTTTCGTTAGATCTTGAACTGAATAATGCGCAAGATAATACAACCGCACATCCCAAGATCATTCAGGCGGGAGTTGCGATTGGAAGTTATTTAAATTACAAAAATAACAGTATTGCTAAGTACAAATGGTATTTAGATCCGCAAGAGCCCATCTTCGAATTCATTACCAGTTTGACCAGCATCTCTAATGAAGACATCCTCAAAAATGCCGTGCCTCATGAACAGTTCGCCAAAGAAATCGGCGAGTTGATCGAAGTTCACCAGTGCTTCATCAACCCGATTAGCTGGGGTGGTGGCGATTCAACAGAGTTGAAGCTTGAGTTCAAAAATCGAGGCGTTCATTTTCCCTATTTTGGGCGCAGATGGATTGATGTAAAAACTTGGTACACCTTGCATATGCTGGCAATAGGAAAGAAACCAAGTGGCGGACTGTCATCTGCGCTTGCTAGCTTTAAGCTTCATTTTGACGGCACACCCCACCGAGCGGATGATGATGCCTTTAATACGCTACGACTTTTCTTCGCTATCCTCGAAAGACAAAACCAACACTATCAATTGATAAAAGATGCCAAGAAAATTCACTAGGGACCATAAAGCCAAGATTAAAGGGTGGGTAGAGAGGTGGGTAGAAGAGCCCCAAAAACAAAGAGCCCCATGGTTAGGGGCTCTGCTGTCGTATATGGCGGAAGAGGTGTCTAGTAGAGGGCATGTACTGCCTAAGCAACCCTAGTTATAGCCAAGAAACCTTAAGAATCAACTTTGTTGCTGTTTCTGATAACTATATTGTCTGCCAGCTAGCAACCAGCCTAGCCCAATCAATTCTTAGGCGATACATTTCATATCAATACCTTCTTACATCTTATATAGATGTTTTGAGGGAACAAATGATGGAACGATATAGCCATGAATATAACTCTTAGCTTTAACTTTGCACAAAAAATAACCAAGACGGGTCGATATTTCGATAGCGGATCTGGACTCCATCTCTGGGTAAAGTCGCCTTCAAAGAAGTATTGGATATTCAGATACATGAAGCTTGGAAAGCGACAAGATATGTCATTGGGAGTATTTCCCTTTATATCTCTTTCAGAAGCCCGTAAAGGGGCTATGGAGGCGAGAATTAAACTCGCCCAAGGGGTGAATCCAATAGAGGATAAAAGAGCCTTAAAGAAGGATTCTTTAAAAGAGCAAACTAAGTTTAAGGATTTTGCTAAATCTTGTATTGAGCTAAAGTCGCCCGAATGGAAAAACTCTAAACATGGTGATCAATGGACTTACACGATTGAAGAGTTTGCAAATCCAGTAATTGGAGATAAACCCCTCAATGAAATCACAACCGAGGACATACTCAAGATCCTTCAACCAATTTGGCTTAACAAGACGGAAACTGCCTCTAGACTTAGAGGTAGGCTTGAATGGATACTTGCATCAGCCACCACTAGAAAGCTCAGAGAAGGCATTAATCCAGCCCAATGGAGGGCGCATCTCGACACCATTCTCCCAAAGCCCAAAAAGACAAATAAGACAAAGCACTTCAAAGCACTTCATTTCAGCCAAGTACCAACATTCATTAGCCAGCTAAGAGAGCGGGAAGGCATTAGTGCTATCGCCCTTGAATTTGCCATCCTGACTTGCGCGCGTACTGGTGAAGTTATTGGAGCTAAGAGAAGTGAAGTTCAAGATGGTGTGTGGACTATTTCGGGCGAGCGAATGAAAGCGGGAAAAGAACATAGAGTGCCTTTGACAACAAGGACATTGGAATTAATTGAAATTGGTAAATATCTTGATCCTGATAGTCCGTACCTATTCTCAATCGAGGGAAAAGCACTCAGCAATATGGCGATGTACTCAGTTGCCAAAAGGATGGGATTCGACACTACAGTTCACGGGTTTAGATCCTCTTTTAGGGACTGGGTATCAGAACTAACGGACTACCCTACTGAATTGGCTGAGAAGGCTCTTGCACACACCATTCAGAATCGAGTTGAGGCCGCATATAGGAGAGGAGATCTACTTGCTAAAAGACTCTCATTGATGGAGGACTGGTCGGATTATTGCGCTCAAGGATCAACAACAAATGTAGTGGCTTTAAAAACAGCATAGACTTATCTTGCGCACCTAGCCCGACGGGGCGAAAAGGATACCCACATCCCTCGGTGCGCACTCTAATCGTGGGGTGAAAGTGGAATCACATGAAGAAAATAGTGTCAAAAGCAACCGCTCTAAAAAATCTATGGGCTAGAGAATATAAGGTCGCCCTTGACGGGGCTAGAGGATTCTCATTTAAGGTTAATGATGGTGATCCTAGAGAGTCGCAAGTGTCAGAGAAGAAAAGAGCTCAAGCCATCTCGAAGATGAAAAAAGATCTATCGAAGCAAAATCTAACTGCCGATCAGTTGATAGATCAGCTTGCAATACTTACTCTTAAATTGAAGGTAATGGAGTCTGACAACACCACCCTACTCAATTCAAACAACAGGCTAATAAAGGCGGCTAAAAAAGCTCAAGATTCTGCGATCAACTCCTCTAAGGAGGGCGCGAAACAGAAAAATGCTCCCTATGCGACTAACAAAAAAATAGCTCAAGCAGAATATTTAGCTATGAGTAAAAATGGTCAGGCAAGTATTAGCCCAGCTAGACTACTTTTAAGACTTCAAAGTAAATTTCCCGATACTAAAAAGCCATGGACACTTGGAGCTCTAAAGGATTGGGTGACTGAATTTAAGGAAATGCTGTCTGCCAGCTAGCACCCCCGTCTAGATCAAATATGTAATTTAGTCTGAAATGTAAGTACGGAATTGCCGTTACTTATAAGGACTAAATGATGATTGAAAGCACGCTAAATAATCAACCTAGATTTGTAAGACTTGATCATGTAGCAAATCAAACAGGGCTTGGTAAAAGCACCATCTTGGCATGGGAGGCGACTGGGAGATTCCCGAAGGCTATTAGATTATCGACAACACTCAGGGTATGGCTTGAGAGTGACATCGATAATTGGATTCTTGAAAAATCATCTCTCGCTAAGGATTAATGAGATGAAGTTTCCAGTGGTAATTGTCGGGCACATGGTTGGATTTAGAAAGCCAATTCATAAGATGGTTCTATGGGTTCTAGCCAATCATGCAAACAATAAGACATGGAGATGTAATCCCAGTGTTGATAGGATTGCAGAGCTATCAGGGATAAAAGAACGCTATGCGCAAAAGATACTTAGGGAGTTAGAGGAGGATCAATATATCTCTAGAGTTGGTAACTCGCTAGGTGGAAATCCAGGGTGCACAACCATCTTTTTAGTTCATAAAGGGTCAGCCTTGTCTAAGGCAATTAAGAGTAGATCAAACAAAGGTAATGCGGATTCAACCACTCTTACCCCTGTCCTACAGAGCACCCCTACCCCTGTCCTAGAACACAACCCTACGGGTGTTCTAAAAGGCACTAACCCCTGTCCTACAGTTCGCTTAACCCCTGTCCTACAGAACACCCTAACTACTAAGGAACTATATACAACTACAACTAAAGAAGAATTTAATGAAACAGATGAAGAGAATAGAGTAGCAATGCCACCCCCTCTTAAGGAGAGTCAAACCAGTGGTGAGTCTAATTTAACTAATGCCAAGCTAGAGGAAAAATATGGTGCGTACTGGTATGAAAATGCTGCCTTGGTAAGAGAGTTAATTGCCCGCCTAAGGATCACTTGTGACAAGAGTGAGAACACTACTGATATTGGATTACGGATCAAGGGAATGCTTAAATGAAAGAAGTTCAATTCAAACTACCTAAAAAGCCTAAGCTCATTAGGATCGAATCCCGAACATCAAAGAAAGAGGCCTTGCCCCCTCCCCCATGGGTGTATCCGATAGGGTGGCCTGACTCAAATTTTCTTTGGAATTTCACCCCATTTCCGCTTGCATTTAGTCTTATGCCCTCCAGAGCTATTTCAGATACAAGACTATCAAGGAATGATTTACGAGTGTTGGGCGCGCTTTGTTGCTATACCAGCCCGAAAGGTATCTGCTTTCCTAATCAGTCCACATTAGCCAGTCATTTGGGAATTCAGCGACCATCAGTCACCAAGGCAATAAGTCGCCTAAAAGGTTTTGGCTATATTCGATTCCTAATCCCAAAGGGAAGAAAGCATCCATCAGCGATTAAGCGTGGCAATAGGTATCAAATACTTATCAGGGGAGATGAAAAGCTACCCTCAGATAAGGAGGGAGAAATATTAGTTACCGAATAAACATGTATGGAGTTTTAGCTTTTAATCTGAGAGGCAGTCATTGCCTTGAATTCGGAAGCTGGATATGACTTTGTTTATGACTGTAAAAGTTGTGGTGCAGTCTTTGGTATAGCTATAGTCCGAGGTGCCAACAGTTTGAAATGGGATGGGCTTACCGAGGTAATAGGTTGTAGTGGTCTTTGCTGGGGTGCCAGCAATATAGACTGTTTCAGATCGGGTATAAGTTAAGTATCTAAGGCCATCAGCCTCATACATGCTTGTAGGCATACCCCACATTGAAACTAGCTGGCTTTCTTGCTTACCCACAAGAGTATTAAGCTTATTTACATATTTTTCTCTAGTCGCGCACCCAGTCAAAAGACCTGTTATTACCATTAGAAAAAGTAAAAGTTTCTTCACTTGTACCCTCCATATTTATAGAAATTAAAATAATCCCAATCTATCTAAAAAACTATTTGGGTCAGAATATAGGTCAACTTAATCATCAGAGCCACAATCAAAATCCTGAAATGGCTTAAGCCTCCAAAAAGCTTTTGCCTCCCTCTCCTGATCACCAAGTGATGGTGGATAAGTACAGGGATACAAAACATAGACTGGATACCCAGAGTAATTTCTCAGAACATAGTCAGATCCATTTTCAACCAAATAAAAAAACAAGAAAAAGAGTGGGAATCCAATCCAAGTTCTGAACTTATATGAAATTGAAAACTTTCGACGACATACTTTGTCTATAAATCCAGATGTAAAAATGGCTAACACTAGGGCAACCCCAAAGAAAACCCATCCAATTATTTTTAGATAAGCCAAGAGAAAACCATTTTTTGAAATGAAGAAGTACCCAAGTACCGCTACCAAGGCAAGCTGGATTCGCCACCCCTTCATTAGCCTGAATACAGGCAAATCTCTTATGCTTGAAATCATGGAGTCTCAATAAATTTACAATATATGGTGAAGACACAGTCTAGCTTATCCAGCAAAGTTTCCCTATATGTTGGGAACAAAAAGATCACCTTTAAATTTAGCCTTTGGGAGAGTGCTTAGAAACTTAAGGCTCAAGGCCGATTTATCTCAGGAGGAATTGGGGCTTGAGGCTGAAATTCAGAGGAATTACATAAGCCTTATTGAGCTTGGACATAACCAACCAACTATATCCATCATCTTCAAGATATCAAAAGCCCTCAAAATCAAACCCGCAAAGCTAATTCAACTCGTGGATGAGGAATCTCAATCCCACTAAATCATTACCTAGAACTGGGGGGTATGGGGGGTATTTCTGGTTATCAGGAGATGTCAAATGACAAGACCATCTTTATGTTGTCAAATCAATTGAGGGAACAACTGAGGGAATAAAAAGAAAAAGAGCCTTATAGGCTCTATTTACTTGACATCTTGGCGGAAGAGGTGAGATTCGAACTCACGGTTCCTCTCGGAACGATAGTTTTCAAGACTATTGCAATCGACCACTCTGCCACTCTTCCGTTGCTACAAAAAACCCTGCAAGCCTGTAGATTGTAGGGCTTCAGGGGAGCCGAAGCACAAAAACAGCACACCCTCCCCGCCAGCCCTTTGTTTACAAGCATCAGCACCAGTTTTCAAGACTGGTGCATTCAACCGCTCTGCCACTCTTCCTTGCGATTTGAGTCCTAGATTATAGAGAACTTTTGATTTGCGCCTCTAAATGCTGCGCAATCGCCAAACTAGAGGTGAGGCCTGGGGACTCAAAACCATAGAGGTTAAATAAGCCTTGAAGATGATGTTGTTGGGGCCCTTCAAAGTAAAAGTCTCCTGCTGGGGCATTTGGTGGCACGATTTTGGCTCTCACGCCCGAGTAGTCGGCCTGTAAGCTGCCGTCCTTCAATCCGGGCCAGTATTTTCTGACGGCTGCATAAAAGCTATCTCCCCGCTCTTGATCCACCGTGTAGTTAATCTGGCTTTCTTCGTCAATATCGAGCCACTCAACATCTGGGCCAAACTTGGCTTGACCACCCATATCTAGGGTCAAGTGCACACCCAATCCGCCTGGCTCAGGGATGGGATAAATCAAATGGCTAAATGGGGATTTTCCGGATAAGGAGAAATAGTTTCCTTTTGCAAAATAGGCTTTGGGTATTAGATCTTTCGAGAGACCTTCAATTTTTTGCGCTAGCGCTGGCGCACTCAGTCCCGCACAATTAATCAACAATTTAGTCTGAATGGTCATGCCATCAGCACCCCCGATAGTGAGCTCAAAGCCACCTTCAGCATCATTGCCAATGGGTTTAGCGCTGAGTAATGGAGATTGATAGGCAACCATGCCGCCAGCATCTTCAAAGCCGCCCAATAGCGACAGCATGAAACCATGACTATCGACTACGCCGGTAGAGCCAGAGAGTACTGCTGCCTCACATTGCAACTGTGGCTCCAAGGCCTTAGCTTGCGCCCCTGAAATCATCTTAATATCGGGAACTTGATTATTTTGGGCTTTATACAAAATGGCTTGAAGATCATCCAGCTGGCCAGCATCTGCAGCAACAATAAGCTTGCCGTAAGCTTTCGTACTCACTTGATGACTACGGCAGTATTCATATAGAAGGCGATTACCTGCTACGCAGAGCTTGGCTTTAAGGGAGTCTTTTGGGTAATAAATCCCCGCATGAATCACCTCACTATTGCGAGCGCTGCTGATAGTGCCAAAGGCAGCTTCTCGCTCGAGCAATATAGTCTCACGGCCTTGCAAGGCCATCTCGCGAGCCACTGCCAAACCAACCACTCCGGCGCCCACTACTACGCAATCCACCTGCTCCATTCGGCTATTCCTGACCTGATTTCAGATATGTCTCAATTTTGTAATGACTTTTGCCCTCGCCAAAGCCCTTCTGTTACTCAAATCGTAACATTTTCGGTGTTTTAAGGGGATATTGATGCCCTTATTGATAAAATCTAGAAATGTCTTTGCAACCCTATTTAGCATCCCAAAATCTTCATTCCGCTATCGATGTGGTTCTCGATACTGCCTATCAAGGTATTAGTGACGATGCCTGGAAGAAGTTATTTACTCGCGCTCGCCAAAGTGGCTTGGAGCAATTTATTGAAGATATGTTTGCTGGTAAGCACATCAACAATAGTGAAGATCGCCCCGCCCTACATTCCGCATTACGCAATCTCACTAAGACTCCTGTATTGATTAATGGTGCTGATGTGATGCCTGCAGTAGCAGAGGTCTGGCATCGTATAGAGGCACTTTGTAATAAGTGGGTTGGCGTCACGGATGTGATTCACATTGGTATTGGTGGCTCAGATTTTGGCCCCCGCCTGGCAATTGAAGCCTTAGCCCATGTACCCAGTATTCAGAGCCGCGGTATGCGAATGCATTTTTTGGCAAATATTGACACTGCCGAGTTAGCGCGTATCTTGGCCCGTGCACAGCCACACAGCACTCGCGTGATTGTGGTCTCGAAGTCATTCACCACCCTTGAGACCTCCATGAATGCCAAGGCAGTCGTTGCTTGGCTAAAAGATAGTGGTTGTACTAAGAGTCAAGTTGCTCATGCTCTATATGCAGTGACTGCTAATATCCCGGCCGCTAAAGAATTTGGTGTTGAGGAAAATAATATTTATCCTTTTTGGGATTGGGTCGGTGGACGCTATTCGGTTTGGTCAGCAGTCGGCCTACCGATTGCTCTGCAATACGGTTTTGAGACCTTCAAGCAGTTTTTAGCTGGTGCAGAAGCAATGGATCTGCACTTTAAGAATGCACCTCTCGAAGACAATTTGCCTGTCATCATGGCACTCTCCTTGCTCTATCAGCAAGAAAAACACAATATCAAAGCCTATGCTGCCATCCCCTATGCAGATGCCTTAGATTGGTTTCCGAAGTGGTTGCAGCAGCTGGATATGGAGAGCAATGGTAAGAGCGTGGACCGCAATGGCAATCCTGTCAAACACTCTTCTCCAGTCGTGTTTGGTAGTGCTGGCAGTAATGCTCAGCACTCTTACTTCCAGCTCTTTCATCAGGGCACGGAAATCATTCCAATTGATTTCATCGCAGTGCGTGAGCCGATGAGTGATCGGCCGGAGGCTATAGCGCATCACCGTATTCTGCTTTCTAACTGCTTGGCACAAGCGCAAGCATTGGCGAATGGCAAAGCTGCTAGCAACCCGAATGATGTTTATCCCGGTAAACGTCCGAGCAATCTCTTGTTGCTGCCTAAGCTCAATGCCTTTTATCTTGGCGCCCTACTCGCTTTGTATGAGAACCGCACTGCTACATTAGGCGCTTTGTGGAATATCAATAGCTTTGATCAGCCTGGAGTGGAATACGGCAAAGTACTAGCTAAGCCGATTGAAAAAGCCCTAGCTAGTCATCAGAACGACATTACTGCTAGTACAGATATAGATGCTGTCACTGCTACCCGTATTAATTTATTAAATTCATAGAGCGCCAATCCACCTAAGTCTGATCAAATTGACATTGTCAGACAAATTGTTTAAACTTGTATAAACATTCATCTAGGGGGTACCTATGGCTCCAGCATTAAAGGTAGAGCAAACCATTCAAGAATGGGGAAATGGTCTTGGTGTTCGAATCACCTCACCAGTGGCTAAGGCTGCCCATTTTTCTAAAGGAGTCCCTATCTCAGTTGAGGTTGTTAAGGATGGTGTTTTACTCCGGGTGGTTGGCAAGCCTAAACTGAGCCTCTCTCAAAAGCTAAAAGCCTTTGATCCAGAGACACATGGCGGTGAAGTAATGACATCAACACCCATTGGGAAAGAAATTATTTAATGGCAGAAAAATTGAAGGCTTGGGTTCCTGAGCGTAGGGACATGATTTGGATTAACTTTAACCCCCAATTGGGAAAAGAAATGAAAGATGAACATCCTATGCTCGTCCTCTCACCTAAAGCATTTAATGAAAAAACTGGTCTTGTTATTGGGCTCCCTATGACGCACGCAAAGTCCAATGAAACCAATCCATTTGCAATCAAATTTTCTGTTGGTCGTAGTGAGCCCGTCTTTATCTTGACACATCAGCCAAAATCTTTTGACTGGCGCCTGCGCTCCGCAAGACCCCATCCATGGAAGAGCCTGCCGCCCGCTCTCTTTCAGGAGGCTTGTGAGGGCCTAAACTCAATCATCGAAATTGCTCATTAATACCACCAGGAATCAAAGTGAAACTATCCCCTTCAATTTTTAAAGCATATGACATCCGCGGCATTATTGATGAGACTTTAGATCCCTCGATTGCCGAACTGATTGGCCAAGCCTTTGGCACCGAAATGCGTGAGCTTGGTGAAACCGATATCGTCATCGGTCGCGATGGCCGTCTATCTGGACCAAGCCTGATCGAGGCGCTAACAGAAGGCCTACTCTCTACCGGGATCAATGTGATTGATTTGGATATGGTTGCCACACCCATGGTGTACTTTGCCGCCAATCACACTATTGGTGGCAAGACTCCCAAGTCCGGCATCATGATTACTGGTAGTCACAATCCCCCGAATTACAACGGCTTCAAAATGGTCTTGGGCACTGCTGCGATTTATGGGGACAAAATTCAGGATTTGCGAAAGCGTATTGAAGCTAAGCAATTTGCTACCGGCCAAGGAACAAGAAGTACTTTTGATATTTTCCCCATGTACCTCAACTATATTGTGGGTGATATCAAGCTTGCCCGCCCGATGAAGATTGCAGTCGATTGCGGTAATGGGGTTGGTGGTGCATTTGCTGGCAAGTTATTTAGAGCCCTTGGTTGTGAAGTTCAAGAGTTATTTTGTGAAGTCGATGGGCATTTCCCCAACCATCATCCTGATCCAGCGCATATAGAGAACTTGCAAGATCTCATCAAAAACCTCCAGACTACCGATAATGAATTAGGCCTTGCCTTTGATGGTGATGCCGATCGCCTAGGCGTGGTGACTAAAGATGGTCAAGTGATTTTCCCAGATCGTCAGATGATGCTCTTTGCTAAAGATGTTCTATCCAGAAATCCTGGCGGTCAAATTATTTACGATGTGAAGTGCACTCGTAACTTAGCCACCTACGTAAAAGAGCATGGTGGCGAACCCATTATGTGGAAAACAGGCCACTCTTTAGTTAAAGCCAAGCTTAAGGAAACTGGTGCCCCGCTTGCTGGTGAAATGAGCGGTCATATCTTCTTTAAGGATCGTTGGTTTGGTTTTGATGACGGCTTATACACAGGCGCTCGCTTGCTAGAGATCCTCAGTAAAGAAAAGAATCCGAGCGATACTCTCAATAACTTGCCTAATGCGATTTGTACCCCAGAGTTACAACTAGCTTGTGCTGAAGGTGAGCCATTCGCCCTACTCGAAACCATTAAAGCCAATGCCAAGTTCCCAACATCAGAATCCATTAATACGATTGATGGTGTCCGCGTGGAATATGCCGATGGATTTGGTCTAGCTAGACCATCCAATACGACTCCAGCGGTAGTCATGCGTTTTGAGGCGGATAGTGAAGAGGCGATTAAGCGTATTCAGGCGGAGTTTAAGGCGGTTCTACTGGCTGCTAAGCCGGGGGCGAAGCTGCCTTTTTAGGACACCTATAGCATTACCCGCATAATTTATGCGCATATTAACTGCGTATGAATTATGCATATGATTGGACCATGATCATTCATAACTCTATCCGCCCTCAATACAAAGCCTTAAAAAAAGTCGACTAACCTAAGCTTAAGTGCTGAGGTTTTAGCTGAGGCTAAGAAACTAGGAATCAATATCCCAAAGGCCTGTGACGCATTACTTGAGTCTCTGGTTCAGCATGAAAAAGAGCGACTTTGGAAACTGGAGAATACTGACTTCATTGCCAGCTATAACAAAACTATTGAAGATGAAGGTTTGCCGTTGGATAGTTGGAGAGCTTTCTAATCGCAAGATCTAGCGTGTATGAAAATATTGGGGGAAAATCACTGCCTTAAAGAGATGAAAACAGCAGCGCTTTTTCTTTAATGTAGCGGGCTATTTTTCTTGAGAACTTCATCTACAACAGGCTCTATTTCTACATCTTTTTTTATACTCAATACAGCCTCACCCCAACCAGCCTGAATACGCAATTGATCTAATAATAGACACATTGCGCGCATCAGATTATTCGGTAGATTTAGATTCAAATTGGCTCCACCGGGGAGTAAAAAATCTATTGATAATGCATCGTCAAAATCAACTGCTTTTGATGAATTTTCATCGGTTACTTTTTCACCATTTTTAGTCAAAGAACACGACACATCCATGACCAATAATGGATCAAATCCAAGTGGAAATTGCACACCGGATTCGTAATCTGTTGATCCTGCATTTGCAGTTTTTGCAGCTTCTATCAGCGCTGCTTTTTCAAACTCATTAACGGCTTTTGCCGTGTCAGGTGAATGTACTTGCTCGAGCTTTTTGGTTAGCAAATGGGTGCTAGCAACTAGAATAAATAGCGTTACTCTTCTGGTTAACCAGAGACGATATTCAGCCTGATCTTGAGTGTTAAACCGAAACAAAATGCGGTCTTCATTAACTACATAAGAGGCATTTAATTGCTTAATGGCCATATTAAATTTGAATCCAGTAGTTTGATAGAAAGATCATTTAACTTGAGATTTTGGGGCCGTTTTAGACCTACATTAGGGCAGTAGGATCACCTAAGGAATATACAGCGGCCCAATCATGAAAGCTTTTCTTTAGATTGGCTTTGCACCTAAGCATTCTTCCTCTGACGCCCTGCACTCTGAATCTGGGCTAGTTACCGATACGGAGCTAGGGGCATTATTCCCGCGTAGCATAACGTCGTTAGTGTCCTTACTAGCCTTAATTAAGGCCATGATTGTCCCTGTTGCGATTCCTTCATTACCGGATACATTTACACCAGGGATGGCTGATAGGTTTTGGTAACTTAAGCCCGAGCCAGATAGACCACTTAATACACCACCGTTTGGAGCAAAGTTAACTGGCAGACCGCCTAGAGAGCTCACTCCTCCTCCGGCTGCCAAACCAATATTAAAGGTAATGTCACCACCACTAGTGGTGAAGGCTTGCTGTCTATTGGGCGTAGAAGAATCGCCCAAATTGTAGGTATTAGCTGTATAGGTTTGATTACCCGTTGTAGTGACATCACCAGCAATATTGATGCTTCCGGAATAATTTGCCGCTAACAAATACGTGTCTGTAATGATCGTAGTTGGGCTGACTGGTGTTTGGGTTCCAGTCTTCACATCCAATGCAGCCAAAGGTGCAATAGACCCGACATATTGATTGAAATTGATCACTGGATTTTGACCTGCCTGCATTGCAATTGCCCTAACCAATAGCGTATGGGTGCCAGAATTGGTGTCATCCAACAAACCATTGAAGGTGACACTAGGATCTGCAGACAGGAGTGTGCGAATTAGGCCATTATTGCCATTACTTCCAATTCGGACATTACCGTTATAGGTCTGGGTCTCAAAGGTAGTGATATCACCCTTAATATAGATTGTTCCTGGGTTGAGTGCTGTTCCAGCATTAACGATGAGCTGATAAATACTCTCTCCAGCCGTACCGTTCTGGAATGCGTTATAAAGCGCTTGGTTATATGCCGCTCCAGCAATATTAGCGCCAACGCGATCCATAAAGCTCACTGATCCACCTACTCCAACATTAATAGTGAGAGAGCGCTTAGCTCCGAGTGAGGCGGAGCCAGCACTTAATGTGCTGTTAAATGTAATATCTCCTGCGGTAGAGCTCAGTACCATTGGAGTAATAACACTATTAACTGCATTTCCTGCAGAAATAGTTACTGCTCCGTTATAGGCTTGATTGTTGGTCGTGTAGATATCACTGGTTAAGGTAACCGGCCCATTTACGGTCAGCGATGGCAAGACTATGTTGCTTGCAAGGCCAATCGATCCACCATTGGAGGTGACCGAGCCAACTCCTAATGCGTTTACAGATCCAATGACTAGTTGGGATGCATTGATATTTGTGCCACCTGTGTGAGTCTTAGACCCAGAGAACGTAGTGACTCCAGCCCCAGACAAGCTTAGTAAACCAGAGCCAGATACAGCATTGTTGAAGGTGAAGTTATTCCCGCCCGTGAAATTAATCACGCCGTTATTGCTGATCGTGCTGGCAATTTCATCTACAGCGATACTGTCATAGTTCACCGTCAGGCCAGTTGGAATCACAACATTAGCAACGTTATTGAGGGTTGGAATCGCACCACCTGCCCAGTTAGCGGCATTCGACCAATTGCCACCTGTGGTGCCAACATAAGTTACCGACGGCAGCTGGCTAATAGTCCCGATATTTCCGGTGACTCGGGTACTTGGCAAATTATTGCTATCAACCAATATATAGTTTCCTGCATCTGCACCGCTCAAGGACACGTCGATAATGACTGCTTTGCCGCTACCGACGTTTTGATTATTGAATTGACCTGTTGCTGCAATTGCAACTACATCATTACTCAATATGGAACTCGTCAGTTGATCTATATTCAGAGATGACCCTGATCGTGATGAGCCTGCGCCGGTAATGGCAGCACTGCCGTCATAAACCTTAGATATTCCAGATACACCTAACTGAGTTGAGGTTAGCTTCATTGGCGTTACGCTCAGAGAACCCACCGCCACCATAGCTAGGAAATTCTGGCCTACGATCGTTGTCCCAGTGTTAACTAGGTTATAAGCACCTACAGGGATATAGCCTGCATTAGATAACTGCGCACCTTGTGCCGCCAAATTAGCAGATATAGCAAATGTTGCAGATCCACCTGCCCCATCATTCACGACATATAGACCGTTATTTGCTACCGGCAAATTCACTGGGGTTGTTGTATTCAGATAGAGGTACTGGGCAGAAACGCGATAATTTGGCGTATTGCCATAAACAACTGTAGCGAGATTGGTATACACACCTGGAGATACTGCGACACCAGATGTCACTCGAATCATCAATGTCTGCGCCGGAACAATGGTGAAGTCACCATTGACATAGCTAATGTTGTAATTTGCGGAGGTATATCCAGCTGGCTGCAGAACACCAACATAACTAGAGCCAATTGGATTGGCCAAGTTCTGGGAAGCATTACTTCGGGTGATCACTAAAGCACCAGTCAAATTAGAGGCAGTTTCACCATTCACAAAGCCATTAATAAGGACACCGGCATAGCCAGGATCATTTAATAGTGGATCGGCATTCGGAACAGCAACACGATCTGATAGCGAGACAAATTTAGCATCATTAACTGCAGCAATCCTCAATAACGCCTTAGAAATCACGCTCGTATTTGAGCTTGTGCGAGAAACGTTATAGTTAGCACCGCTGTTACCATCATTAATAGTGGCCGATAACAAATCAACCTGCTTGTTGCTGCCAGCGGTATTGTCCGCAAATGAAACTGAGGCCGCAACCACCCTATCACCACCAACCAGTTGTGTCGACATGCTAGTTAAATCAGCGGCGGTAACACTATATGCATAACCACCATCGTAAACCTTAGTGATCGTAGGCGCTATCAAGGAAATCGGTAAAGCAGTGACACTAACTGCGGTATTTGCTACCGTGAATGGAAGGTAATTATCCAGAGAAACTCCAGCTCCAGGAACTAAAGTCAATCCATTGATATTGGATAAAGGTTGGTTAGTTTGTACATTTTTACTAGATAAATCTGCAGATCCTGTCGCAGTAATAATCTCACTATTAACACCAGCAACAGATAAGTTGGAAGCACTAAATACAGTAGTACCGTTATAGGTCTGAGTGCCAGTCACCACTAAAGCTGCCTTGGCAATCGTGAGCGCCCCATTGGTAATGGTGATGTCATAGTTGGTAGCTTGGGTAGCACCTGCAGCAGTAGCTACTAAGCTGTCGTTATAAGTACCCGCATTAGTTCCCGTACCGTAGCCGGTGATCGTAAAGCTATCGGTACTACCTTTGATACCATTTACTGTTGCTACGCTATTGGTTTGTGCCAAGCCAGAGTATGTTGGATTAGCGCTAGCGCCAGTAATGGTCAGTGGCGCAGCAGTCACACTTAATGCGCCATTGGTATAGCTAAAGTTGTAGTTACTTGCAGCTAGCGTGCCGGCTGCTGGCGTAATGGTGTAACTAGCCACATTGCTGTACTGGGTTGCAGTCGTGCTAATCGCTGGTGTACCCGTAATAACTGAAGCGCTCTCCCCGTTGACATAACCGGCAATGGTGGCAGTCAGTGTCGGGTTGGCATCGCCATAGACCTTGGTCTTGGCAGCGGCAGTCACGCTTAAGGTGGCTTTACCGATAGTTAAGGTGCCGTTGGTATAGCTAATGGTGTAGTTCGCTGCGCTCGTAGCGCCTGCTGCAGTCGCTACTAAGCTGTCGTTATAAGTACCCGCATTGGTGCCAGTACCGTAGCCGCTAATCGTAAAGCTATCGGTGCTGCCCTGGACGCCAGTCACAGTAGCAGCGGTATTGGTTTGTGCCAAGCCAGAGTAAGTTGGGGTGGCATTAGTACCAGTCACTGTCAAGCCTGCTTTAGCAATCGATAAGGTGCCATTGGCTAAAGTCAGGTTGTAGTTAGTGTCTGTACCAGCAACTGTATTGGTGTAAGTGCCATAGTTCGTGCCAGAAGCACCAGAGGCAGTGACACCGGTTAAGACGGATTCAGTTTGACCATTGAGTAAACCAGAAGCAGTAAAGCCCGAGACCGATTGCGCGCTGCCGTTATAAGTTACGTTCGCACCATTACCAGTGACGGTGGCATTGGCTTTAGCAATGGTCAATGTGCCGTTCACTAAAGTGAGGCTGTAGTTACTGTCTGTACCACTGACGGTATTGGTATAGGTACCCGCGTTAGTACCAGTAGCACCAGATGCAGTAACACCGGTTAAGACGGATGCGGTTTGGCCATTCACCAGACCGCTAGCAGTAAAGCCGGTAGCTGATTGTGCTAAACCAGTATAGGTTGGGTTGGCACTATTACCGGTGACCGTCGCATTTGCCTTGGCAATCGTGAGCGCCCCATTGGTAATGGTGATGTCATAGTTGGTAGCTTGGGTAGCACCTGCAGCAGTAGCTACTAAGCTGTCGTTATAAGTACCCGCATTAGTTCCCGTACCGTAGCCGGTGATCGTAAAGCTATCGGTACTACCTTTGATACCATTTACTGTTGCTACGCTATTGGTTTGTGCCAAGCCAGAGTATGTTGGATTAGCGCTAGCGCCAGTAATGGTCAGTGGCGCAGCAGTCACACTTAATGCGCCATTGGTATAGCTAAAGTTGTAGTTACTTGCAGCTAGCGTGCCGGCTGCTGGCGTAATGGTGTAACTAGCCACATTGCTGTACTGGGTTGCAGTCGTGCTAATCGCTGGTGTACCCGTAATAACTGAAGCGCTCTCCCCGTTGACATAACCGGCAATGGTGGCAGTCAGTGTCGGGTTGGCATCGCCATAGACCTTGGTCTTGGCAGCGGCAGTCACGCTTAAGGTGGCTTTGGTTATTGTCACCGCATTGGAGGTAGCATCATATGTACCACTGGAATTACTTGCCAAGCTAGTCATGCCATTGATTGTGTAATTGGATAGACTTCCACTGGAGATAGATGGGCTATTTAAACTAGTGACGTAGTTATTAGCGCTACTCACATCCTTGCTGGCAACGTTAGCTGATACATAAGTAATGGTTTGACCATTCACTCCTGTCAGAGAGCGTGCCGCTGGAATTACGGTTGTAGTTCCGTTATAGACTGCACTCAAATTCACTGTTAACACAGCTGGGGAAACGACAAAGTTTTGGGCATTTGCGGCCAGCACGGCAAATCCAGAAACTGATAAACCAGATACGTAAGTTAGAGAATAAGATCCAGCATTGGATGTAGAAGTTGGAGCAGACCCAGACCAAATGGCCGTACCAGTTAAGCCGGAAGGATTTGCAACTAAGCTAGAGCAACTAGCAGTAGTACATTCTTGATAACTTAATACCGGGGTGCTGCCGTAATAACTAGACCCACTCACTCCAATATAAATAACATTTTCACGATAAACAGCATTGAATCCAGCGGTACTTGGCTGGGTAGAGGTAGTTGAGGCGTTGGCAACTGAATTGGGATTCTGAAGGGAAATAAAGCTAGCCAGCCCAGTACTCAAACTAGATGATCCAGAATAGAAGTCTGCAATGCCACCTGCCCCCATTGTAATTGCTGGCGACCCACTTAATAGGATGTTGTAAGTTGTACTTCCAGTACTTGCATTCTTAGCTGCTGCAAATAAGAGATTGGGTGAAGATGCAGTTCCTGCAGGACTACTTGTATTAATAGACTGAGAAATTGTTAAATTGCCAGTAATAGTTTGAACAGAGATAGTACCGGCTGAATTCAAACCGCTATAAGTGTTGCCAGCTGTCACCGTACCAATTTCTAGAGCGGCATTATTGAGCACTGTGATTGCGCCTACAGCAGAACTAGATGCAATGACAGACAAGGTATTGCTAGCGCTACTCAGAGTAATTGCATTGGAGCCAACTAAAGCCAAGCCATAATTACTTGAATCAGAAATTGCACCACTGATGGTGATGGCGCCATTGCTAGCACCAACTAGAGATGCACTAGCCAATGTCACAGCACCAATATAGGTCCCAGCTGTTGCACTGTAGTTGGTTAATGCCCCTGTATTACTAATACCTGAGCCATTAATCGTCAATGAATTCGCATTTGCGAGAGTTTTACCATTCAGATCCAGTGCCGCACCACTGCCAACGGTGATTGCTCCAGCTGCAGCACCGAAAGCCGTTGTGCTTCCTGCCTTCAAGGTTCCACCGCTCAATGTAGTGCCGCCGCTAAAGGTATTAGTGCCCGCTAGAATTAATACTGCAGCAGTAGAGTTAGAACCGGTATAGCCAGCAGCAGTATTCAAGTTCAGCGCTGTAGTTCCGCTAATAGCACCACTAACTGAAGATACGCTGGACTTGGAATTAATACTCAGTGTCGTGAGATTGGAAACTGTTCCGCCAATAGTGCTGCTACCAGAGCCAGCACTAATTACGAGTGCGCTGCTTGGAGTGGTTTCAGTAATCACGACAATTCCAGAGCCACCTGAACTACCAGAGCCAAAGGCTCCCCCTGCATAACCGCCACCGCCGCCACCGCCGCCAGTGTTTACAGTTGCGGCATTTGGAGCGCTACTATTGGCCGAACCAGTTGCGCCACCACCATTACCACCACTACCAGGACGAGATGCTCCAGCATCACCACCCAATCCTGAGCCACCACCACCACCTGCATAATAAGTACTAGTGCCAGTTATGGTGTTGACGATACCAACCCCTCCATTACCAGCCTGTCCAGAAACTGCATTTGATCCCAGCCCTCCAGCACCGCCACCGCCGCCACCGCCGTAATTTGGCCAACCAACAGCAATACCAGCGCCACCGGCATAACCTTGATTACCCGCTCCGCCACTGGTGCCTACTCTATTAGCGCCACCACCATTACCGCCGGCAAAGCCACTTGAACTACTTTGCGCGTAGGATGAACCTGCCCCGCCACCATTGGCTGTGAGGCTAACGCCCGTGCCAGTGATGCTTGAGTTACCACCATTTGTTGCTGAGTTTAAGAAAGTACCGCCATTGGAGTTATTACCAGTACCGCCTGAACCCCCTGAACCCACAGTAATTAAATAAGTAGATCCTACAGTGAAGGCACTCGTACTTGTGATGACACCGCCGCCACCGCCGCCACCGGCACCAGGACCCCAACCGCCACCGCCACCGCCCGCAACCAACAATTCATTACTCACAAGTCCGACCGGCGTAAAGCTATAGCTAGAGCTGCTAAACGATATTGAACCGATACCCGTAATCACAGTTGGTGTGGAGGTCGCAGTCACCGGAGTTGAGAAAGCAAGGCCTCCGTTAGTTGAATATGAGTAGGAGCCGGCACCCAGGAATTTAATAATAGATTGAGTTAGGGTGGCGCTCGTTGCAGTCACGTTACCCGCTATCGCAATATCGCCATTACTGCTATTTGCAGTCGAATTTAGAGTCACACTTGCAGCAAGTGCTAAATTGCCACCATAAGTTTGATTGCCTGCCGTCGTAACATTACCGGCCAGAGTCGTTGTCTGCGCTGTTGATGAGCCGCCACCAGTAATTGTCAGTGAGCCTAGCGCAGTTGAACTACCGATGGTTGAGCCAAAAATAACGTTGCCACTACCATTGTTAATGGTCAAGGTTTCTGTACCCACAGTGCCATTTACTGTTGAGCTAAACGTTATAGCGCCATTAGTATTAGTCGCACCATTGCGAGTTGTGAGGGTTGTATTGATACCGAGAGCAACTGCGCCGTAATAGGTTTGATTACCTAAAGTATTAATAGCGCCTGCAAGAGTACTAGCGCCCGTAACATATAAATTAGATGTATTAGAGCTATTAGTAACAGCAGATCCGGAGCTCATCGAAAGCGTAGATGCTAGAGTTACCGTACCACTGTAAGTTAAATCAAGCACGCCTGAAGAGCCAACAGTAACAGCGCCTGTACCTAATGCGGTAGCATTGCCTGCCGCAAGAGTGCCAGCACTAATAGTAGTGCCGCCAGAATAGGTGTTATTGCTTGCCAAAGTGAGAGTATTAGCGCCGGCTTTAGTTAGCAAAAAGGCACCGCCGATAGCACCGCTTAAAGTGATGTTGCCCGTACCACCGATAGTACTAGCGGCAGTCATCGTTACTGTTCCGGCCTTGGTCACTGGTGAAGCGCTGCTATTAATTAAAGCTCCGCTACTGCTATTGAGCGTATTACCAGATCCCGCTATTGAGATCGCATTGCCGGATGTAGATATGCCATTTAAATCAATAAAGCCGCCACTAGAGACGGTCATCGTGCCATAGTTATTTGAGCCATTGGTAGAGAACTTCACACCAGAAGTGCTACCAACTGAAATTGCAACCCCAGAAGCAATGGTACCAAGGGTATTAATTGCGGTATTAGCAAAAGCTAGAGTTGGGGTATTCGTTGGACTATTGGTATTAATGATTCCGGAGTTAGTAAACGTACCACCAGCAATAGTGGCTGTAGCATTATTATTAAGCTGCAATGTGCTACCTGTAGTGACGGATAGACCACCACTGATGGTGGACACCGATGTCAAACGAAGGTACCCCGTGCTACTACCATCACCAATAGTCATCAAACCACCGGCAGTTGTAGTAAGAGAAGAAATATTTAAAGCACAGCAGCTGCTGATTGGAATAATAGTTCCACCACTAGCGCCAACGGTGAGCGAGCTTATCGTCACATCCACTGAAGGATGGGTAACCTTCAGCGTGCCACCATTAACTGTTACAGCAGAGGTTGAGAGATTAATATTGGAAGGCGTAGTTACAGTAATAGATAAAGCTAACGTACCCCCTGATACGGTTGTAGCTCCGCTATAAGTATTGACCTTTGATAAGGTCCAAGTCCCCGCGTCAACCTTTGTCAAGAAACCAGTGGTCGTACCAATAATAGAAGCGATAGAACCGCCCTGCGCACCGCCTAATGTGAGCCCAGAAGTGGCGCCACTAATTGTTCCAGTATTAGTTAAGCTAATGGTTCCGGCACTGCCAACAATCGATGATGTAGCGCCCAAAGCTATAAGACCAGCAAAGGTTCCGCCAGTACTATTACTATTGATCAACGCACCGGCGCTTGAGATACCAGTACCACTAATTGTTAGGGGGTTATATAAAGTCTTACCATTAATGTCTAAGCTAGCATCACTACTAATGACGTTAGAGGCAATAGTTGTATTGGTTCCTAATGGGCCATTGGTGATGGAGGAGGTAGAACCCGTGGAGCTGGAACCTAGCTTTAGGGTTCCTGATGTAATGGTAGTACCACCACTGTAGGTATTTACACCGGAGAGCGTTATGGTATTTGAACCTTTAGCGTTTAGAGAGTAAGCGCCTGAAATAATTCCACTTAGAGCGTAATCACCAGCACCACCAATTGGTGTACTCGATGACAAAGTGATGTTGCCACTCGCGGTAGCTGCAGTGGAGGAATTCACAATGACACCATTGGTGCCTGAAGTGGAAAGATTTAAATTGTTTGCTATGGTCTGACCATATAAATCAATTCTGCCGCCGTTACTACCTGAAGCACTGGTAATAGTTACAGTGCCTGTACCAAATGGCCCTGAAGTAATGGCGCCTACTGTGGAGCTAGCCGCCCTCACCAAGCCAACAGATATCGCTGTGCCACCGGTGTATGTATTAGCGCCTTGTAGTACGGTGGTGCCGTAGTAATTAGTATCGCCAATAGTCAGCGCACCAGTACCCGCCCCAGAAATTACACCACCAAATATTCCGGTTGTGCTATCAGCGGTCACAATCTTATTGCTACCTGTGGTCAAAACAATATTATTACTAACTGTTCCGCCACCAGTCAGTAACAAGGTACCGCCACCGATCGTCACAGCTCCATTAGATAGGTTGCTATCACTAGCACCTCCAGATGTAACAGACAGGATGCCACCAGATATTGTTGTTCCACCAGTAAAGGTATTTGCACCGCTTAACTGTAGGGTACCAGAACCGTTAAATTGTAAAGGTGTGGTGCCATAGATATTTCCGCTAATGATGTTCGCCGCATTGGATGAGGTGATGGCGATCGATTTAAGGGAGCTAGAATTAGCTGTTGAAGAATTTACGTTATTAGCAAGTGTTACTTTTCCAGTGCCCGAGTTAACGGTAAAAGTGTAAGCGGTGTATGAAGACAGAATCACAGTACCCGCAGAGCCAGTTCCACCCTGTGGATTACCCGAACCGCCGCCGCCGCCACTCCCGTAGCCAGCACCATCACCACTTTGATTATTTCCGCCGACTAAATAACCCGTTGCACCCACACCGCCGCCGCCTTGACCGCCAGCACCACCCCAAGCACCTGATCCACCACCACCACCTGCTCCGTAGTAAACCGTGCTACCGGTAATAGTTGAGGCAAGACCTGGGCCGCCAGTACCACCCACAATATTCCAGTCATCCGTTGCGCCGCCAGGTCCACCGGCGCCACCACCACCACCGCCAACTGCGCGCGAGTCCCCGCCTGCAGCACCTGTATAGCCCTGACCACTAGTTCCTGTACCACCTACTGAACTAACTGATCCGCCACCACCTGACCCGCCGCTGACCCCATCAAAGCCGCTACCGCCACCGCCACCGCCACCAATAGTAGAGATATTCAAACCTAAGCTGGATTGAACCAAGGTGGAGTTACCACCGGTTCCGCCAGCCGTTCCAGCTTGATTAATATATGAACCACCTGCCCCAACGGCCGCCGTAAACACAACAGCTGAACTTGAAGTCAAAGTGCCAGTAAGAACACCGCCACCACCGCCACCACCGCCATAATATCCACCACCACCACCGCCGCCAGCAACCACTAGATACTCTGTAATGACGTTAACAGGTGCAGTCCATGAATACGTTCCTGTTCCTGATGCAAAAGAAAGTGTTCCCGCACCACCAGGCAATGTCACAGCAGAGGATCCAGCCGTACCCGTGGTAACAACTCCAGCAACCGTAATGCTATAGGCGCCAGAGCGATTCAGTTGCAATATATTTTTTCCTTGCGCAACAGTAATGGTCCCATTGACCGTGACTGGGCCGTTGTTACTAGAGAGCGTTACATTACCTGCGATAGTTAAGTTGCCACTCCATAATTGACCGCTAACACCATTAGTTGTTACAGAACCTAGCAAAGTGCTCGTTCCCGATACAGAGATAGCAGATAAAGGTGTTGTACCACCCACCACTCCGGTAAACGTATTGGTACCGCTACTGTTATAAATGGTTAATGAATAATTAGATCCAGAAACACTGTTAATTGTCGAGGTAAAGTAAACAGGTGCTGAGGTAGTGGTTAATGTTGTATTTGCACCTAGCGTTACTGCTCCAGTGTATGTTTGCAGGCCATCAGTAGTGATAGCGCCTGCCAAAGTGCTAACACCGGTAATAGTGAGCGCTGAATTAGCAGTGGAATTGGTAATTGCACCTCCAGAAGCCATCGATAAAGAATTTAAAGTGACTGTTCCGGCAGATTGCAAATCAAGGGTTCCGGCTGAAGCAATCGTTACCAGTCCGCCCGAAGAACCACCCAAGGCACTTAGATTGGAGATTGCTAGGGTACCAGCATTCACATTGACTGGACCCGTAAAGCCAGTGTTGGCATTTGAAATTGTTAAGACAGATGTACCAGTATCTTTTGTAAATGTACCCGCACCAGAGATTAGACCTGAAAGCGCTTGTGTTGCTGATGAAGAATATTTAAAGAATGCGCCTGATGCAATGCTGATGTTTCCAGCATAAGATCCACTACCGAGTGTCCCAGCAGATGCTACTTGTAAGGTGCCCCCATTAATGGTCGTATTACCGGAATAAGTATTGGCGGCATTTGACAGAATGACAGTACCTGTATAACTGCCAGAGTTAATGATGAGCGTATTGGAACCTGAAATAATTCCGCCCACCGTAACTGCATAGGTAGCATTGGCATTATTAATAGTTGCGCCACTAGCGCCGATAGCAATGCCTCGATTTGTATTGATCGTAAATGCTGCACTTTGACCGCTGGCCAATAAAGTACCGCCATTGATAGTGACGCTTGTAGCGGCTGAGCCTGGTACAGCTCCCAAATTACTATCAGAGCTAATTTGTACTGTGCCAGCATTGATGATGGTGCCACCCGAATAGGTATTGGCGCTACCAAGGACAACAACCCCAGAATTAGAGTTGGTTAAGCTAAATGCGCCGCTAATGACGCCATTGATTGTGATATTTCCGACACCACCAATGCTAGAGTTTGCAGCGAGGACAATCTGCCTAGATGGGGTTGCTGAATACCCCATAGTCACAGTGGCTGCTGTTGCTGAGCTATTAGATAACGCGCCGCCATTAATTTGAATGGCATATCCAGTAGAACCACCGTCCAACCAGCCTACGCCATTTAGATCAAGGGTGCCACCAGCGTTAACAATGAACGTATAACCATTTGTCGGATTATTTGGAAATCCATTGGTGGAAGCTATCTTATACGTACCGCCATTATTAATAATGAAGTTCGATGTTCTTGTGCTTGTTGATGAAGCATTAGTCAAGATACCTGCGTTGATTGTTGTGCTACCCGTATAGGTATTGGCGCCACCAAGCGTTGTAGTACCAGAGCCATTCTGCGTCACGGTACCTGTACCGGAAATAATATTATTAACTGTAATAGCATTGCTTCTATTAAACACAAGAGCAGCATTATTGGTAACACCGCCTGAACCTAGAGTACCGGTTGTGCTGCTATAACCAATCTGCAAAGTACCTTCAGATATTGTGGTTACGCCGGTGTAGGTATTTGCGCCAGTCAGAATCAGTGTGCCAGCACCAGTTTTTGTATACAGGCCAGCAGTACCATTGGAGTTCAACAAAGGAGAGCTGATCGTCAGTGATGTAGCACTTGCTACGTTAATAGTTAAGCCTGTGTTGTAGATCGCTAGCGAGCCACCAGTGATGGAATTTCCAGAGCCAGATGAATTAATGGTGAGGCCTTGAACAGAAATAGACCCCCATGTATCTCCCGCTCCAGTAAGACTGACAGTTGCATTTCCGTTCAAATTAATTACGGATGATGAGCCCATAGTCTGTCCAATTGCTCCGCTACCAGTTTGGCTATTAGCAAAAGTTCCATTGTTAATAGTGATAATGCTTGCTGCATTAATTCGATTGACGCCACCACCTGTTACTGCAAGCGTACCGTTTCCTGAAATACCAATAGTGGTTGTTGACAAAACAGCAGTCAGATTAACTGTAGCGGCACTAACCGTCATAGCTCCTGTAAATGCTTTGTTTGTTGTCAAGGTAATGGCTCCAGTATTAGCGCTTGTTCCGAACTGAACCGCGTTAGCACCCGTCATCGTGCCAGACAAGGTTAATGTATTGGAAGAGCCATTGACTGCAATTACTCCACCACCCGTTCCCAGCACGATGTTATTAGCAAGGGTAGTGGTAGCGGTAGCTAAAAGAGTCGCACCATTGGTGAGCGTGATAATGTTAGTACTTGGTACATTGGTTTGCGCACCAACACTTAAAGTTGCATAGTTAACATTCATACCACCAGTAAATACATTCGAAGTGCTAGAAAGCGCTACCGTACCAGTATTAGTAGAGTCACCTATATTGATACCGCCAGCACCACTGATGGCATTGCTCAAGGTGAGTGTTGTGCCCGCTGCAGCCGAGATGGTTCCACCAGCCGCTGAAATGGCACTAGTACTCGTAAATGTAGAGCTTGCCAGCAATGTGCCGGCATATAGAGATAATGTGCCACTTAGTGCAGAGTTGTTGCTATCAATAGAAACAGTACCGGCATAGATATTTAAGTTATTCAACGAACTATTGCTGAGGTAATAGGCAAGCGTTCCCGTATAAACACCGCCGGTAGCTGTGCCACCAATGTTCAGTGTTGAGGTACCAATGCCATTGAAAACAATGCCAGTCATCGTTAAGGTTGAGCCGCTTGCGACGTTAATTACATTTCCGCTACCGAGTATCACAAAGAAACGAGCAGTTGAAAATGATGATGTGGCTATTAAAGTCCCGCCATTATTCAAGCTAACGTTACCGCTACCACCTAAATTGCCATCGCTACTGACTTGCAAAACACCGCCATTCACTGCTGTACCACTACCGTCTCCATAGGTATTTGCACCGCTTAGGATTAATGTGCCAGATCCTGACTTAGTCAAACTACCACCAGCACTTTGAATGGAGCCACCCAAAGTGACTGACTGGCCATTTGTATCAATACTGAATGTTTGAAAGTTTGCGGTACTAAAGCGGCTTGAGTAATCCGTAGTATTGCTTGCGCTGTACTGCAATGTGCCGCCGCCAAAAGTAATGGTGCCTGTACTACCAAGCGCACCAGAAGAGCCTGCATTTAGCGTTCCGGCGTTAATCCGTGTACCACCGGAGTAGGTGTTAACTGCTGAAAGAGTAACAGTATTTGAACCAGTTTTTGTAAGGCCGCCCGAACCAGATATTGGGCCTTGAATAGTGATATTTCCATTGCTGCCACCGATTGCAGAATCACTACTAAATAAGAATGCGTTACTGTAAGTGTTATTTAAAACCGCTGCAGTTGCTGATGTATTGGTTAGGGTTCCGCCATTGAGCTTCACGCCATAATAACGAGAACCACTATCCGTAACAGAAATACCATTTAAATCAATAGTACTACCTGTATTAGCAGTAATTACATGGTCTGATGCAGTATTAACATGGAAATAACTATTGCCTACATATTGAAATATTCCGCCATCATTTACTAAAAAATAACTTTTAGTAGTGCATACAGCATTTAGTGCGCACCCATTGTACGCATTTACATACGTTCCCCCATTGATTGTGGTTACGCCAGTATAGGTATTAGTGCCTCCAAACTGAATTGCACCAGCATTTGAAGATGTCAACGTAACTGTTGCAGCAGTTGTTCCGCCAGTACCGGCAATATTTGCTGTCAAAGCAAAATAAGAATTGGCTGGAGTGGTTAATTGCAAGCTGCCATTGTTATTAAGATTTATGGTTCCGTTTATCCAATTGGTATTCAAATTTACTAAAGATGTCACACTGGTTTCAATAATATTGATGTTAGTAGCTGTAATAGTTGGATTAGACGCATTAAAATTTCCAGCACTAATATTCACTGTGCCAGTAGATGCGCTTGCAATTAGATTTGCATTGATATTCATTTGGCCGATGGTTGTTAATAAAATCGTGCTGGCGTAAACGGCGGAACTAATTGTTATATCCCCTGGCTGTGTTGCTGAGTACGATTTGTAGGGAGCTCCTGAAGTCATTGATGGCAAGGTAAGTTTATTAAAGCCAAATAACCCTGAAATTCCATCAACAGGTGAATTCAAATTGTTATAAACCTGGAATTGTGTTGTACCAGTTGTGGTTGCAGTTGAAACAGATAAGTTAAAAGCACTACATGCGCTGCGACATGAAACTGTAGTTGCTGTTGACCCAAGAGTTAATCTGTCTGTTGTTAGTAAAAAATTATCTGTAGTGAATGTATTGGCACTTGCACCCGAAGTGTTATACCAGCCAAGTGCAACACCTGATTGGTATAAGCTGCCATTTAGAGCGTAACCAGCAATACTAATTGTCGGCGCATTCCAAGTAGAGCCATTGGTAAATACTCCATACGAGTAGTAGCCGCCACTTGTATTTGCACTTGCGGATGTTGAATAGACACTAATTCGTTCAGTAGCCGTCAATACTGAAGATGCACTCGAACCATACCCGATTTGGGTGGCAGTAGTACCTGAGGATTGTGCAAGCAAATAAACATTTTTACCGCTTATCGTAGAGCCAGAAAAAACAATCACTCCCATATTTTGATTATTGGAGCTACATGACGTGCCTGCAAAGCCGCAACCAGAAGCAGTGGAGTAGTTTGCCCCCGCCAAAACGACGCTACCAAGACCAACTTGTAGTTCAGCTACTCCACCATTACCGACGAATACTCCGGCTAAGGCATCGCTGGCATTTGTAGCTGCACCACCGTTCGCATAGAATGCAGAGTTAGTTTTCCATTCGGAGTTGACAGCACCCGTATTAATATTAACCAAAGTACTCACGGAAGGTCCACCGATGATAAGACTGCCAAGACTATTGGTCCGAGAGTATGTGCCTGTCGCTGTAGAGCTAGTTGAGTTAAGCCAGATCTTTACATCGGATGCGATCCAAACATAGTCTTGAGCAGAAATGGTCAGGCTGGCATCGGAATTTGCTACGATATTTGCCTCGATTTTGATATAACCATCGGCGGTTCTAATCGTTACATTGTTATTCCCATTTAATGCAGTAGAAATGGCTGAAGCATTCACTACCGAACTACTAGCACCTGCCGTAAAGTTAGGCAATGATCCGCCAGAAGTTGCGCCTGAGCCGATAATGATGTCATTTGGATCAATCAACCACATCCCACCCCTTCCTGCATTAACACTTGAAAGTAGATTAATAGCTTGACCGGAGGTTTCAATGAAGCCGCCGCTTGATAAGGCACTGGTGTTTGTTGACACTGCAGAAATACTGCTTAAAGAATCGATGCTCGTATAAATAGAAAAAGGCAATGTGCCATGTTCCGCATCATTGCCGATTAATATGGTGCCACCTTTAATAAAGCCACTCGCTTCAACTGATGTATTACTGAGAATGGTTTGATTGAAAGCTGAAATTCCAATACTGCCGCCGCGGCCGTTTGAGCCGTTGGTCTGAATTAATGAATCAAAGAGACTTAAATTGCCAGCACGACTGAGGATGCGGATGCTTCCGCCGTCTGTGCTGCCATTTGCGTATAAACCACTATTGACAAAATCAATATTTTGTGAAACATCAATAGATATGGTGCCTCCAGGGCCATTCGAGCCATTGGTCTGAACGACTGCTTGAGCATCAATTTGGGCGTTTTGGGCAGAAAGCGCAAAAGAGCCACCGTTTGCGCCATTGGCGCTGATCGCTCCTGAGAGGTGTACATCACTAGTTGTTATGTTGATAACTCCACCGGGGCCGTTGTTGCCGTTGGCTTGTATGAGTGAACCACTTTGTGCGTTAAAGGCTTGTGCAGTGATGTTGACATAGCCACCAGTGGTGCCATTTGCCTTGATTTCTGCAGTGCTGTAGAGAGTGATGTCATTTACTGCATTCAAATAGATGACATTAGTCTGTGTATTGATGCGGTTTGCTACTGCATCGTTCGCAGCAGTACTTGAATACACTACATCGAGTGCATTTGTTGTGCTGTTTACGTTGTTTGCGTTGTTTGCGTTGTTACTTGCATTATTTTGTGCAGTTAAGAACGCAGGCAAGTCTTCTTCACGAATCACACTACCGTTATAGGTAATTGTGTTGCTGTTTGTGTTGGTGTTGCTGTTTGTATTTGTGCTCGTGTTTGTGTTGTTGCTTGTATTTACGTTACTTGCAACATTCAATCTTCCAGAAACATAGAGAGCTTGTGCAAGCAATTGGATCGCTGCACCTAATGGTGTTGATACACCACTCACACCATAAGCATTGATCGTGCCGTTCGCATAAATTGTTTGCGCTTGTACTGTTACTTGCGATGCGCTAATCGTTGTACCAACGTTTAAAAATGCAACTGAACTGTTGATGATGACGTTTAAGTTTTCACCAGAAATATTGGCGTTGAGATTAAATATTCCAGAGGAATTTAATTTCAATGTGGTGAGTGTATTGCCCTGCTTCAAGATGTCAGCGCCACTAGCAATCGTCAAGCTGCCACTACCGTTCTGCGTACAGCCACCAAGGCTTGGGCAGACATTGCCATTGACTTCAATCGTGACGTTGTTACGTGAGAGCGCAGCAGAAATCACATTCGCAGCACCGGAGTCAATAACTAAATCAATTGGGTCTAAGAACCACAATCCAGACTTGCCAGTATTTTTATTTGTTGCACTGGTATCCACCGTAAATTGCTTACCAAGAACAACACTTCCTTTAGAGCTGGTTTCGATAAAGCCACCATTACCACCAAGTGCTCCGCCTACTGCTTTCAGAATTCCATTAACCGTAGTTTTTACTTCTGACCAAATCGCAATGTTTCCGGCATCACCATTTTGTGTTGCGGATGTATTTACTTTTGCATTGGCTTCAACAGTGGCTGTTTTTGCTAATTGCTTAACTTCACTTGCAACAGCAGCTACCTGCTTGATGGCAACTTGACGATCTTCCATAGTAGTTGCTGCAGCCAATGGAGCAGCGGCTAGAGCAACAGCCTGAACTGGCGCTTGATTTACATTAGTGGCCTGAGTTCTACCTAGGCCAATCTCAATATTGCCACCACCCGCTTTACCGGTAGCTGTAGTTTTGGAGTCTTGGGCCAAAGTGATGTTCTCACCCACGATATTGACTTGACCACCCTTGAAATTGGCTCCCTTGCCATTTGCAGCCACTGTACCGGCCTGGGTCACGTTGGCAGCAACCAATTCGATCACCCCACCGTTGTTCACCATGGTAGACGCTGAAATGCGGCCTGTGTTCTTAATCACGGAGCCCATGAGCTGGTTCGCAGATCCGGCGGCCACCACAATCAGACCCCCTGAAACCTCGATAACCCGCTTATTTTCGATCAGGGCACCGTAGGTTGCCTTGTCCACATTGACTGAAATCAGCTGATCACCCCGGAAATCGAGGGTAATTTGCTCACCAGCAGCTAAAGCTACCCCATTATTGGGTCCCTTTTTGGCCAAAAGGTAACCTTCATTGCGAACTTCTGGGGCTAAAAGAGCGATGTATCCGTTAGGGTCATTTACGCTGATTTTTCCCTCGTTTACGACCGCCCCTTTTCCATTGCCTTTATAGGTCGATTTTCCATCCATGAAATCTTTGTTTGCGATGTTCATGGTGGTAGCTACTACAGCAGCTGCATTGATGTCGGCACCCTTACCAAAGGTCACACCGTTTGGATTCACTAGTACAACTTGTCCATTTGCCCGCACTGCGCCATCAATCATCGATGCGCTTGCACTTGTCACGCGATTAAGAGTAACTGCTTGTGCATTCGGTTGATTGAAATTGACCTGGGCATTTTTGCCAACGTTAAAACTATCCCAATTCACAACGGCACGCTGTGAAGTTTGGTTGATGTTCATCGTCTCAGAATTGGCTGTTTGTGTTTGTGAAATTGTTGCGCTTCCAGCGACTACATTTCCACCAGTTGGGAGTGCATTAACTGCGGTTTGCGAGATCGCAAAATTACATTGACTGAGCACCAGCAATCCAGCAATGATTCGTGATTTTTTGACGACAAAAATCCCCTTCGTTTTTGCAAACGAAAATGCAAATTGATCGAGAATTTTTGCTACAGAATTTTTCAAAAAAATTACATCTTTGTTGCCTGCTCGTGAGAGCAAAATAGTTACTCAAAATTGTTATTGTGTTTACTGCTGATATATCCCTGTAAGCCAATAGATATATAGCTCAACGACAGATAGTTTATTCAAAAAAGCGTCCAACTGCCAGCCATCTTTTAGCGCTCTATGAGGTGCAAATCAGAGCCTTTAGATACAAGGGTTTAGAGATACCCCTTTAAACCAGTGTGGCTTTACCCTATCTGATCTTGGGTATTTTTAGCGTTTTTATGCCAGAACTGGCGCTGCTGTATCTGTCATTTTGGGGCTCAAAATGGACTCAAATCGGCTCATTTTTTGATGAATTTTTCTTCTCATTTGAGCTAAAAAAATGCTGATTTTTTCGATGGGTTTATTTACAAAATTTGGGAAAAAATATTGCGTATCTGCATTAAAAAGTTGATATTACTTTTATCAAAATATTGACTTATTTTTCGTCTTTTTTTTCACCCCAAGATCTATTTTTTGTCTTTGATATCGACGCTAAATGTTCTCATTTTTTTAACTGAACTCTCCAAATGTTTTCTCATTTTTTCGAGTGAAAAATAGGCTCGTTTTTGGTGCATGAGGGATGTCATGATCTGGTCTATTGCTACTGTTTTTTGCCAGGATTTTTTGTTGGCTTGATCTTCAATATGAGTATGCTTTGTTATAAAAAGTCGCTTGCGTAATGACTTATTTTTTCTAATTTTCAACTTCATGTAATGCATGAAGTAGGAGTAAAAAAATTCATCTTAAGTTCATCCATTGCATTAACTATGGATTACATCATCATGCAATGTGGTTATCTGAAGGATGATGTTTTATCTTTTGAGTGTGTTGATCGCCGCAATAAATTGCCGCAATCAATCACGAGATGCACTACACAATCACATTAAATTTGAGTGGCTTTTGGAGCGGATTTTGGTGTGTTTATTTGGGGTGTTTTTGGGTCTAAAAATTTGCTTTTGGCAGCCTCCAAAAGTGCCCTCTCAATGGCGGGTTTTGCCCCTGCCAAACTGAAGCGATTGACGGCAAAAGCACCCGACTGGAGGGCAACCGCAAATCCGATCATTTCCCCGGCTTGGGTGGCCCTTAAAACCGCCTCAAAGGGGTCCAGGATCTGGAATAAGTTGCCCCCAATCAGGGTACATTCCATGCTTAAGGCGGTTGAAACAGCCTGACTATTCATCAAAACGGAGTATTTGGTGCCTGGGTCGCATTTGAGACCCTGCTGGAGGTAAAAAAGGCACTTTTCACCAGAGCAGAAGACGCCAAAGGTGGATTTGGAGTCGTTTGCGGTATGAGCCTCATTGGTTTGACCGTTGAGGTCCACAACCCAGTTCTGAGATAGCAGCTTCTCAGCATGGGCTGACAAAGATATCAGCAGAATGCAGGCGAGCAGGAGGCTTTTAATAGGCTTCACTGGACAATCTTGGCATTACTTCTGAGGCCTTTAACCACCTCAGCTAAGTATTGCTGAACTAAAGCCTGTCTTAACTGGGGCTTAGATTCTTCAAAGGTAGGAATCTTAAAGTTGCGCTTATCGTCCAGCTTGAGAATGACCCAACCTACCGGCGTTTGGACCGGAGTTGCCGTGATTGAACCCTTGGCCATACTGGGCAAAACATTGGCTACTGCCGGGATCACTTGACCAGCCATGAGCCAGCCTAGCGCCCCGCCCTGTGCCTTTGAATTGGTATCAATAGAGTATTCCGAAGCTAATTTACCAAACAACTCCCCTTTTTGAATACGGCGGATCAGATCCAGGGCATCGGTTTCATTGGCGACCACAATTTGACTGATGCGGTACTGAACACTATTGCTGCCATCCCCCATCAACTTACGTTGACGATCGTATTCTTCGCGTAACTTGGCATCAGAGATGGGATTGCTCTTAAAGTGATTCTCCAAGAATGCTTGGAGCAATAAATTTTGCTTGAGCTGCGTGATCTGATCCGGAAAATCAATTTCCTTTGCGAGCCCTTGCTTATTTGCTTCTTGCGCAATTAACTCTTTATTAATTAAATCTTCTTTTATGGCCTGGCGTAACTCGGGTGTGTCGCGTTGGCCTTGATTGACCAGTGCGCGGATATTGAGATTGAGAAGGCCTTGTGTAATAGCTACGCCGTTGACTGAGGCAACAAATTCGTAGTCAGGCTTGGAATCTTTGGCATCAGATTTTGTTTGGGCCAGCGCTGGATTGAGGCTGACTATGCTGACTAGGCCGACCAATGCAAAGAATGTAGTAGGTAGAAAGTGTTTCGTTTGCATCGGTAAGCCTATCTCAAAAGATCAATTCAGTAGAATTAAAACTGGTAACTCGCTGTTAACCATCCACGGGGATTAGTTGTAGTTCCGTCGGTATTGACTGCCTGTCCTGAGGTGCTATACAAAGGATTGTTACCAACCTGCCAGGCTACCATAGCCCCTAAGTTCCAGCCTTCCCAATCCCACTTCAAACCCACACCAGTACCCATCAATGAGTAGGTATTATTCGCATTCGTTTGACCTTGCCAATTGGTGTAGGGGTTTTTGTATTGCTGTACTACACCAGCATCAAAAAACACGCTGGCAATAATGCGCTGAGGAAATTGTTGGCGCAACTCGATAGTGCCAATACCACCCTGTGAACCTCCGCCCTGAGCTACTGGATAGGCACGAATGGCATAGGGACCACCCATATAAATTTGTTCTGCGGAGTTGAGGTTCACGGAGGCTAGCTGTCCGCTAATGGATACAAATGCAGTGGTTGTTCCGTCCTCTGATAGCTGCTGCGTTCGATTGCCGGCAAAGGTAAATTTCGTGAAGCTCTGCGGGGTGTACTCACCATAACCCTGAGTACTAGTACTCAATATATTCAGGCTACCCAATACGATATTGGCTGAGCCGGCGCTCACGCCGCCACCACCGAAGCTATCGTAATGATTACCAGAAATACCGAGAGAGCCGTTATTAATGGTGTAGGCACTAATAGTAGAAAGAGTTAGCATGTTCTTATTGGTATAGCTCTTGACGTCATAGTTTGCGGTCACGTTGACGTTTGTACCTTGCCGCCGAACTAATGGGTAGGCAGCGCTGACACCGGTTGTCCATGCATCACCATAACCACCGCCGGCACTCGTTGCATAGTTACTCACGTTCTTGTAGTTCAAGAAAGTGCCAGATACACCAAGACGCAAGCCATTCTTAGAGCCTGGAAGCGAGTAGGCCCCTTGCACATACTGCGAACCTTCGGAGTAGATACCATTAACGGATGCTGAATCACCAATACCCGTTGGGTTAATGGCACTTAATGCAATCACGCCTTGATTGGCTCCAGTTGAACGGCTACCGTAGTTATTCGCTTCCACCTTACCTTGATACCACTGCGGCTGAGTGAGTTGTAAACGTAAGGCAGTTTCACCATCTTTTTGACCGGGCTCTAACTGGCTAGAAACCATGACACCAGGCGTTTCATTCAGGATGATCAGGGCACGCTCAATTGCCTTGGTGTTCAGAGGCTCACCAATCGGATTGGCATAAGTAATGTATTCGGCGGCCGTTTCTTTATTAAAACGGGTTGCGCCATTGGGTGTATCGACAAACACGCTGCTGAGCTTCGCCTCTGTCACCAAAATCTTTACAACGCCATTGGCGATTTTCTGCGGAGGCAATATAGCCTGCACGGTATATCCATTCTTGCGATACAACTCGACTACGGCATCACAGGCTTTTTGTAGGTCATCAAAACTCACCGCACGATCAAGCCACGATTTCAAAACAGCCTGAACCGTATCTGCTGGCAAAATACTCACACCCTCCAATACAAATGATTTCACCTCAAATGTCACTGAACTCTGAGCTGTAGGAGCTGCGCGCTGTGGATCTCTTTCGGTTGGCTCTGGCAATGCCAACGGAGATGGGCTTGGGAGCTGTCTTTCGAGACCCTGCTGCAAGGCGCCGGCATCAATTTGTGCAAAGCTCAACGCAGGAGACAGCGCGGAACAAATAGTGATCAGCTGGAACAAGCGGCGCATGTAGTTCAATGGCATATCTGAAACTTTTCCGAGGTAGTTTTATCAATAAATTCAAGTAATTGCGAGATTTTATATGGATTTATTCAAAGAATGAAAAATTTACATTAGCCCTAAAGCCAATAACGAACCATTATTGACTTCCTGCTTAGCCAGCAATAGGCAGCCTGAAATGGAGCTGCGCACCACCATCAGTACGATCTTCATACTAAATAGAGCCCTCAATAAGAGTGGCGATATACATTTAGAGCTATAAGCTCAGGCAAGAATCTCTATAGACTCAACTCGCTATGCGAACCAATCCTTGCTAGTCTCAAGCTTGCTGGGTCATGCTTGATATGGTAATCCCTAAAATCTTTCCATTGCCCTGCTAAGCTGTGATCAAAATATCGCTCTGGCAACTCTAGATCTAGGACTAACAGCCCTACCACCTCGATCAAAGCGGACTCTACGACCGTCTTATATCTTCCTCTCGACTCACGCTTGTAATCCTTCTTGAATTGAGTAGTTCGCTCAATCCTCCGCATTTAAATCCTTTAGTAACTCCTTTGCCGAACCAAAGGACATTAGCTGACGCTCACGAGCTTCGCGCATAGCCGAAATTGTTTTTGCATTTGGAACGAGGGGCTCAAATGGTAGGGACTTTTCAGTAGCCACTCTTACCAACATCATCCGCAGTGCATCGGATACAGTTAGGCCCATTGCTTCAAGTACGAGACCTGCCTCATGTTTGATTTCTGCATCTATGCGCGCACGAACAACTGCATTTGCTGCCATTTTTGCCTCCACTCAGGTAACTTGCGATTCTCAATATTGTAGCTACATTGTAGCTACAATAATCACAACGATTAAGTCAATTAAGCCACTGAAATAAGGAGGCTAAAATTACACATGACTTCAACTGTTAGCAAATCCATCGCTTTTGACTACCCTCAGCAAAATGCTGCTGGGGCCACCTGTACCGCCCAAGCTTGGGCCAAGACCCCTCCCCAACTCCATGGCACTGAAAAGGCTGCCGTCATTGCCCGCATTAAGCAACTCTTAATTGAAAAAGATGCTGCCTTGGTAGCGCACTACTATGTCGATGGCGATATTCAAGATCTGGCGATAGAGACCGGTGGTTTTGTTTCTGACTCATTGGAGATGGCCCGCTTTGGTAAGAATCATCCGGCCAAGAATCTGATTGTGGCTGGGGTGCGTTTTATGGGAGAGTCTGCAAAGATTCTGAGTCCCGAGAAACGCGTCTTCATGCCTGATCTAGAGGCAACCTGCTCATTGGATTTAGGTTGCGAAGCGAGTGACTTTGCTGCGTTTAGAGCAATGCACCCTGATCGCACTGTAGTTGTCTATGCCAATACTAGCGCTGCAGTGAAAGCACAAGCTGATTGGATGGTAACTAGTTCTTGTGCATTAGCGATCGTTCATCAACTTAAGCTTGAAGGCAAGAAAATTCTGTGGGCGCCTGATCGTCACCTAGGTCGCTATATTCAAGAACAGACTGGCGCAGATATGTTGTTATGGAATGGTGCCTGCATTGTTCATGATGAATTTAAGGCGGTTGAATTAGAAATGTTAATGGCTGCACATCCCGATGCTATGGTTTTGGTTCATCCAGAATCTCCACAAGCAGTTGTAGATTTAGCGGATGTTGTTGGCTCAACCTCTGCCATGATCAAGGCAGTTGTTGAAGGCACTGCAACTGAATATATTGTGGCTACTGACAATGGCATCTTGCATCGCATGCGTCAATTAGCACCCAATAAAGTCTTGATTGAAGCGCCTTCTGCCGGCAACAGCGCCACCTGCAAGAGCTGCGCTCACTGTCCTTGGATGGCCATGAATGGCCTGCAAGGAATTTTGAATTGTCTTGAGAATGCCTCTGGTGAAATCTTCATTGATGAACCGGTGCGTGTAAAAGCCCTAGGCTGCATTGATCGCATGCTCGACTTTACAAAAAATCACCCCGACCTTCTAGCCCAAGCCCAGCATGGCTTTGTGAAGAACATAGGCGTTGCCTAATTAAACTGATTGACCCTATACCTATGTTTGATCACAACGAAACTTTAGAGCAAGCGCGTCAACGCAATATCGCCGATGCGCTGATGGAAGATATTGGTCAGTGTGATTGGACTGCGCAATTGGTTCCTAGTAAACCTGTTCGCGCACAACTGATCGTTCGTCAAGAGGCCGTGTTGTGCGGAGTAGATTGGTTCGAGGGTACGCTCAAGAAATTAGATCCTGCAGCAACAGTGATATGGCATTACCTAGAGGGTGACTTGATGAAGCCCGATACTAAAGTCTGTGATATTGAAGCGAATTCTCGTGCCCTGCTCTCTGCTGAGCGCCCTTGCATTAACTTCCTACAAACACTCTCTTGGACGGCAAGCATTGCGCGCCAACATGTGGATGCGATTGCCGGTGTTAGCCCCAATCCAAAGGGTTGCGCGGTACTCGATACCCGCAAAACCATACCGGGATTACGTCAAGCGCAGAAGTATGCGGTTCGAGTGGGTGGCGGTCAAAACCAACGTCTTGCACTTTGGCATGGCATTCTGATTAAAGAAAATCACATCGCTGCAGCTGGTGGTGTTGCGGCTGCAGTGAAAGCTGCGCAAGCTCTTAATTCGGGCGTGGATATTCAGGTGGAAGTGGAAAATTTTGCTGAATTGACAGAGGCTTTGGATGCTGGAGCAAAGAGCATTTTGATTGATAACTTCACCACCGAGCAAATGAAAGAGGCTGTTGCCTTTACCAATGGCCGCGCTTTATTGGAGGCTTCCGGCGGTATTGACTTAGATCAGATGCGTGCGATTGCAGCCACTGGTGTTGATCGCATCTCCCTTGGAAAGCTGACAAAAGATATTAAAGCGGTGGATTTCTCGATGAGAATAAAGACTCATAACAGCACGGACTGAATTCCCTTCATATCAATGATTTGAAGTAATTTGGCTGCAGCTCCACTGGGGTGCTTTCCGGAGCCCGCAGACTCCCACTTCTGAACGGTCGAAACACTGACATTGAGTAAAGCGGCAAAAATAGATTGACTCATTTTGGCGCGATGAATTCTGAGATCTGACACCTTTTTTGGCGTAAATACTGGTGGCTTCTCTATGCAAAGTGCCTTCATCTTCACGAGGTCATGTTTAGTTAAAAGGCCATGGCCATCCAAGTCCAAGGCCATCTCAAGCAATTCATCCAAAACTCGTTTTTCTTCAGTAATCATTTTCTTGCTCATTGCAATTTAACTCCTTTAATGTCCCCAAACAGGCTAACTCTCGTAGTGTTTTTATGCCTGCTTTCTCAAAAGATCTGGCAATAATCCCTGCCGCCTCCTGCTCCCTCTCCGTAAAGTCTGACCCAGGACTGCTTTTCTCTCTACCAACAATAAAAATAATTGCGTAACTATTTTTCTTCGCCACTAGCGTACGAATACCACCACTCTTACCTTGACCTGCAATAGGAACCCTTTTCTTACAAATACCATCACCTAAGTCTGCCTCATAAATGCCTCGATCAATCTCTCTTGCGGCATTACACAGAGCGCTGACCGCAATAATCTTCTTTGCCCAACGATCAAATGTTTTTGTTTTCATGACTATTTTCATAGTCAAAATTCTAAACTATTGCACTCAGTGCTATAACATTGTAATTGACAATGGATTGGGGTTGTTTAAGCACTAATATTTGTATATACAATAATTGGAAATAACTGAAAATCATGAGTTCATAAGCAAAAGTTGATGAAAAAATTAAAAAGTAAGCAGGAAGAATGGGTTGATCCAGATGATGCGCCAGAGTTAGATGAGCAATGGTTTAATGATGCGCACGTCTATGTTGGTAGACCACCCATTAAAAATACCAAAGAGATGCTGAGTCTAAGAATGGACTTTGATGTATTGGAGAAACTGCGAGCAAGCGGTAAAGGCTGGCAAACTCGCCTAAACAAATATATTAAAGATGCTGTGTTGAAAGGCGATCTTTAATGAATTTAGGTCTCAGGATTTTCTGAGGTACCTTCAGCTTGTGGGGTCAATATTGTAGGGTAAGAAACTGCCCAAGTACCCGGATAGTCGCGGCTGTAGTGCAGCCCCCTACTCTCTTTACGCATTAAAGCGGATCTCACAATCAGCTCTGCGCATTCTAGTAGGTTACGTAATTCAATCAAGTCACGCGTCACTTTAAAGTTGGCGTAATACTCCTGTACTTCGTATCTAAGGAGTTTGATGCGGTGTAATGCGCGCTCTAAGCGGCGGTTGGTTCTGACGATGCCAACATAGTTCCACATCAATGAACGCAGCTCATCCCAGTTATGGGCAATCACCACCTGCTCATCGGCATCCTCAACCTGACTCTCATCCCACAGTGGCAGTTTTGGCATTGCTGGTGTTTTCATTTCGGAGATATCTGCAGCAGCAGCCTTGCCAATGACGATGCACTCCAATAATGAATTACTTGCCAAGCGATTGGCGCCATGCAAGCCGGTGTAAGTGGCTTCACCGACGGCATATAAACCCGGTAAGTCTGTTTTTCCTTTGAGATCTGTCACCACACCACCACAGGTGTAATGCGCTGCAGGCACGACTGGTATTGGCTCTTTAGTGATATCTAGACCCAGAGTCATGCAACGCGCATAGATCATCGGGAAATGCTCTTTAATGAAGGCTTCACCCAAATGGGTGGCATCCAGATGCACGTAATCCAAACCGTGCTTCTTCATCTCAAAGTCAATTGCCCTAGCAACAATGTCACGAGGAGCCAACTCATTACGCTCATCATGCTCTGGCATAAAGCGAGTACCGTTTGGCAGTTTGAGTAAGCCACCCTCACCACGCATCGCCTCAGTAATTAAGAATGTTCTGTCGCTGGGGTGATACAGGCACGTTGGATGAAACTGAATAAATTCCATATTACCGACGCGGCAACCTGCCCGCCAGGCCATGGCAATACCATCGCCAGTAGCCGTATCTGGGTTGCTGGTGTATCGGTAGACCTTACCCACACCACCGGTAGCCAAGACGACTGACTTAGCTTCAATTGTTTCTACATGATTATTTTTAATATCGAGGGCATAGACACCATAGCAACGATTCGGTTTGCTACGCTGCGTCTTCGCATCTAAGTGGCGATTGGTGATGAGATCTAACGCAATCCAATGCTCCAAGATATGAATGTTTTGATGCGCCCTGGCTTTATCCAGAAGAACTTCATGGATTGCTTTACCAGTGGCATCAGCAGCGTGTGCAATACGACGATGACTGTGGCCACCTTCACGAGTTAAATGCAGGCCCATTGGCCCTGACTCATCCGTAGTAAACGGTACGCCCTGTTCAACCAACCAACGAATAGCCTCAGCACTTTCTTCTGCAATATAACGTGCAGTCGACTCCACTACGAGGCCTGCGCCTGCATCTAAGGTGTCAGCCACATGAGAATCAATACTGTCATTTTCTTTATCTACGACCCCTACGATGCCGCCTTGTGCCCAAGCTGTCGCCGCTTCACCAAGGCCACGCTTGGCCATGAGAATCACTGGCTGGGATTCGGCCATATGCAATGCAACGGTTAAGCCTGCTAATCCGGCTCCAATAATCAGAACTGGAAGCTCTGCTTTGGTATCAGTTTGTGGTGTTGAGGGTTTTGAGCTAGCCATGGAAAGTTAATTCTAAAGGGCAATAGGATTCTTGGTATTTTTTACCCCACTAATCAGTCGGTCGAGGGATAAAAGGTATGAAACCATTGCTTTGAGCCTCACTAAGAGACTCTAGGCAGTTAGCTACAAAGGAAGTTGGCAATTCTGGATTGTCTATGCAGGCCTTACCTCACCTTGCCCAGAAATTGACTTGCTGATCAATAGTATGAACATTGCTTTCCTTACGAAGCAATGCTTGCGTATGCCCACTTAAATTCAAGTGAATTAATTGCGACATATTTACGTGATCGAAAGAAGCGCTTTAGCCTTACTTCGCACCTCAGCAAGGGCAAAAGTGCTGACTGTGCCCTTATATTTCGCTTTACGAATCTTCCAATCCAGAGATTTAACTTGATCGGAAAGAATCGCGGATTGAATGTCATCAATTTCCACCAAAACCTCAAATGGATAGCCCTTAATTTTTGTAGTCAAGGGACAACAAATCATCAAATTTGTTTTTTTGTTATAGGCTTCTGGCGTTAAAACCACAGCGGGACGTCGCCCGGCTTGCTCATGCCCAGCTTGAGGATCAAACTCCAACCAAACAATATCTCCAGCATTTGGAATGTAAGCCTTAACCATCAGAGCAATTCTTCGCCTACAGGCCCACCAAAATCATTTTCGTGATGAAGATTTTTCGCAGTTATCCCAGAAAGTAATTCATCAAGCTGATATTCATTCTGAACAATTGGCTCAATAACGATTCGGCCTCTCTGCACCTTAACCGAGACAAGCTGATCAATATTCAAGTGGGCAGACTTCATGACAGCAGTATTTAAACGCAATGCAGGACTGTTACCCCACTTTTTAATGATAGTTTGCATGATGCCCCCTTGTTTAAAATGTATCTACATTGTATCTACATTTTCACCGATGATCAAACCAAAAAAATAAAAACCCCACCTTAAAGGTGGGGCTTGGTTGAGGGGCTATTTATTACTAAACAGATGTAACTTTTTGCCGATCGGGATCATTAGTGCCATAACCCACTACTGCAGAAGCCTGTCCACCTTTAGCCAGTTTCACAGCGCAGTACTTAAACTCCGGAATCTTGCCAAATGGATCTAAGGCAGAGTTGGTGATTAAGTTAGCTGCAGCCTCGTAATAAGCAAACGGAATAAAGATCACGCCACGGGGTGTGCCATCATCTCGACGCACATGAATGCCAACCTCGCCACGACGGGACTGAACAGTGATCACATCGCCAGCAGAAACACCGAGCTGGGTCATATCTTCACCATTCATGGATACCGTTGCCATTGGCTCAATCGCATCCAATACAGTTGCCCGGCGCGTCATACTGCCGGTATGCCAATGCTCTAACTGACGACCTGTAATTAATACAAATGGATACTCTGTATCAGGACGCTCGTTGGCAGGAATGATATCGGCTGGCACTAACTTCACTTTGCCATCTTTGGTATCAAACTTGTCATTAAACACAATTGGGCGGCCTGGGTCTTCGGCGGACAGGCATGGGTAGGTCACGCTAGATTCTTTTTCAAGGCGCTCCCAAGTAATGCCATTAATCGCTGCATGCATTGCTTGACGCATTTCGTCATAGACTGCAGCAACACCGTCATCAGCACCTTGGTAGTCCCAGTTCAGGCCCATGTGCTTCGCAATCTGTTGAATAATCCATAGGTCAGGCTTTGCATCTCCCGGAGGGTTAATTGCTTTTTTGCCCATCTGCACCATGCGGTCAGTATTACTTGCTGTACCGACCTTCTCTGGCCAGGCACTGGCTGGCAATACTACGTCTGCTAGGAGTGCGGTCTCCGTCATGAAGATATCTTGTACGACCAATAAATCTAAGGCAGCCAAAGCATGACGTGCATGGTTCAAATCTGGATCGCTCATCGCGGGGTTCTCACCCTCAACATACATGCCGCGAATCTTGTCCGGATCACTATCGGGCGCAGTGATCTTATGCATGATCTCTACAACGGTATAGCCAGGCTTCTTATCCAATGGGGTATCCCAAAACTTCTCGAACCACGCATGTGCTTCTGGGTTATCAACCCGCTGGTAGTTCGGGAACATCATGGGAATCAATCCTGCATCACTAGCACCCTGGACGTTATTTTGTCCGCGCAGTGGATGCAAGCCGGATCCAGGCTTACCAATTTGGCCAGTAATACTCACCAAGGCAATTAAGCAGCGGGCATTGTCAGTGCCGTGAACGTGCTGGCTGACACCCATACCCCACAAGATCATGGCAGATTTAGTAGTGGCGAACTCTCTAGCCACTTCACGCAATGTCTCCGCGGGAATACCGCAGATGGGGGCCATCGCTTCTGGGCTGTAGCCTTTAATGTTTTCTTTCAGCGCTTCAAAATTATTAGCGCGATTTTGAATAAAGTCTTGATCAGCCAAGCCCTCTTCAATCACGGTGTAGATCATGGCATTGAGCATCGCCACATCGGTATCCGGCTTAAACTGCATCGTACGCCAAGCATGCTTAGCAATATCGGTCATACGTGGATCGCAGAGAACAATCTTCGCGCCACGTTTAGCCGCATTCTTAAACCAAGTAGCCGCTACGGGATGATTTGCTGTTGGATTAGATCCAATCAAGAAAATCATGCTGGAATGCTCAACGTCATTCACCTGATTACTCACGGCGCCTGAGCCAACACCTTCTAGTAACGCAGCAACAGATGATGCGTGGCAAAGACGGGTGCAATGGTCGACGTTATTATTTTCAAAGCCGGTACGTACGAGTTTTTGGAATAAGTAAGCCTCTTCGTTACTGCCTTTTGCAGAGCCAAAGCCCGCCAATACTTTATTGCCGTATTGATCTTTGAGTTTCTTCAGGCCGCCACCAGCAACTTCCAAAGCCTCTTCCCAAGTCGCTTCACGGAAAATATCAGACCAGTCCTGCTTACCTTCCAGCAAGGCCTCATCTTTAGCAACACCCGCTTTACGAATCAGTGGCTTAGTCAAGCGCTGTGGGTTATGGATGTAGTCCATACCAAAGCGACCTTTAACGCAAAGACGATTGTGATTAGCTGGGCCATCACGACCTTCTACGCTGACAATCTTTTCATCTTTAACGTTATATGTAATTTGACAGCCAACGCCACAGAATGGGCAAACTGAATCCACCTTACGATCTACCGTCTGCGAACCAATTAAACCCTTAGGCATCAAGGCACCTGTTGGACAAGCCTGCACACACTCGCCACAAGCCACGCAAGTACTATCACCCATTGGGTCATTGAGATCAAAAACGATCTCACTATGCGCACCACGCATTGCGTAGCCGATCACATCATTGACTTGCTCTTCACGACAAGCACGCACACAGCGATTACATTGAATACAAGCATCTAAGTTCACTGCCATTGCAGGATGAGATATGTCGTTGACCACTTTGTCACGACGCAATGCCTTCAGCTCAGGACGCACCGTTACATCCATGCGAGTGGCCCAAGTACTGAGCTCACCGTGTTGATTCTGTTGTTCTTCTTCTTTGCTGTCACCTACCCACTTAAAACCTTCATCGGGCATGTCGGATAACAGCATTTCTAATACGAGTTTTTGACTCTTCAGTGCGCGCTCGCTATTGGCTTTGACTTCCATACCAGGAGTAGCACTTCGGCAGCAGCTCGGTGCCAAGGTGCGTTCACCATTGATCTCGACTACGCATGCTCGGCAATTACCATCTGCGCGATAGCCATCTTTAAAACACAGATGCGGAATATCAATTCCGTGGCGCTTAGCTGCCTTGAGAATGGTTTCACCTTCGTAAGAAACGATGGTTTGTCCGTCTAGCTTGAACTCGACTGTTTGCAGCTCAAGCTCTTTAGGGTTTACTGGTGCGTTCATATTTGTCTCGTCTTTCCCTTGGATTTAGACTACTTCTTGTGGGAAATATTTTGCAATGCATCGAATTGGATTGGGCGCTGCTTGACCTAGACCACAGATGGAGGCATCTACCATCACAGTAGCTAAATCCTCCAGGGTCTCTTGATCCCAAGACTCCGATTGCATTAACTTAGCAGCTTTGCTGGTACCCACACGACACGGCGTACATTGTCCGCAGCTCTCATGCTCAAAGAAGTGCATCACATTGAGCGCCATATCGCGCGCCTTGTCTTTGTGGCCGAATACCATCACTGCAGCAGAACCAATAAAGCATCCGTAGGGTTGCAAGGTATCAAAGTCAAGTGGAATATCGTTCATTGTTGCCGGCAAAATACCGCCTGATGCGCCACCAGGGAGGTAGCCATAGAAAGTGTGGCCATCTTGCATGCCGCCACAATACTCATCAATCAGCTCTTGAATAGTAATACCGGCTGGTGCCAACTTCACACCCGGTTGTTTAACTCGGCCACTAACACTATAGCTGCGCAAACCTTTGCGGTCATGACGTCCAAAAGAACTAAACCATTCTGGGCCACGCTGAACAATATCGCGCACCCAGTACAGAGTTTCAAAGTTATGCTCGAGTGTGGGACGACCAAACAACCCCACTTGGGCAATGTATGGAGGACGCATCCGTGGCTCGCCACGCTTGCCTTCGATACTCTCAATCATGGCGGATTCTTCACCACAAATGTAAGCACCAGCACCACGACGCAATTCAATCAACGGAAGTTTGAATGGCGGATTGGCTTGTAATTTTTTTAACTCGAGCTCGAGCATTTCACGGGCACCGTGGTACTCATCACGCAGATAGATATAACAAGCATCAATACCCACTACATTGGCAGCAATGAGCAAGCCCTCTAAGAAACGATGTGGATCACGCTCTAAGTATGTGCGGTCTTTAAATGTTCCTGGCTCACCTTCGTCGATATTAACTGCCATCAACTTCGGAGCTGGCTGATCTCGCACAATGCGCCACTTACGCCCTGCTGGGAAACCTGCACCACCAAGACCGCGAAGACCTGAGCTTTCCATGATCTTGACAATACTCTCACCGTCTTTTTTGCCTTCAACAATTTCTTTTGCTAAGGCATAACCACCTTGCGCGCGATAAGACTCGTAACCAACATAATCGGGTGAGACTACTTGGTCTAAGCCTTGAGGAGAGACGCCTTTTTCGGCCAAGGCTGCAGGATCAAATACGGCATCGTCTTTTGCCATTGGCTGAGTTGTCAGCCCGTTTTTGACAGCGGCAGCGACTTTATCTGTGGTTGCAAATAACACTGGGTACTGATGGACTACTGCTACAGGGGCTTGTTCACAACGGCCAATGCATGGCGCTGGGATGACTTTGACATTCGGGTTACCTAAGATTGCTGGCAGTTTCGCGAGCAGGTCTTGCGCGCCAGCCAGTTCACAAGCAATACCATCGCAGACACGCAGAGTGATATCCGCTACTGGATCATTGCCACGCACCACTTCAAAGTGATGATAGAAAGTAGCCACTTCATAGACTTCAGCCATCGGCAAATTCATTTCTTTTGCCAAGGCAACTAAATGACGATCATGCAAAGCACGGTACTCATCATTGAGTTTATGTAAATTTTCAATCAGCAAGTCACGTCGCTCAGCCGCTGCACCAATCAACTGGCGAACTTCTGCCAATGACACATCGTCGGCCTGTCGCCCTTTGAGCTTACTTTTGCGACGAATGGTTTCCCTTAAATCATCTGCAGTTGCTAGGGCAACAGCTTGGATTTCTACTGAGGGTTTTGGATGATTCATAGTATGTAGTCTCTAATTTCTAGTCGCAATAATTGCTGCTAATTTTTTAAACAGTTAAATACTGCCAAATACATAAATTGAGAATGCCTGAATTAGCGGAAAAAGTGTATTTCGCTATATATAGGAAACCCAAAAGCTCGAATGATTTTGGGTTATTTCTACCCTCAAGTCCTTGACGGCGCTCAAGTGTATTGATTAAGGGTAAACCCTTATATTAGATCACTGATGGAGAGGGCTTGTCACCGGGCGGAAGTGAGTAGTCGAGTTTGCGTTCATAAACGCGTGCTTTGAAGCAGTCGTTATCGCCCTTGCTACCAACCTGCCAACCAATAGAGGTGCAATCATCTTGAGCTGCAGACTCGATTGAGCCGCAGCCAGATAAAGCAAAGGTGGCAATAACAGCAACAAAAGCTAAGGGGCGCAATGTAATTGAATTCATACCCGAAGTCTACTGGATTACTTGGCCGGTGGAAACCCAACCTGTTGTGGCCAGCTATTGTTAAATACATGAATGACTGGCTTCTCATAAACACCCGCCTTGGTAAATGGCTCATCAGATAGCCAGGCTTCTACATCTGCCTTACTCGGAAAGTCCATGACCAATAAGCTACCGACCGTAGTCTGCCCATCCTCCGACGTCAGTGGGCCTGCAAAGGCCATCTTTTCAGCAAATTGTCCCAAGTAAGCCCGATGCTCTGGTCGTGTCTGAATACGCAACTCGGCCGTGCCGGGGAGGTCCATCAAAAGAATTGCAAAGATCATGTTTTTCTCCGTTTTGGTTTGATACCGAGATATTACGGCAACTGGCAAAAGAAAAACCGCCCGAAGGCGGCTTATCACTTAAAGCGGTTAAGGCTAATTAAGCAGCTTTGCGGCTTTTTGTAGCTGGCTTAGCAACTGCGGATTGACCTTGAATGTTAGCCAATGCAGCATCAACACTTTTCTCAAAGTTTGCGAAAGCATCAGTTGCTGTAGCGCGAACTTGATCGAACTGTTGGAGTGAAGTTTCAAATGCAGTTGCAAATGCAGATACAAATGCCTCAGCACCAGCAGGAGCTGTCTTAGTAGCTTCCTTAACAAACTTCACCATATCAGCGCGTGCGTCATCGATAGAAGACTCAACAACTTGAGCCACTTCTTTGTTGCCATTACGTACTACTTGATTTACTTTGGCTTGGTAGGCAGCAGCATACTTAGCAGCTTCTTGAGCAGTTTCTGGCTGAGCCAATTTTGCAAATTGCTGTGCATCTTTGATTGCCAACAATTGTGCGCTGGTATCTTGAGCAACAACTAAGGCATCTTTAGCGGCAGCTTGATTAATTTCAGCTAATTCTTTTGCGCTTTCAACAGCAACTTGTGCCAAGTATTTAGCATTTTCAACAGCTTTAGTTTGGGCTTGTGAGAGTTGGTCGTTTAATTGATTCTGGAACATGGTGTTTTCCTAACTTTTATAAAATTAATAAATGTGTTGCGATGCACCATTCTAAGAAGTTTTTTATTGCAGCGCAAGAATTATTTGCGGCAATGCAACAAAAAGATCAAAAACCCCATTTTTTGATTAAAAACAGGGGGTTATAGGATGAACTAATGGGTATATGCCCTCTAATTTAGGGGGGCATTAAGAAGAAAATAATACAAAAACTACCTAATTAGACGGTTTTTTGCTTATTTTAGGTAATCTTAAAAAGAATAGCTGATACTTTATTCAACTCATGCGCTCGTGGAGATCTTAATGAACTCTCCAGTCATTTCTCTGTACATATTGAGAGTCATCGTAGTTGGCTTTAAATATTTGACTCGACCATCTTTCGGATCGGTAGATACAGACAAAGATTTCTTCTTAATTAAAGATTTAAGAATATTGTGAAGAGTTGCTGGTGATGCAAACTCCTTGAGCCTCAAGACATCTGATACTCGCATTGCCTGGTTTTGAAGATACGATTGAGTAATCATTCTTAGGACAAAGCATTCTCGATCATTAATCTGATATTTTTTATGGATGAGATCTTTCGTATCCATATAGATGAAATACTGAAATCCCTGCATCTCGCTTGTTGAAGGCATTGCATACCCACTTTGCATAAATCACTATAAAACCAGACTCTATTCTGACATCTTAGTTTAGCTATTGATATTGATCAATATTGGTGCGGCACTAGTGCTTACCCTTAATTTGAATTTTTACCTCTTCTAGATATTCATTCAATACTTGGAATTCAACTTCTAATCGATTAAAGTGGAATAACAACTTATAACTTCTAGAACATTAATAAATGCTGAACTTTATAAAAAAATTATTTTTACTGAACTGACTTGATTTTTAGTACCACTCCAGAAGAGAGGATTTTTGATAATCTTCACCTTAAAGGAGTGTAAATATGGCAAAAGGCCAACGTCTTAAACCCGAGCAAATCGTCACCTTATTGCGTCAAATCGATGTCCTGACAACGAACGGCAAAACCCTAGCCCAGGCCTGTAAAGAAGTGGGAACGGTAGAGCAAAGCTACTATCGTTGGCGCAAGATTTATGGCGGCATGAAGGTCGATCAAGCTCGTAAGTACAAAGATCTAGAACTGGAAAATACCCGACTCAAGAAGCTCGTAGCGGACTTATCGCTACGAGAAGTCATGCTTAAGGAAGTCATTAAGGGAAACTTCTAAGCCCTACTAGGCGTAAAAATGCAGCGCAGCTGCTCATGGACCAGCATTCTATCTCTGAGCGGACTGCCTGCAGTTTAGTGGGGCTATCTAGAGCAGCGTATCGCTATATGCCATTGCCTAGAGATGACGAAGAGCCCCTTAGAGCCGAAGTCATCCGCATGGCCAGCACCTATGGCCGTTACGGTTATAGATTTATTGCGGGCATGATGCGTAACGCTGGTTGGGGGCAAGCGACTACCGCCAAGGTTGCTCGCATCTGGCGGCAAGAAGGCCTAAAGATCCCACAAAAGCAACCTCCTAGAGGCAGACTCTGGTTTAACGATGGCAGCTGTATGAGGTTGCGAGCTACTCATACCAATCATGTTTGGAGTTATGACTTTGTCTTTATCAGGGACGCTTATGGTGGCAAGATCCGGATGCTGACCATGATTGATGAGTTCAGTAGAAAGTGTTTAACGATCCACTGCGCTAGACGAATTGGCTCAATCCAAGTGATTGAACAACTGGCCAACGCCATGATTACTCACGGCATCCCCGAGCACATCCGAAGTGATAATGGCCCAGAATTTATTGCTAAAGAGCTGCGTAGTTGGTTATCTGGCATTGGAGTAAAGACAGCCTACATTGAACCGGGCAGCCCTTGGGAGAATGGCTTTTGTGAAAGCTTTAACGGCACCTTTAGAGACAATCTTTTGGATGGGGAGATCTTCTATAGCTTAAAAGAAGCCCAGATCATCGTGGGGGAGTGGGTTAAGCATTACAACCATGTCAGGCCGCATAGCGCTTTAGGTTACAGACCACCAGCACCCCAAACCCAAGTACCCCAAATAATACAAAATCAACCCATGTTGCTGCAATGATTTACTATAGAAAAACTCTCTTTGGTAGTGGACCTAAATTGACAGCAGTTCAATTCGATCTCATTGAAACTGACTTTGATAATAATTTTGTTACCGTTGAGGATAAAGAATTGGGAATTCAAAGAGAAATTAAGTGGGGCGATAAAAAACTTAAAAAATCAAAAATTATTGGCGAGTACGAGATTCTATTCATCTACGAAGATGGGTCTGAAAAGGTAGAGAGAATCTTGGAATAGATTTGCGAAGAAAATCACCTTAATGCAGCGCTTGATTTGTTTTTTAATTCCAATTCGCCAAAAAAGATCTTTAATTTTCATCGGGCGCAGTAGAGCCCTCCCACTCCAATCTACTTAGATAAGATTTAAATCTTATCTGAGCCCTCCTTGGTAAAAGCGAAGGACGCGAATGATAAGGAAAATCAGCCAGCTCTTTGTGTGAAGAAATCACTTAGCAGTATGGGGTTTAAACATAGGTTGAAACAATAAAAAAGTCCTTGTAAACTATTGATTTACAAGGACTTTATACTACTGGCGGAAGAGGCGGGATTCGAACCCGCGGTAGGCTATAAACCTACGCACGCTTTCCAGGCGTGTGACTTAAACCGCTCATCCACCCTTCCGTACAACTTTCGATTATACGTTTCCCAGAAGGGTTTCCTCTAAAAGCCGCATTAGCTACTTAAACAGACTCTTTTAACTGCTCCAAAATTGCTGGATTTTCGAGGGTTGAAGTATCTTGGGTAATCTCTTCGCCTTTAGCAATCACGCGAAGCAAGCGACGCATGATCTTGCCAGAACGTGTTTTAGGTAAGTTATCGCCAAAACGAACATCTTTAGGTTTGGCGATTGGGCCGATTTCTTTACCCACCCAGTTACGCAACTCAGTAGCAACCTTTTTGGCCTCTTCGCCTGTTGGGCGACCGCCCTTCAGAACCACGAATACGCAAATAGCCTCGCCAGTCAGCTCATCTGGACGGCCCACTACAGCCGCTTCCGCAACCAATGGATTTGCAACTAAACAGGACTCGATTTCCATCGTACCCATGCGGTGCCCAGACACGTTCAGCACATCGTCGATGCGACCAGTAATGGTGAAGTAGCCCGTATCTTTATGACGAATAGCGCCATCACCAGCCAAGTACAAAGTGCCACCCAACTCCTCTGGGAAATAGGACTTAATAAAACGATCTGGATCACCCCAAATCGTCCGAATCATTGAAGGCCATGGACGCTTCACCACCAAGATGCCGCCATTACCGTTCGCTACATCTACACCAGCCTCATCCACAATCGCCGCCATGATGCCTGGCAATGGCAAGGTGCATGAACCTGGAACCATGGGTGTTGCACCCGGCAATGGAGAAATCATGTGACCACCGGTTTCTGTCTGCCAGAAGGTATCAGCGATTGGGCAGCGTGAGCCCCCCACATTCTCGTAATACCACATCCAAGCTTCTGGATTAATGGGCTCACCAACTGAACCCAAGAGACGCAATGAAGACAAGTCATAGCTCTTTGGATGGATTGCTTGGTCATTGCTAGAGGCTTTGATCAATGAACGAATCGCTGTTGGTGCGGTGTAGAAAATCGTTGCTTTGTGTTTCTGAATCATGTCCCAGAAGCGGCCAGCGTTAGGATAGGTTGGCACACCCTCAAACACAATCTCAGTGGCACCTACAGCGAGCGGACCATAAGTAATATAGGAATGGCCTGTTACCCAACCGATATCGGCGGTACACCAAAACACATCATTGGGTTTGATATCGAAGGTCCACTTCATTGTGAGAATCGCCCACAAGAGGTAACCGCCAGTGGAGTGTTGAACACCCTTTGGTTTGCCGGTAGAGCCTGATGTGTACAGAATAAAGAGGGGGTGCTCTGCGCTGACCCACTCTGGCTCGCATACAGTAGATTCATTGGCGGCGATTTCTTGCATCCACACATCGCGACCCGGGGTCATGGTGACCTCTGAACCAGTACGCTTGTTCACGATGACATGCTTTACGTTAGGGCACTCACCTGTTGACAGTGCTTCATCACAAATTGCCTTCAACGGCAATGACTTACCGCCACGGAACTGTCCATCGGCCGTAATCACGGCAACTGCGCCAACGTCAACAATGCGATCACGCAGAGCTTGCGCTGAGAAACCACCGAATACCACAGAGTGAATAGCGCCAATACGCGCACACGCATGCATTGCCACAATGCCTTCGATGGTCATTGCCATGTAAATAATCACGCGATCACCAGACTTGATGCCCATCTTGCGCAAGGCATTGGCAAATTGATTTACGCGCCCAAGTAATTCCTGATATGACACATTGGTAACGGAGCCATCATCTGCTTCAAAAATAAGCGCTGTTTTATTGCCAAGGCCATTTTCAATTTGACGGTCTAAGCAGTTGTAGGAGGCATTGGTAGTGCCATCTTCGAACCATTTGTAAAAAGGTGCCTTGGACTCATCGAGAACTTTAGTAAAAGGCTTTTTCCAGAAGATGTTTTCCCTGGCAAGGCGACCCCAAAAACCATCGTAATCTGCTTCAGCTTCAGAACACAGCTTGTTGTAAGCTTCCATTCCTGAAATGGTCGCACCTTTAATAAAATCTGCAGGTGGGTTAAATACGCGGTTTTCTTGCATTAATGGTTCCATGCTTCACAGCCCTTCTGTTCAGTAATCAGTCGTTTTTTTCCACGAAAATGCAGCAGAATTAGGGAAACGCATCCCCAACAGCTCATAGGATAAGTAAAAACCCGTTAAATTTGCTCTATGGCAAACCCTTAAAATAGAAGAAACCTTACTTTATTAAGCCCACTACGATGACCAATATTAAACAAAACGACCTCATTCAAAGCGTTGCAGACGCATTTCAGTACATTTCTTACTACCACCCCAAGGACTTTATCTCTGCTATGGGCAGAGCTTATGAGCTCGAACAAGGCGCGGCTGCAAAGGATGCGATTGCCCAGATTTTGACTAATAGCCGCATGTGCGCGGAAGGTCACCGCCCAATGTGCCAAGACACTGGCATAGCAGTCGTTTTTCTTAAAATTGGTATGAATGTCCAGTGGGGCGATGCCACTATGAGCGTGACTGAGATGGTGAACGAGGGCGTTCGTCAAGCTTACATGAATCCAGATAACCCGCTACGCGCTTCTGTCTTAGCTGATCCAGCGGGCAAGCGAAAAAACACCGGCGACAACACGCCCGCTGTCATCCATTATGAAATCGTCCCGGGCGACGATGTTGAAGTGATTTGCGCTGCCAAAGGGGGCGGCTCTGAGAACAAGGCCAAAATGGTCATGCTCAACCCTTCGGACTCGATCGTAGACTGGGTTCTCAAAACAGTTCCGACAATGGGTGCTGGTTGGTGCCCTCCTGGTATCTTGGGTATTGGTATTGGTGGCACCCCAGAAAAAGCGATGCTCATGGCTAAAGAGTCTTTGATGGGTCCAGTCGATATTCAGGAGCTGATTGCTCGTGGCCCACAAAATCGTATTGAGGAACTCCGCCTAGAGCTTTTCAAGAAAGTAAATGAGCTCGGTATTGGCGCTCAAGGTCTTGGTGGTTTAACCACGGTTCTCGATATCAAGATCCTAGATTACCCAACACATGCAGCATCCTTACCAGTGGCCATGATTCCTAACTGTGCGGCTACTCGCCACGTACATTTTCATCTTCATGGTGATGGCCCAGCCAAACTCGAAGCGCCCTCTTTGTCCGATTGGCCAGATGTCACATGGACACCGGATACCAAAAAATCCAAACGCGTGAACTTAGATACCCTAACTGCCGATGAAGTAGCTAGCTGGAAGGAAGGTGACACGCTACTTCTTAATGGCAAAATTTTGACCGGTCGCGATGCTGCACACAAACGCATCCAAGACATGCTCGCTAAGGGGGAAGAGCTGCCGGTGAGCTTTAAGAATCGGGTGATCTATTACGTCGGCCCCGTAGATCCAGTAGGCGGTGAAGCCGTTGGCCCAGCAGGCCCAACCACATCGACCCGAATGGACAAGTTCACAGAAATGATGCTCTCTCAGACAGGTCTCATCTCGATGATTGGTAAAGCAGAGCGTGGACCTACTGCAATTGAAGCCATCAAGAAACATAAGTCTGCGTACTTAATGGCGGTGGGCGGTGCCGCCTACTTGGTCTCCAAAGCAATTCAGACAGCTAAGGTTGTTGGCTTTGCTGACTTGGGCATGGAAGCCATTTATGAATTTGATGTCAAGGATATGCCCGTAACGGTAGCAGTGAGTTCTGATGGCACCTCGATGCATGAGATTGGTCCAAAAGAATGGCAAGCGAAGATTGGTGGCATACCAGTCAAGATTGCATAAAACGATAGTTTCATAACAATAAATAGTTAAGAGACCATCCACTTGGCACTCATTGGAGTTTTTGATTCTGGCGTTGGAGGCTTATCCATTTTGGATGAGGCTCTACGTCAGCTTCCCGAGCATGACTATATTTATTTGGCAGACTCTATTAATGCACCCTACGGAGAAAAGTCTAGCGAGTGGATTGCCTCCCGCAGCATGGAACTCTGTCAGTATCTAGCAGCCCAGGGTTGTGATGCAATTATGGTGGCCTGTAATACGGCGACTGCGGAAGCAATCGCGCATATTCGTAAGACACTAGGTCATATTCCGATTATTGGCGTGGAGCCTGGCATCAAACCAGCGGCAATGCAATCGAGCAATGGTGTCGTAGGTGTCCTTGCTACAGAAGCTACGCTGAAAAGCGATAAGTTCAACGCCTTGCTGGCAACACTACCAAATGATTGTCAATTTATTAAGCAAGCAGGTCCTGGTCTAGTCCCTTTAATTGAAGCCGGTCAAGCCAATAGCGAGGAAACACTAGAGTTACTTGCCGAACATCTTGAGCCTATTCAGGATGCCGGTGCTGACACCCTAGTTCTTGGGTGTACGCACTACCCCTTCTTGAGAAAAGCCATTCGCAAGTTATTGGGAGATTCCGTTAATTTAATTGATACCAGCGAAGCCGTAGTTCGCCAGCTCAAACGTAAACTAGAAGCGCAAGGCATGCATCTAGACAATGGAAAATGTGGCGCTATTCAATTCATTAGTAGCAAGGATGCTGAACTTTTACATCAAATGGCACAAGAGCTCATGCAATCGGATTTGGATGAGCGCAGCACTCAATCTCAGTTAGTGAGCATCTTTAAATGAGCGCCTTCTTCAGCCGAATGAGCGCTCGCTTGCCATTTAATACCAGCGAACGGATCATCATTGGCATCGTCCTTGGTTTGCATTTCCTCTTCTTGATTGGTTTTCAGAGCGGCATGAAACCCGATAATGAAAATAACCTTGATGATGCACGGGTGATGGCCAATCTCGTGAGTCCTGAGGCTGCTAAGCAGCCCCAAGCAGCTCCAGCCACACCCCCGCCAAAACCGAAGCAAGAGCAAAAGAAGAAAACCGTGGATGAAAAGTCCACCCAAGCACCAAGTCCACCACAAACCCAGCAACAGGCTGCAACACCACCCACTCCGCAATCCAAAAGTGAATCCCAAGCTCCTAATGCCACCGTTGCACCTGCAACTACCTCAGGGGCCAGTGGCACACCAATCCAGACTGACATTGGTAAACTGGTCGTCGTGTATCAACCCGATGCAGATGCCTATTACCCCTCCTTCTCTAAGCGATCTGGAGAGCAAGGTGAGGTGGTGGTCAGATTAATAATTGATGAATCAGGGAGTGTTGAAGATGTAGCCCTACTGCGCCCTAGCTCATTTCCACGGCTAGATCGTGCAGCTACGGAGATTGGTCGTCGCTATCGTTTCAAACCATTTTTAGTTAACGGCTCACCAGCCAGAATTTCTACCAACCTTTTAATTAAATTTAATTTAAAGAACTAATTATTATGAATACACCATTTGGCTTGGCAAATTTATGGCTTGAAGGCGATGCAGTCACACGCTTTGTGGCAATCATCCTTCTCACTTGCTCTGTTGTGACCTGGGTCATCCTGCTGTCACGTTTTTGGGATTTACGCACTCTGAACAAACTTAAGCTAGAGTTGGACCAATTTTGGCGAGCTACTTCATACGATCAAGGTCTGAGCGCATTCACAAATCATGCAAGCAATCCTTACTATCAGATTGCTAAGGCAGCGAGTGGCGCCTCCGTACACCATCAGAGTCAGTCCGCCAACCATCGCGAGCTACTCCAAACACTCAACTACTCTGAATGGATGGCGAGGAGCTTAAAAAATAGTATTGACGGTGTATCCGCACAATTCCAAAAAGGTCTGACCTTTTTGGGATCGACTGGTGCAATATCACCATTTGTCGGCCTATTTGGAACGGTATGGGGCATCTATCATGCTTTGATTGCCATCAGTAGCTCGGGTAGCGCACAAATTGATCAAGTTGCCGGCCCAATTGGCGAGGCACTCATCATGACCGCCCTAGGACTGGCTGTTGCAATTCCAGCGGTGCTAGGCTTTAACGCGATTAATCGCGCAAATAAGTTGTTGGTCGCCGATCTCAATCGCTTTGGCAATGATCTTCTCGCCTACTTTGTGACTGGTGCCCGCGTGAAATCCGGAGAATAAGCATGTCCTTCAACTTGCAAAACGATCAAAGCGACGACGCCATCATGGCGGAAATCAACATGACCCCTATGGTGGATGTCATGTTGGTGCTCTTAATTATTTTTATCATCACCCTGCCCGTTATCCAACAAGCAGTGAAGATTGAGCTCCCTAAAGCCAATAGCGTTCGCAACGAAGTCAAGCCCGAGACAGTTCAGCTCACCATTGATGCACAGGGTCAAATCTTTTGGAATAGCTCGCTCATTGATTTGAAGACTTTTGATGGCTATGCTGAAAAAGCCGCCCAAAAAGAACCACAACCAGAAATCAATTTACGTGCCGACAAAGCCGTGAAGTATGAATATGTTGCTCAAGTGCTGGCAGCATCACGTCGCGCTGGCCTGACTAAATTAGGTTTTGTCACAGAGCCAAACTAAAGTTTTTTAGGGGCAACGCACTGCTCTTGATAGATCTTTGTACCCTCACCCACAGTAGTAGAGAGAATTCCACCTCGAATAGTTTCGACTTTTCTGAGTTGGCCGGTGGACCGATTAATCGTGGTCACCGTCATCACAGATCCTGATCCATATTGCACGCCATCAAAATTCTCTGGTGGAAAGTGCGCCTCCATTGAAATGAGTATTGTTGATTCTGTAACAACGATGCTTTTAACCGCCTGATGACCCATCTCATCGGAGCGATCTAAATCTCGGCCATCGATCAAGACTTTGGCCTTTTGAGTTTTAGAAGCGGGAAGTATTTTGAACTCATAGACTTCGGTGTAATTCTTTTCCGTGCGTTCACAAGTTAATATCAAGAACTCGGACGCTAAAGCGGGCGAAGCGCAAAGAAGTAGGATGAGAATATGGAAGTATTTCAAGGATGCCTGAAATCAATCGATTGGTGCCCGAGGCCGGAATCGAACCGGCACGACTTTTTTGAGTCGGCAGATTTTAAATCTGCTGTGTCTACCGATTTCACCACTCGGGCTCGCACGAGCAATAAAGCCGTACTAAATAAATCAAGACAAGCAAAATTTTAGCATGCGAGGCTTTTGACTGGCCGGAAGCCTGCTTTCATCGAGGTTAGGCTGCGATCGAGGCAAACCCACTAAACTGATTCCCATGAAAATTCCTACTCCAAGTGCGGGTCTTAAAACCCTCTTTAAAGGCATCTTCTGGCTGAGTTCTGCAGTCCTGATCTTGAGTATTACTGCCGGAGTAATTTACTTACTCTCAGCCCATACCAACCCCTCTGGAAAGCGAGTCATTCAGAGTTTGGGTGACGCCGTGGTCATTAGCTTTGATGAGAGTGACATACCTCATATCCAGGCTAAGAGCTCGAGTGACGCCCTCTTTGCTCTAGGCTACCTTCACGCTAGCGAGCGCTCATGGCAAATGGAGGTCAATCGTCGACTAGCGAGCGGGCGACTCTCAGAAGTTCTAGGTAAAGAAACGTTAGCAATTGATCGCTTTATTCGCACGCTTGGCATCAAGCATGCTGCAGAAAAGCAGTTTGATCGCTACCCTGTTGCCACGAAGCGTTTGCTTCAATCCTATGCAGATGGCGTCAATGCTGGAAATGCCCACTTAGGCTGGGCACTTCCTCTGGAATATTTTTTAACAGATTCTAGACCGGGCCATTGGTCGCCTACTGATAGCGTGGCATGGATGCTGATGATGGCATTAGATCTCGGCGGTAATTGGCATAAAGAATTACAGCGTCTCGAGCTATCGCAATTTTTAACGACCAAACAAGTATGGGAAGTGATGCCAGCGTATACGCCAGGTGAGCCCGTAAGTAATATCGACTTTGCGAAAATGTATCGCGACCTCAATGTATTCAATCCCAATCCATTGGCACGGGATCAAAAGTCGAAGAAGCTTCCCGCAACCGAGCTGGCCATCAATGAAGTGCTAGGGGGTAAAGAGGGTATTGGCTCGAATAATTGGGCGATCAATGGCAAGCTCACTGTATCTGGCAAGCCTTTGCTCGCCAACGATCCGCACCTGGGTCTCTCTGCCCCTGCCATTTGGTATATGGCCCACCTAGAGGCTCCGGGTCTCAACGTCATTGGCGCTACCCTTCCAGGAATTCCGGCGGTGGTGCTAGGTAGAACGGATAAGTTTGCCTGGAGTTTCACGAATACTGGCCCAGATGTTCAGGATTTGTATATTGAGCAGTTAGACCCCAAAAATCCAGGCGTCTATCGTAGCCCTGAAGGTCTGGTTCCCTTTAAAGTTCGCGAAGAGATCATCGACATTAAAGGCGAACCCCCTCTGCGTTTTTTAGTCAAAGAAACTCGACATGGTCCGGTGATTTCTGAATCGTATGCAAGAGCAAAACGTGCTATCGATACTGATCGTTTTGCTTTGGCATTGCGCTGGACGGCTTTAGATGTAGAAAACCAATCTGTTGCTGGTTTGCTGGAAATGAATCAGGCAAAAGATTTGGATAGCTTCAAGCTAGCACTGCGCAAAAACTATGCGCCCATGCAAAACGTGGTGATTGCTGACATCGATGGCAATATCTCATTTCAGGCAGCCGGGGTTGCACCTAAGCGGACTCTGCACCAAGGGCTCTATGGCGTCGCTCCAGCCCTGGGCTGGGAAAAGCAATATGACTGGACAGGCTATGTACCATTTGATCAACTACCAAATAGCAATAACCCAGATGCCAATTGGATTGCTACAGCCAATCAACAGATACTGGCCAGCAATAATCCCAATCCATTAACTGGCGACTGGGAGCTTCCTACCCGCTACGACAGAATTGTGGATCTGATTAAGAACACATCAAGTCATGATCTTCCTTCCATGAAATCGATGCAGGCCGATACCCTCTCTTTGGGTGCTACACCATTATTGGAGCTATTTAAATCTGCTCAGTCCAAACATCCCCTAGCTCAACAAGCCTTCGAGCTCTCCAGAAATTTTGAGGGGGATATGCGGGTGGATAGCGCTGGCGCACTGATTTTCAATGCCTGGGCCGATCAACTAACGCGCAAACTCTTTTCTCGCCTGGGATATTTGTTTACAGAAAATTACGGCAGTCGTAGCTTCAGACAAGCATTAACTCTGCAATTACAAAATCCTAATAGTCCGTGGTGTGATGACCCCAAAACTGAGCTATTCGAGAGTTGTGCTGAAGCTTCTAATGCAGCTTTAGATAAGGCTTTAGGAGTGTTGAGCACGCAATTTGGTAGCAATCCTAAAAATTGGACTTGGGGTAATGCCCATACTGCAGTTTCTGAGCATCGTCCTTTTAGTAAGGTACCTCTACTGGGAAGCCTCTTCAATTTGACGCAAGCATTTCCGGGGGATAGCTTTACCGTCAATGTGGGCAGACTTGAGCTTCTCAGGGCAGATAATCCCTTCGAGACTAAGCAAGCACCTAGCCTACGCACCCTCTATGACCTTGCAGATTTAGAGCAATCCCTCTTTATTTACCAAACCGGTCAATCTGGCTGGGTACAGAGCAAGCTCTACCGAAATATGAGTGCACTCTGGGCTAAAAATGAGTATCTCCCCCTCCAAATGAAGCCCGCAAAAGTCAGTCGGCAACTCAATCTTAATACTAAGGAAAAATAAGCGGGAGAGTTAGAATAGCTATTACTAAATCCAATCCAGCTTCTCCCCCATTAATCACCCTAATGACAATGCTATCTATGAAAAAAATTCACGCACTTACCATCCTGACTGCCCTATCCCTTTTGCCGCTTTCAAATAGCTTTGCCGCCTGGAAAGAGTTGGGATCCAATGAAGTTATGGTGGTTTATGTAGACCTTGACACCATTAGTGATTCTGGTGAAAAAGCGCGCATCATGTCGATGCTTGACTTTAAAAAGCCCGGCATGAATCCGAAAACAAAGCAGCCCGTGAGCTCCATCGTCGGCATCAATGAATACAACTGTCCTGCCATTAGCTACCGCCCTATTGAATACAAAGAATTTGCCGGCAATAAAGGTGCAGGCAAAGTAGTTTCAGATAACAAAACTCCCAATAGTGAATTTGAGCCAGTCGTGAGTGAATCTTGGGCGGCTGGAGTCTTTAACGTTGTTTGCCAACGCAAATAAACTCAACGTCTTGATGGCCCATCTAAGCAGACCAAACCTAACAAGGTGGTCTGCTTTTTTCTTAGATACCGGCCTTACCTTGAGCGGCTTACTGCTCTGCCTCAATCTGACAGGTTGTGCGGCACCACTCATGGCGCTTGGAGGCGCTACGAGTGCAGCGGCTAGCTCTGTTGGAACTACAGCTGCAACGGTAGCAGTAGCCAACCCCTCAACAGCAGCGAGCCTAATATCGACTGCCACAACCGGTAAGTCGCCACTTGAGCATGCTGCTTCAGCAGCAACAAAACAGGATTGTAATTTTCTCAATGCTTTAGGATCCAAGCCGATCTGTACCGACGTTATTATTCCGCCAGTCAAGGATATGAGCGAGCCCTATCCCGGTCCGGCAGATAGCCAGCCTGCTGCGCCCCTGAACCGCGCCCCAAAGTAAGAGACCTATTTGCGCTATTCGCCCGTGAATTAGTCCAAGGGTTGTGTCAGCAGTCTAAAATTACCCTTAATTAGCAATCTCCTTTTACATAGAAGCCATGACTCCAGAAAACTACTACCTCACACTCACCTGCCCCAATCGTCCGGGTATTGTTGCCGCCGTATCCACCTATATCTTTGAATTAGGCGGTGATATTGAGGAAGCCCAACAATTTGATGACAAGGCCTCTAAGCGCTTTTTTATGCGAGTTAGCTTTAGTTGCAGTGCTGATAGCAAAGCCCTCAAAGCAGGCTTTGTAGATATTGCGACACGCTTTGACCTCACTTGGGACTTGCGCGCTGTGAAAGATTTAAAACGTGTGCTGATCATGGCATCGAAGTTGGATCATTGCCTAGTGGATCTCCTTTATCGCTGGCGTAACGGTGAGTTGCCAATGGTGATCTGCGGAATTGTTTCCAATCATCCTCGCGAGGTGTATTCCAGTATTGATTTTGCAGATATTCCGTTTTATCACCTGCCAGTTACCCCAGAGACTAAAGCTACGCAAGAGGCAAAGTTACTGGAAATTGTGGATGATGCAAAAGTAGATATGGTGATCTTAGCGCGCTACATGCAAATCTTGTCAGATGATTTATCCACCAAATTATCAGGACGTTGCATCAACGTTCACCACTCTTTTCTTCCTAGCTTCAAAGGTGCCAAACCATACCATCAAGCCCATGCCCGTGGCATTAAGTTGATTGGCGCTACTGCACACTTTGTGACCAGTGATTTAGATGAAGGTCCAATCATTGAACAAGACGTCACACGCGTCACGCATGGTGATACACCGGAAGACTTGGTTCGCAAGGGTCGCGATTTAGAGCGCACCGTACTCTCGCGCGCCCTCCGATATTACCTGCATGACCGCGTATTAATTAACAGCGCTACTTCTGTAGTCTTCTCAGACTAAGCCTATTTCTTAAGGCCTCACCCCTGGAGTTTCCAGGGGCATCCCTCTGGCTCGCCACATGAGAAAGAGCTCTAGCTGAGCCATTTCAGTAGACCCGTACTCGAATTGCTTAGCACGTACTCCACTCATACAATTGCGCAGACGTCTTTGTAAAGAGCCCATGGTTTGCCACTCAATGCGGTAGATTGGGTAAGCGGTGGGATGTCCTTGTGGAATCAGACTACCGCCTAATTTCAGGCCAGCGCGATCCTGATGGCATTGCGCACAGGATAAATTGAGCTGCCCCATTCTTTCATTAAAAAAACGTTTACCTTGTTGTAGATCCTGCTTATTCAGAGGCGTTTCCTGAACGGCAATAGGCATGCCCTTGGATTGAATGGCCACAAATGTGCTTAATGCTAGGAGATCTTTACTTTCATATGCGAGTGCTGGAGCATCTTGCTGCGAGGTACGACATTGATTGATTTGCCCCTCTAGAGTCTGTAACTTACCCCGAATCACTTTAGGAAATTGAGTGGCAACACCGGTCATCTTTTTTCCAGAATCGCCATGGCAAGATGCGCAAGACACATTCTTGTTGCCCATCTTTTCTTTCCAGAGGCTGTGGCCATCCATCACCCAAAATAATGCAGGATTTAAGTTAGGATCGTCTTGCATAGCTTGATTTTCAGCCGTCATTAACTGATAACTAGACTGGCGACTATCTTTTGGCGTCTCCCTTGCAAATGCAAGCTGCACCATCATGAGCGCCATTGATGCAGTTAGCCAACGACTCCAAATTGGTAGAGCTTTCACGAGACAGTAATATTTGCTTGAGTGACTGCTTCATAACCGTTGTCACCTATCCACTTGCACTCAATCGTGCCTGATGCGACCGCGATAGTAGTAAAAATGATGAGGGGATTTGCACCAATTCCTGAGTAAAAGTCCGCCTTAAACACTTCTTCTCCGTTGTAGAAGCAAGTGAATACGCGGATGATATCGCGAGGAATACGCTTACCATCCTCTGTATAACGAAACCCTGTTTCCATATCATGCTGGGCAATCGCCCGAATCTCAATAATCGAACCCTTTTTGGCCGTTGCGGGGACAGTGATGCTAGTGCGTGAGGTCTTACTCATATCATTTCCGTGCATGCAGATAAAGTCACCGAGGTATCCGCATAACCCCGCCAGTAACTACCGTCACTCATTTGAGCAATCGCCCATACTCTTTGCGAATCAGCCAGCCGCACACGAGTAGTGAGATCTGCGCGCCCAGAGCGCGGCGTGAAGTACGCTACAAACATATTAGGGGATGGGTTTTCTTCAGAAATCACATGTACTGCTTTGACATAATCATTGGCGGTCATCGGACTCTCGACACTCACCTTGAGCACTACCAAATTACCACTCTCCACCAATGGCGGAATAATCAGCTTGACCCGTCCTTCCTTGATAGTATTTGACCCCACAATTTTTGCAATCGCCTCCATCGCCTCAGGTTTTTTAGCCAGAGCGGAGAATGGGGCAAGCGAGCTCGACAAACCCAAAATACCTAGCGCAGACAAATAGAGTCTTCTAGTGAGATTAGGAGAATTAGGGGAGGCGGAATGTATTTTTAATGAACTCATCGTGATAGTGTAGATTTCATTGAACAGTCTTGATCTTCAGGCTCAGCAGGAAAGCGACGACATCTTCAATTTCTTGCCCGCTCAGCATTGGCTGACCTTCAAACTTTGGCGCTACTCGTCTGAGCCCTACTGTTCGGTAGTAGGAGGGCATGATCGTACCCGGATTAAAGCGACTGGGATCGACTATTCTGGCTCGCAATTGCGCCTCGCTGAGATGCCCAACGCTAACGCCGATATCAGGAGCTAAGTTTCCCTGAAAGCGCTCTTCCGGAAAAGGTCCGCTATGACAGAGAAGGCATAAGCCTGTTTGACGACTTGCCACAATCATTCGACCTTTGGCTGGATCACCTGCAGATGAAGTGAGGGGATTCACGATGGAATCCCCTGACCAGGTTTGAGCCTGGGCTTGAGCTTGGGCTTGATTAGCAAGGGATAAGATCGAAGTTCCTAGCAAGATCGTTGCCAGTACGCTCCTCATCACCTCTTACCCTTACCCAATCCCATGAACATCTCACTTACACCAACTTGATGCCACTGTTTTTCAATGGCACTGTACGCAAGCGTTTACCAGTAGCTCGGTAAATTGCATTGAGTACTGCTGGTGCTGCTACGGCAATTGTTGGCTCACCAACCCCACCCCATTCTTTACCGCCACCTTGAATGATGATCGTTTCCACTTTAGGCATCTGTGCCAGACGAATGGAGTTGAAGGTATCAAAGTTCTTCTGTACCACTGCGCCCTTCTCAATCGTAATTTCTTCTTCAAAAAGAGCAGACAAACCATACATGAAGGAGCCTGATACCTGACGCTCTACTTGAGCTGGATTCACAACATAACCCGGATCAGTTGCAGCAACGATGCGATGAATTTTTACTTCATTACCATTTGTGACTGATAGCTCACAAGCAGCAGCGACATAACTACCAAAAGAGCGCATCTGGGCAACACCGCGGAATACGCCTGGCTTAGCCGGCTTAGTCCAATCAATGCCGTCAGCAACCGCATTCAATACTGCTACTGCGCGCGGGAACTTTTCCATATGCTTGCGACGGAACTCTACCGCGTCGACACCAGTAGCTTCAGCCATCTCATCCATAAAGGTTTCGAGGAAGATCGCATTTTGATTGACGTTGACGCCGCGCCAAAAACCTGGCGGTACATGCGTGTTACGCATAGCGTGGTCAATCATCAAATTCGGGAAGCTGTACGTAATACCATGCTCACCCGCAGCGTCAAGCCCTTGGAAGACTACTGGATCCTTACCTTTATTAGCGGCAACTACTGCTGGACGCACAGAAGCCAAGATAGATTGGCTGGAGATACGCATATCTAAGCCGGTGATATTTTTCTTATCATCAATAGCGGCAGTCATCTTACACATCGTTACCGGGTGATAACGGCCTTGAGTCATATCCTCTTCACGGGTCCAAATCAATTTGATTGGAGTGCCCGGCATTTGCTTAGCAATATTGACTGCTTGGGTTGTGTAGTCCTGGAAGGCGCCACGGCGACCAAAGCCACCGCCAAGATTTACCTTGTATACATTACATTTTTCAGCAGGCAAGCCTGAAGCTGCAATCACTGCGGCCAAAGAAGCTTCACCATCTTGCGTCGGAACCCAAGCCTCGCAAGAATCTGGCGTCCATTTCGCTGTAGCTGTTTGCGGTTCTAAAGTCGCATGATTCAAGAATGGGTAGAAGTACGTGGCTTCGATTGTTTTAGATGCCTTGGAAATTGCTTCCTTAGCATCACCATTTGCATTACCCACAAAGGTATCGTTCGCAGTTAAGCCGCCCTCGAGCATCTTCTTAATAGAAGCACTAGAGACATCACCATTGCTACCGTTATCCCAAGTAATCTTGACAGCATCTAAGCCAGTCTTTGCCTGCCAAAAAGTATCAGCAATAACCACGATAGAAGAGTCACCCACCTGAATCACCTTCTTGACCCCCTTCATGCTAGAAGCTTTACTAGCGTCATAGCTCTTCACTTTGCCACCAAAGACTGGAGACTCATGAATGGTTGCTACCAACATTCCAGGCAACTTCAAGTCAATGGCGTATACCTGCTTGCCGTTGACCTTGTCCGCAGTGCCGTCAATACGATTTACTGACTTACCAATCACGGTCCAATCTTTAGGATCCTTTAAAGGAACTTCTTTAGGTACCTCTAACTTAGAAGCTGCTACGGATACTTTGCCGAAAGTGGTTTTACGGCCAGAAGGTGTGTGGGTAATGACGCTATCTTTAGCGACGACCTCTGATACAGGCACATTCCACTGGTTAGCTGCAGCCTGGATAAGCATCATGCAGGCTGCGGCGCCCCCTTTACGAACATATTGTTCAGAGGTACGAATCCCACGACTGCCGCCGGTGGAGTAACTACCCCATACTTTATTGCGCTTGAGGTTCTCGGCAGGTGACGGATAGTCGTAAGAAACTTTTTTCCAATCACATTGCAGTTCTTCAGCAACCATTTGAGCCAAACCAGTAATGGTTCCCTGACCCATCTCAGAGCGCACGATACGCACCACGACATCGTCATTCGGCCTGACCTCGACCCAAACACCGATCTCCGGCGTCTCTAGGGGAGTCATCGCGGTGGTACCAGAACCCATTGCAGCATGAGCTGAAGACATCAATGAGAAATCAAAGCCGATTGCTAAACCAGTAGCGATGGCACTAGAGCCAACAATAAAGTGACGACGGGAAGTATTCGTAGCTTCTGAATTGATCTCTGAATTGATTACTGTATTAGTTGTGTTTTGAATTGTTTTAGTCATGATCGTTCCTTATGCCTTGCTCACAGCATGAATAGCATCACGCACTTGTTGGAAGGTTCCACAACGGCAGATGTTGGTGACTGCTGCATCAATTTGCGCATCAGTAGGCTTCGGGGTGTTACGTAACAAAGCGGTAGTGGCCATCACCATGCCAGACTGGCAGTAACCGCACTGGGGTACCTGATTATCGACCCATGCTTTTTGAACTTTTGAGAGTTGGCCATTCTTAGCAAGGCCTTCAATCGTTTCAATCTTTCTTCCTGCGGCAGCGCTCACTGGAATAGCGCAGCTTCGAATCGCTTGACCATCGAACAATACGGTACACGCACCACATTGACCAACACCGCAACCATATTTAGTACCAGTCAGACCCACATGATCCCGAATGGCCCACAACAATGGGGTTTCTGGATCTACATCTATCTTGTACTTTTTACCGTTGATGTTTAAGTCAGCCATTAACGCTCTCCTATTGGTTTTGTAATTTAAGAACTTTTCTTTTCAGAATGTCCTCAGCTTTTGTTATTTTTATATCCTACTTTTATTAGGTTTATATTAAAACAAGAATTTATATATTGCTTTGCAACATATATTGCAGAGCAGTAAGATCAAGGCATGATTTCTGGACTGGTTCAAATTCTGTTATTTCAAAGCTTGGGTGAGCTTGTTTCTAAGTTCGTCCTGCCGACACTGCCCGGCCCCGTGATTGGACTGGTGCTCCTGATTGCCTGGCTAGCACTGCGCAAAGGAATCAATCCAGAGTTAGCGACTGTTGCTGATGCCTTCAGTCAGTACCTTGGTCTTCTATTTGTTCCTGCTGCAGTTGGCGTAGTCCTGTTTCTGCCGCAACTCAAAGCCAATGCCCTAGCTATTGTGAGTGCCTTGGTAGGCAGCGTCATTCTGACAATTGCCACCAGCGCGGTCCTGGTTCGTTTTTTAAGCTCTAAGCCCACAGAGGTGGATCAGTGAGCGAAAAACACTCCATAGTTGAAATTTGGGTATACCTATCCGGTAGCCCTTTGTTTGCCCTCTTTATTACCTTAGCTGCTTATCAAACCGGTCTCTGGGTTTACAAGTCCGCTAAACAGAATCCTCTAGCCAACCCGGTGGCCATTGCCATCATCTTGGTAGCCAGCATCATTCAGTTTATTGAGATGCCCTATTCGACTTACTTTGAAGGCGCGCAGTTTATTCACTTCCTCTTGGGTTCCGCTACCGTCTCTTTAGCGATCCCGATTTATAGGGGACTCAAAAGCCTGAAGGGTCGCTCCATTCCCTTAATAGCGTCACTAATTGCGGGTGGCTTAGTCTCGATTATTAGCGCGGTGAACATCGCTAAATTATTGGGGGCTGATGAGAGCATTACTGGCGCAATGTATCCCAAGTCTGTAACCGCGCCTATTGCAATGGGCATCGCTGAACGCATTGGAGTATCTCCAACTTTGACAGCGATCTTTGCTGTGACTACTGGAATACTCGGGGCTATTTTGGCGCCATTTATTCTTAATGCATTGGGGATGAAGGCATGGTGGCAACGCGGCTTTGCCATTGGTATTGGAGCCCACGGCATCGGCACTTCACGCGCATTTAGCATTCATCCCGAGGCAGGCACTTATGCCAGCTTGGCGATGGGCATGAATGGCGTGATTAGTGCGGTAGCCATTCCGGTGCTGTACCACCTGTTTAACTAAAGCGCATGTAGCTTACTGAAGCTTGCTCTACACTTAACCCAACTTCATTGCATCATCAATTGCATCACTCAATACGCTCACCAAGAATTCTACTTCTGCTGGCGTTGAAATGAATGGGGGGCCGACTGCAATCGTATCGTTTGTAATACGTACTAATGCACCTCTTTTAATACAGGCCTCCAAAGTCTTCATCGCCCGCAATCCCGGCTTACCAGCAATAGGCACCAAGTCGACAGCTCCAGAGAGACCGCAGTTGCGGATGTCCAGTAAGCCTGTTTTACCCTTAAGCGCATGTAACGAATTTTCTAAGACAGGCTCAAGGGCTTTCGCACGATTCACCAAATTATCGGACTCAAAAATATCTAAGACAGCATGGGCAGCAGCTGTTGGAATGGGGTGGCCCGAATACGTATAGCCATGGAAGAATTCAATTGTCTGCTCTTGGCCGCCCTGCGCCATGATGGCATCGTAAATATCACCACGCACTATTACACCGCCCATAGGGATCACGCCATTGGTAATGGCCTTGGCAAAGATAATCATGTCAGGGGTGACACCAAATAGATCTGCGCCGAAGTTGGTACCCAGTCGCCCAAAGCCTGTAATGACCTCATCGAAGATAAGCAAAATGCCGTGCTTCGTACAAATATCGCGGATTTTTTGAAGATAGCCTTGTGGCGGTACCAGAACGCCTGTTGACCCTTGTACCGGCTCCAAAATGACTGCGGCAATGGTGTTGGCATCATGCAAAGTGACGATATTTTCCAGCTCATCTGCTAAATGCGCACCCCAGGTAGGCTGCCCTTTTGAGAAAGCCATTTGAGAGAGATTGAATGTATGCGGCAGATGATCAACTCCATTCATCATCATATTGGCGAATGCTTTGCGATTGGCAACAATCCCGCCAACGGAAATACCTCCAATGCCTACGCCGTGATAGGCGCGCTCGCGACCAATCATGCGAAAGCGTGAAGCATTGCCCATACAGCGATGATAGGCAACAGCCATTTTGAGTGCAGTATCTACTGCCTCTGATCCTGAGTTAGTAAAGAAAACTTTGTCTAAACCCGCTGGCGCCATATCGACAATCCGGCTAGCCAACGTAAAGGTAGCCTCACTCGCCATCTGAAATGCCGGGCAGTAATCCATGGTTTCGTATTGCTTTTGAATAGCTGCACCAATTCGTGGATCACCATGCCCCAAAGGAGAGCACCACAGGCCCGAAAGTCCGTCAAACAATTTACGGCCATGATTGTCGAAGTAGTAAGCTCCTTTTGCTGACTCCATCACTTTGGGATTCTGATGAAAGTAGCGGTTCGGCGTATAAGGGATCCAATAGGCCGACATGTCAATCGGATTTGCGGTTTTTGCTACAGTCATAGTGGTCTCGTTATTAGTTTTTATGGGTCACGCTACATAGGCGTATTCTTCTAATACTATATTACTCATTTACAAACTGGATATCCAAATGAATACATTGAAACGTTTTTCTAAGCCATTGTTGGGTTTAGCTGCCCTAATAGGTTTATTCGGACAGGTTACAGCGGCGCCAGATGCGGATTGGCCAAAAAAATCTGTGGTCGCAATTTTGTCATTCCCTCCAGGTGGCTCTACTGACGCGTTTGCGCGAGCAGTTTCTGTCCCCCTAGGCGAAGCACTGGGTCAACCCATCGTTATTGAAAATAAGCCTGGTGCTGGTGGCATGATTGGCTTGGGTGCAGCTGCGAAAGCTGCTCCTGATGGCTATACCATTCACATTAGTGCGTTGACTAATCAATCCATCTCACAAGCACTCTTTAAAAATCCTCCAGCAGATCTCACCAAGGACTTTGCGCCTGTTGCTCTACTTGGCACCATTCCCCATCTGATTGTGGTCAACCCTTCCGTGCCTGCAAAAAATCTACCGGAACTCATCACGTTCATTAAATCCAAGAAGGGTGACTTTAATTACGCTTCCCAGGGCAATGGCAGCCTCTCTCACCTGGAGTCAGCCTTGTTCATGCAGCGTATTGGGGCTACTGGTACACACATTCCCTACAAGGGCAGCGCGTTCGCCTTGCCGGATTTAATTGCCGGCAATACGCTGATGATGTTTGATAGTGTGACTGCATCCCTACCGCATATTCAGAGCGGTAAATTACGTCCGATTGCCATTGCTGCCTCGGACCGCTCACCCCTAATGCCTAATGTGCCCACCTTGGCTCAAGATGGCATGAAACAGTTTGATGTAGAAAACTTTTTTGCCGTGTACG